>NZ_CP040244.1:5836397-6138046 GCF_005517195.1 Streptomyces vilmorinianum | reverse complement strand
CCTGAACTGCGCGAGCGCCACCGACTGTGACAAGGGGCGCTTCACCCCGAGCTTCTGGACCCGCAAGCGCCTGACGAAGATCACCACGCAGATCCTCCAGCCGTCCGGGAGCTATGCGGGCGCCGACGCCTGGCAGCTTTCCCATGCCTGGGGCGACGCGGACATCGACCGGTCGCTGCTGCTGACCTCCGTGCGGCACACCGGGCTGTCCGGCACGACCCCGATCGCGCTGCCCTCGGTCACCTTCGGCTACCGGCAGGACCCCAACCGGCTCGACCGGCTGGGCGACGGCATCGCCCCGTTCATCAAGTACCGGCTTTCCAACATCTCCGACGAGTCCGGCGGTTCCCTGGACGTGGCGTACTCCGCGCCCGACTGCTCCTTCGACGCGCTGCCGACCCCGGAGACCAACGCCACCCGCTGTTTCCCGCAGTACTGGCAGCCGCCAGGCGCGGCCGACCCGGTCCGCGAGTGGTTCAACAAGTATGTCGTCATGCAGGTCACCGCGACCGACCGCACCGGCGGCGCCGACGACATGGTGACCCGCTACTCCTACCTCGACGGCGCGGCCTGGCATTGGGCCGATGACGACGGCCTGACCAAGGAGAAGCACAAGACCTGGTCGCAGTGGAACGGCTACGGCCGGGTCGTCGTGGAGGCCGGTGGCTGGGACGGGATGCGTGCCAAGTCCGAGCACTGGTTCCTGCGCGGCATGGACGGAGACCGCAAGGGCCCGGACGGCGGCACCAAGGAGATCAGCGTCCCGGACGGTGCCGGCGGCACCCTCGTCGACCATGAGGCCCACCAGGGCTTCGAGTATCGGACCGCCACGTACGACGGTCCCACCGGCGCGGTCGAGTCCCGGGTGGTGAACACCCCGTGGCGCAAGGAGACCGCCAAGCGGGTACGTGACTGGGGCACCGTCACCGCCAACCTGACCGGCACCGGGGCCACACGCACCTGGGACCGCAAGCGAGACGGCACGTACCGGGAGACCGGAGTGCGCACCGAGTTCGACGGGTATGGCCGGGCCACCGCCGTCACCGACCTTGGCGAGCCCACCACCGGCGACGAGGAGTGCACCACCACCCAGTACGCGGACAACACGACGGCCTGGATTCTTGCCCTGCCCAAGCAGGTCGAGGTCCTCGACGTGGCCTGCGGGACGCCGGTGACCTATCCGGCGCACGTCCTGGCCCGGAAGCGGAACACCTACGACAAGCTCGCGTTCGGCGCGGCCCCCACCCGGGGTCTGGTCACTCGACAGGAGGAACTGACCGGCTGGGCCGGGACGACCCCGCGCTACCGGGCCACCGACAACGCCCACGACGGCTTCGGCCGCATCACCTCCACCACGGCGCCCGGTGGGTCCACCACCACAACGGTGTTCACCGCCGCGACCACCACCGCCCCGGGCACCGTCAAGGTCACAGGACCGGCGGCCGTCGTGGGCAACGCCGCGACCACCCAGACCGTCACCACCGAGTTCGACCCGGTCCGCTCGCTCACGACTGCCACCGTCGACGCCAACGGCAAGCGCAGCGAGGTCGAGTATGACGCCCTCGGCCGGCTCACCAAGGCCTGGCTGGCCAACCGGCCCAAGGGGTCGAGCCCCACCCCGAGCCTCGAGTACACCTACCGGATCGCCGAGGGCAAGATCGCCGCGATCGGAGCCAAGAAGCTCGCCAACGACGGCAGTCAGATCACCTCGTACATCCTGTACGACGGCTGGCTGCGGCCCCGCCAGTCGCAGTCCGCGGGCCCCGACGGCGGACGCCTGATCGACGACACCTTCTACGACGAGCGCGGCCTCGTCGAACGCGTCTTCGCCCCCTACTACGCTCTCGGCGCCCCGGAGCCGACGCTCTTCGGCGTCACCGCGCAGGGCGACATCGACACCCAGACCGTCCACCAGTACGACGGCCTGGGCCGGAACACCATGACCCGCACCCTGCGGGGCAACGGTGAGGGCACCGAGCTCAGCCGCACCACCACCTCCTACAGCGCCGACGTCGTGACCGTGGACCCGCCCGCGGGCTCCACCCCGACCGAGACGGTGCTCGACGCCGCCGGCAACACCACCGAACTGCGCGAGTTCAAGGGCTCCGCACCCACCGGCGCGTACGACAGCACGGCCTACGAGTACGACCGGGGCGGCCGGATCACCAAGGTCACCACCCCCGACAAGACGGTCCGCCGCTACGGCTACGACCTGCTGGGTCGCCAGACCTCCTCCGCCGACCCCGACTCGGGCGGCACCTCGATCACCTACGACGACCGGGATCGGGTCACCACCACCACCGACACCGGCCGCAAGAAGACGATCGCGTTCGTCTACGACGGCCTCGGCCGGCACACCGAGACCCGGGAGAACTCACCGACCGGCACGCTGCTGGCGTCCTGGACCTTCGACACGCTCCGCAAGGGCTACCTCACCTCGTCGACCCGCTACGTGGGCGGCGCGGGCGGAACCAAGTACACGCGGACGATCAACGCGTACGACAACCTGTACCGGCCTCTGCGCACCACGCTGAGCATCCCGAGTGCCGAGCCCGGGCTGGGCGGCACCACCCACCAGGTCAACACCACCTACAACCTCGACGGCACCTTGAAATCGTCGAGCCTCCCGGCGGCCGGCTCGCTGCCCGCCGAGGTGGTCACCCCTACCTACGACGCGCTGCAGCGCCTCGTCGCGATCGAGGGCCTGTCCACCTACCTGACGGGGGTCACCTACACCCACACGGGCAAGCCCCTGCAACTGGAGCTGTCCACAGGCGGCAAGAAGACCTGGGTCAGCAACACCTACGAGGCTGGCACCCAGCGGCTGGCCTCCAGCCGCACGGACCGCGAGGGGATCTCGGGCGTCGACCGCGCCGCCACATACGCTTACGATCCGTCCGGGAACGTCACCTCCGTCACCGACACCTCCCGGTCCGGGACGGACCGGCAGTGCTACCGCTACGACCATCTCCAGCGGTTGACGGAGGCCTGGACCCCACAGGGCGACTGCTCCGCCGACCCGGGCACCACCGCGCTCGGCGGACCGGCCCGGTACTGGCACTCGTACACGTACACCATCGGCGGCAACCGCGACACGGAGACGATCCACGACCCGGCGGGCGGCGGCCCCGGCGCCGACACCCGGCGCACCCACCGCTATGACGAGAACGGGAAGAACCAGCCCAACACACTGACGTCGGTGGTCTCCACCGGCGCGGTCACGGGAACCGACACGTACACGTACGACGGCGGTGGCAACACCGGCACCCGAGGCCTCGCGGGCAAGAGCGTCCAGACCCTGAACTGGGACACCGAGGGCAACCTGGCCTCGGTGGCGGACGCCACCGGTACCAGCGAATACCTGTACGACGCCGACGGCATGCGCCTGCTGCGCCGCCAGGCCGGCACGACCACCCTCTACCTCGGCGCTCAGGAGGTCACCTGGACCAAGGCGACGGGGAAGACCACGGCCCGCCGCAGCTATGACCTGGGCGGCGCCACCGCGGTCCGACAGGACGACGGCTCGGTCTCCTTCGTCGTCGCCGACCACCACGGCACCGGCGAACTGTCGATCAGGGCCGACACCCAGGCCCTCGTCCAGCGACGGACCCTGCCCTTCGGAGGACTCAGGGGCAACGCGACCGGAGCGTGGCCCACGGACCGGGGATTCGTCGGCGGCACCCAGGACACGACGGGCCTGACGCACCTCGGGGCCCGCGAATACGACCCGGCCCTGGGCCGGTTCGTCAGCGGGGACCCCCTCATGGACCTCAAGGACCCGCAACAGCTGAGCGGTTACGCCTACGGTCACAACAATCCGCTGCGCCGCAGCGATCCGTCGGGCAAGTACGACCCGGACGAACGCGACTGGTGCAACAAGAACCCGACGACCTGCGAGGGAGGCCGCTACAAGCCCAAGCCGAGCAAGCCGGGCAAGCCGAAGAAGAACGCGAATCCGGGCATGGACAAACCCCGGGCCCATATGCCGAAGGTGGAGAACCAGCGCCTCAAGGACATCGTGGAGGAGCTGTACATCCGCGAGTCGGTCGCCGACAAGGACGTCAAGGGCGACGGCAAGACCGGGACCGCGCTCATCGAGGAGCTGAACGAGGGCAAGCCCTTCGGCGGCAAGGGCGAGAAGTGGCACATCGAGAAGGCCATGGCCAAACTCGGCGGCCTGCGCGACCTGTTGGAGGACGACCGCAAGGCGAAGGTCAAGGACGGCAAGGGCATCCTCTCGGACGCCGACCGCAAGGTGGCGATGGACAACGCCAAGGAGTTGTGGACGGCCCTCAACTCCGACGACGTGACCGGGGCCGTCACCAAACGGGTCAAGGACAACCCGGTGCTGGAGAAGACCATGACCAACCTCCTCAAGACCGTCATCGCGGCGGAGTCGATGAGCGAGGTCACCGGTCAGAAGTTCGCCGTCCCGCCGAACCTGCACCCCAAGGCCCCGCAGCGGGCTGCGCCCAGCGGCGAGGCCGTCCAGGGACGCGGCTTCGCCAAGGGCTTCGGCGTCGTGGGCAGTGCCGCCGCCGTGGCCGGGTTCCCCGTCGACGTCTACAATTACGGCCTCAAGGAGGCGTCGAAACGTGCGGCCGAAGGCATCACCGACCCGTTCGACATGATCCCCGCCGGACAGGGCGCGGACTGCGTCTTCTTCGGTGACTGCTATGTCGTCAGGGAAGTAGCGTGACCCCGGGCCGCCGGACGGGGAGCGATTCCCCGTCCGGCGGCCCCCGCCATCGCCTTCCTCGGAGTACCCCACGATGCGCCCCATCACGAGTGACAACCTGTACACGACCCTGTTGCGGCACCTGCCCGAGGTGCTCCCGTACGTCGAGGTCGCGGCTGAGCGGCACGACCTGCGCGTCGCCGACGTCTCCCACTGGGAGCAGCTCAACACCCACCCGGGCACCCTGCTGTCCGAGGTACTCGCTTACCCGCTGTTCCTGCCCGCGCTCGCCGAGGGCCGGGACGGCGACTTCCTCACCCGCTGCTTCGCCTTTGTCGAGGCCCTCTTGGAGAGCCCGGGCGGATACCTTGAGGACACTGCTCACTACACGTTCATCGAGCCCTGCCTGAAGAGCCGCGAGATGCTGGGTCGGGCTCTGACCATGGCCCTTCCCCGCACCCGGCGGGAGTTGTGGGGGCTCATCGAAGGCTGGAACATCGAGCCGGATCCCGTCTGGCCGCGGTGACCACAGCGGCGGGCGCGTCGTGGTCAAGGGGGACGCGATCGTGGAAGGGGTCTCTCCTCCTTCAGCCACCTTGGCAGGAGGGAGATCCCTGTTCTGCTGCGCGTTCACCCCCTCGATGTTGGGATGTCTGCGTCGCTAAGGACCAGAGTTACTCACGTGGCTCCTGCTGCACACTGTGGTTCTGTGACGGAAACGACCCACCAGACCGCTTACGTTTCCCGGGCGTCCGGGCAGGTCACACGCGAATTCCGCACTGCTGAGCGACGGTCGCCCGCGGCGCTCTCAGAGGTCACCTTGGACGGGTGGGTGTGACGTCTGGGCGTCCGGCGCATCGGCTTTGACCTGCGAGAACCCGCGAGCCGACCACACCGGGCCCAGCGTCCGGCGCGCCATGACCGCCGAAGAGAGCAACGGTCGAAAGACCGTTTACGTTTTGGCATGTACGAGAAAGGGCCTGACCAGCGTTTCCGTAGGTCAGACCCTCTTTCCGGAAGTGCCCCCGGCAGGATTCGAACCTGCGCACACGGCTCCGGAGGCCGTTGCTCTATCCCCTGAGCTACGGGGGCGTCCGCCGCGTTCGGCGGCGACGGGTAGAACCCTACCAGCATCCGAGCCGTGCCTGTGAACAGGTATTTCCGTCGAGTCACCGACCCCTCGTTCCCCCTCACGGGTCGGAAGTGGGCAAAACCCGGACGCAGCCTCTTCCGGCGACCTACTCTCGTCGTGTGTCAGGCGTGTCCGGGCGGGTGCTCGTTGTCGATGACAACCGGGTGATCCGGCAGTTGATCAGGGTCAATCTCGAGCTTGAGGGCTTCGAGGTCGTGACCGCGGCCGATGGTGCCGAGTGTCTGGATGTCGTGCATCAGGTCTGTCCTGATGTCGTCACCCTCGACGTCGTCATGCCCCGGCTGGACGGGTTGCGTACCGCGGAGAGACTGCGGTCCGATCCGCGGACCAGTCACGTGCCCGTCGCGATCGTCAGTGCCTGTACGCAGTACGAGATGGACAGCGGCGTCGCCGCCGGGGTCGACGCGTTTCTGGCCAAGCCCTTCGAGCCCACCGAGCTCGTACGGGTCGTGCGGCAGCTCATGCACCGTGATGGGCGGGAGCGGGGAGAGCGGCGCGACGGACAGGAGGGGCCGTCGGGCGTCGACGGCAGACGTGGGGTCGGGCGCGCCGGGAGTCCGAGCGGGTCCCACTGAGCGAGGCCGGGGCCAGGGCCGGGGTCAGGGCAGGGGTCAGGGCAGAGGTCAGGGTGACCGCATCGCGAAACCGGTTCGCGTTCCCACCCCCCTTCTCCCATACGCTTGTCCCGTGACCCCCGCGGACCTCTCCCTCACCGTGCAGCACGCCGTGCGCCGTGCGGTCGACGAGGGTGCGCTGCGGGTCGCCGTTCCCCAGCACGTCAAGGTCGAGCGGCCCCGGCCCGGCGGGCGCGGGGACTACGCCAGCAGCATCGCGCTCAGCCTCGCCCGGGCCGCCGGGCATCCGCCCCTTCACGTCGCCGAGGTGCTCCGGCAGCGGCTGCTCGACCACCCCGGTCTCGAGCGCGTCGACGTCACCTCGCCCGGGTTCCTCAACTTCACCCTCCTCGCCGACGGACAGCAGGAGCTCGTACGCGCCGTCCTCCTCGCCGGCCCCGACTACGGCCGCCGGCCCCCCACCGGGCAGACCGCCCAGCCGAGCTACCGCGCCGACGTCCGGGCCGCCGTCACCGCCGACGCCGTACGGCGCATCCTCCTCTTCCAGGGGGACTTCGTCCGCGCCTCCTGCGAGACCTCCTGCGAGGACGCCGCCGACCCCGCATGGGCCCAGCTCGGCGTACGGGTCGAGGCCCAGGGCGCCCGCGACCGCGTCCCCGCCGACATCACGCCCCTCCCCGTCCCGTACACCGCGTCCGAGCTGCTCCGCCGGCTCGGGCGGGACGCCGCGCGCTGGGGGCTCCTCTCCGCCGCCGCGCACGACCGGGCCAAGCTCGGCGACGAGCTTCTCCGCCAGAGCGAGGGCAACCCCCTGTTCAGGGTCCAGTACGCCCACTCCCGTACCCGCGCCCTCGTACGGAACGCCCGGCAGATGGGGTTCGACAGCCGACCCGGCCATCACATCGAGGACGCCGAAGCGCTCACCCGCGCCCTCGGCGATCACCCCGCCGTCCTGGCCTCCGCCGCCCGCCTCCGCGCCCCCGACCGGGTCGCCCGGCACCTCGAAGCCACCGCCGACGCGCTGCTCGACTTCCAGCACACGGTCCTGCCCCTCGGCGACGAGAAACCCTCGGCCGCCCACCGCTCCCGGCTGGCGCTCGCCGAAGCCGCCGGGGTGGTGCTCGCCGGTGGCCTGTCCCTGCTCGGCATCAGTGCTCCCGACCAGATGTGAAAGATGCAGACATGAGCCGTTCCGCCCACCCCGCCGGGCCCCGTCACGCCGACGTCCTCCCCGAGGGGCACTACTCCGCCCCGCCCGCCGACCTCAACCGCCTCGACCCCAAGGTCTGGGCCCGCACCGTCGAGCGGAACGCGCAGGGCGTCGTGACCGTCGGGGGCCGGGGCGTCGACGAGCTCGCCGAGGAGTTCGGGACCCCCGCCTACTTCCTCGACGAGAGCGACTTCCGCGCCCGCTGCCGAGCCTGGGCCGACGCCTTCGGCAGCGACGCGGACGTGTTCTACGCGGGCAAGGCCTTTCTCTCCCGGGCCATCGTGCGGTGGCTCAAGGAGGAGGGGCTCAACCTCGACGTGTGTTCCGGTGGCGAGCTCACCACCGCCCTCGACGCCGGCATGCCCGCCGAGCGCATCGCCTTCCACGGGAACAACAAGAGTGAGGACGAGATTCGCAGGGCGGTGAGCGTCGGGGTCGGGCGCATCGTCCTCGACTCCTTCCAGGAGATCGTCCGCGTCGCCCACATCGCCGAGTCCCTCGGCAAGCGGCAGCGGGTCCAGATCCGCGTCACGGTCGGCGTCGAGGCGCACACGCACGAGTTCATCGCCACCGCCCACGAGGACCAGAAGTTCGGCATCGCCCTCGCCGGAGGCCAGGCCGCCGAAGCGGTGCGGCGGGCCCTCAGGCTCGACGGGCTCGAGCTCATCGGGATCCACTCGCACATCGGGTCCCAGATCTTCGACATGGCCGGCTTCGAGGTCTCCGCCCGGCGTGTGGTCCAGCTGCTCGCCGAGGTACGCGACGAGCACGGCGTCGAGCTGCCCGAGATCGACCTCGGCGGCGGCCTCGGCATCGCGTACACCTCCGACGACGACCCCCGTGAGCCGCACCACATCGCCAAGGCCCTCACCGAGATCGTGACGCGCGAGTGCGAGGCCGCCGGCCTGCGCACGCCCCGCATCTCCGTCGAGCCCGGCCGCGCCATCGTCGGGCCCACCGCCTTCACCCTCTACCGGGTCGGCACCGTCAAGCCCCTCGAAGGGCTGCGGACGTACGTCAGCGTCGACGGCGGCATGTCGGACAACATCCGCACCGCGCTGTACGACGCCGAGTACAGCGTCTCCCTGGTGTCGCGGACGAGTGACGCCGAGCCGATGCTCTCGCGCGTCGTCGGCAAGCACTGCGAGAGCGGGGACATCGTCGTCAAGGACGCGTTCCTGCCGTCCGACCTGGCGCCCGGCGACCTCATCGCCGTCCCGGCCACCGGCGCGTACTGCCGCTCCATGGCCAGCAACTACAACCACGCACTGCGCCCGCCCGTCGTCGCCGTCAGCGACGGCGAGGCGCGGGTGATCGTCCGGCGTGAGACGGAGGAAGATCTCCTGCGTCTCGATGTCGGGTGACGAAATAAGCGTCTCAGGATCCGGACGAGGGGCAGAAACCCTCGTCCGGTGAAGGAGACTGGTCCAACCGTAGAGATACGAAGTAGTACGAGAAACGAGGTCGGATGATGCGTACGCGTCCGCTGAAGGTGGCGCTGCTGGGCTGTGGTGTGGTCGGCTCAGAGGTGGCGCGCATCATGACGACGCACGCCGACGACCTCGCCGCGCGCATCGGCGCCCCGGTCGAGCTCGCCGGCGTGGCCGTCCGCCGCCCCGACAAGGTCCGTGAGGGCATCCCCGCGGAGCTGATCACCACCGACGCCACCGCCCTGGTCAAACGGGGCGACATCGACGTCGTCGTCGAGGTCATCGGCGGTGTCGAGCCGGCCCGCACCCTCATCACCACCGCCTTCGAGCACGGCGTCTCGGTCGTCTCCGCCAACAAGGCGCTCCTCGCCCAGGACGGCGCGAACCTCTACGCCTCCGCCGACCAGCACGGCCAGGACCTGTACTACGAGGCCGCCGTCGCGGGCGCCATCCCGCTCATCCGGCCGCTGCGCGAGTCCCTCGCCGGCGACAAGATCAACCGCGTGATGGGCATCGTCAACGGCACGACGAACTTCATCCTCGACAAGATGGACACCTCCGGCGCCGGATACTCCGAGGCGCTCGACGAGGCCACCGCGCTCGGGTACGCCGAGGCCGACCCGACCGCCGACGTCGAGGGCTTCGACGCCGCCGCCAAGGCCGCCATCCTCGCCGGGATCGCCTTCCACACGCGCGTACGTCTCGACGACGTCTACCGCGAGGGCATGACCGAGGTCACCGCCGCCGACTTCGCCTCCGCCAAGCGCATGGGCTGCACCATCAAGCTGCTCGCCATCTGCGAGCGCTCCGCCGACGGCGAGTCCGTCACCGCGCGCGTGCACCCCGCGATGATCCCGCTGAGCCACCCGCTCGCCTCCGTCCGCGAGGCCTACAACGCGGTCTTCGTCGAGGCCGAGGCCGCCGGCCGGCTCATGTTCTACGGCCCCGGCGCCGGCGGCGCTCCGACCGCCTCGGCCGTCCTCGGCGACCTCGTCGCCGTGTGCCGCAACAAGCTCAACGAGGCCACCGGCCCCGGCGAGTCCGCGTACACCCAGCTGCCCGTGAGCCCCATGGGCGAGGTCGTGACGCGGTACCACATCAGCCTCGACGTGGCCGACAAGCCTGGCGTGCTCGCCCAGGTCGCGACGGTCTTCGCCGAGCACGGCGTATCCATCGATACGGTGCGCCAGCAAGGTCGACCCGACGGCGGCGGCGAGGCCTCTCTCGTCGTCGTCACCCACCGCGCGCCCGACGCCGCCCTCTCCGGGACCGTCGAGGCGCTGCGCAAGCTCGACACCGTGCGCGGTGTCGCCAGCATCATGCGTGTTGAAGGGGAGTAAGGACCCATGACCAGCAAGGGCACCCACCAGTGGCGCGGCATCATCGAGGAGTACCGGGACCGCCTTCCGGTCACGGACGCGACACCGGTCGTCACGCTCCGTGAGGGTGGTACGCCGCTCGTTCCCGCTCAGGTCCTCTCCGAGCGCACGGGCTGCGAGGTGCACCTCAAGGTCGAGGGCGCCAACCCCACCGGTTCCTTCAAGGACCGCGGCATGACCATGGCCATCTCCAAGGCCAAGGAGGAAGGCGCGCAGGCCGTCATCTGCGCCTCCACCGGCAACACCTCGGCGTCCGCGGCGGCTTACGCGGTACGCGCCGGCATGGTCTCCGCCGTCCTCGTGCCGCAGGGCAAGATCGCGCTCGGCAAGATGGGGCAGGCCCTCGTGCACGGCGCGAAGATCCTCCAGGTCGACGGCAACTTCGACGACTGTCTGGACCTGGCCCGCGCGCTCTCGGACAACTACCCCGTCGCGCTGGTCAATTCGGTCAACCCGGTCCGTATCGAGGGCCAGAAGACCGCCGCGTTCGAGATCGTGGACATGCTGGGCGACGCCCCCGACATCCACGTCCTGCCCGTGGGCAACGCCGGCAACATCACGGCGTACTGGAAGGGGTACACCGAGTACGCCGCGGACGGCATGTCCACGCACCGCCCGCGCATGTGGGGCTTCCAGGCCTCCGGTTCGGCGCCGCTCGTGCGCGGCGAGGTCGTCAAGGACCCGTCGACCATCGCCACCGCGATCCGCATCGGCAACCCGGCCTCCTGGGACTACGCGATCGCCGCGCGGGACGAGTCCGGCGGCTTCATCGACGAGGTGACGGACCGTGAGATCCTGCGCGCCTACCGGCTGTTGGCCGCGCAGGAGGGCGTCTTCGTCGAGCCCGCCTCCGCCGCGTCCGTGGCCGGCCTGCTGAAGGCCGCCGAGCAGGGCAAGGTCGACCCGGGCCAGCGGATCGTCTGCACCGTCACCGGCAACGGCCTGAAGGACCCCGACTGGGCGGTCGCCGGAGCGCCCCAGCCGGTCACCGTCCCGGTCGACGCCGCGGCCGCCGCCGAGCGTCTCGGTCTGGCCTGATTCACCCCACCTGATCAGGGATCGCCCCCCGGGTGAAACCCGATCAGGAACGTACATAGGCGCACAGGAAGGCTCGCGACACGCATCGTGCGCCTCCTGTGCGCCCTATGTCGCCACAGAACCTTCCTTCGATAGGCTGTACCGAACCCGCCCCGTTGCATATGCGCGGTGTCGTTGCCGTTGTCGCCCCCGAGGCAGACGCGGCCCCCGGGTCTTGCGTACTTCTCTTGAAAACCCCGTAGTCAGAGTCAAGGAGAGTCATCGAGCGATGGCCGGTCCCGCGTTCCGCGCCGCCGCCGTACGGGTGCGCGTTCCCGCCACCAGCGCCAACCTCGGCCCGGGCTTCGACGCCTTCGGCCTGTCGCTGGGTCTCTACGACGACGTCGTCGTCCGGGTCGCCGACTCCGGGCTGCACATCGACATCGCCGGTGAGGGCGCCGACACGCTCCCGCGCGACGAGAGCCACCTGCTCGTACGCTCCCTGCGCACGGCCTTCGACCTGCTCGGCGGACAGCCGCGCGGCCTCGAGGTCGTCTGCGCCAACCGCATCCCGCACGGCCGCGGCCTCGGCTCCTCCTCCGCCGCCATCTGCGCCGGCATCGTCGCCGCCCGCGCCGTGACCATAGGCGGCGACGCCCGCCTCGACGAGGCCGCCCTGCTCGAGCTCGCCACCGAGATCGAGGGGCACCCCGACAACGTCGCCGCCTGTCTGCTCGGCGGCTTCACGCTCGCCTGGACAGAGTCCGGTGCCGCGCGGGCGATCAGGATGGATCCCTCGGATTCCATCGTTCCGGTGGTTTTCGTCCCCGGAAAGCCCGTACTGACCGAGACCGCCCGCGGTCTGCTGCCGCGCACCGTCCCGCACGTCGACGCCGCGGCCAACGCCGGGCGGGCCGCGCTCCTGGTGGAGGCGCTGACGCGCCGCCCCGAGCTGCTGCTCGCGGCCACCGAGGACCGGCTGCACCAGGAGTACCGGGCTCCCGCGATGCCCGAGAGCATCGCCCTTGTGAACCGACTGCGGGCGGACGGAGTCCCCGCGGTCATCTCCGGCGCGGGCCCCACGGTGCTCGCGCTGGCCGAACACGGGACGGCCGACAAGGTCGCCCGGCTGGCGGGAGAGGGATGGGCCGCGAACCGGCTCGACCTCGACGTGTCCGGAGCGAGTGTTCTTCCGCTCGCTTCCTAGAGGCACGGGATTGCCGGTGATGGAGAGGGGGAATGTTTGTTGGAGCCGGTAGTGTTAACCTCAAGTCTGCACCCGACGTTTTTGTGGCGCGGTGCGGAGTGTCCCCATCAGGGACCACCCATTCTTCCGGGAGCCTCCCCAACTGCCTGAGCAGCCTGCCTGAGCAGTTTCGAGCACGCTCCGGAACCGGCACGACACCCCTCGCTCTTCCCATGTGAGGGCCGAGCAGGGGGCCTCGGGCCGGACCCACAGCACGTTTTTTCTCTTCCGCCGTACCCGGCGGGACCACCGCCCCGACACGGACCACAAGCCAGGACCGTCGTCGGACAGCACAACCGGTCGCCGAGCCAGATGGCCGACGTCCGCTCCAGGGAAGGACCCTTCGTGAGCGACACCACCGATCTGATGGGCGTGACTGCCGACAACAGTGTCGACGCCGCCGCGCCCGCCGCAGGTGCTGCCACTGGCACCACCGCACGGCGCCGCCGCTCCGGCACCGGCCTCGAGGGCATGGTCCTGGCCGAGCTGCAGCAGGTCGCGTCCGGCCTCGGCATCAGGGGCACCGCGCGGATGCGCAAGAGCCAGCTGATCGAGGTCATCAAGGAGGCGCAGGCCGGAGGGGGCTCCGCCCCCGCCAAGGCCGCCGCCGACACGGCTGACACCAAGCCGAAGCGCCGAGCCACCTCCAAGGCCCGTACGGCCGAGACGGCGGACGAGACCGCCGCCCCCAAGGCGGAGAAGGCCGAGAAGGCCGTCGCCCAGCAGCAGATCGACATTCCCGGTCAGCCCGCCAGCGACGACCAGCCGGTCGGCGAGCGCCGCCGCCGCCGGGCCACCGCGCCCGCCGGCAGCCCCGAGGGCGAGGCCAAGGCCGAGTCCGCGCAGGCCGTGAAGACCGAGACCAAGGTCGAGGCCCGTGCGGAGTCCCGCACCGAGGCCCGTACCGACGCCGCCGAGGCCAAGGGCGAGAGCGCCGTCGACACCGCCGAGGGCCGTGGTCGCCGTGACCGCGGCGAGCGGGGCGAGCGCGGGGACCGCCGTGACCGCGGCGACCGTCAGCGCGACCGCCGTGACCGCGGCAAGGGCGACGAGCAGCAGGGCGGTGGCCAGGGCGGCCAGCGCCAGCAGCGTCAGGGCCAGCAGGGCGGCCAGCAGGCCGGCCCGCAGGACGAGGACGACTTCGAGGGCGGCCGCCGGGGCCGTCGCGGCCGCTACCGCGACCGTCGTGGCCGTCGTGGCCGTGACGACTTCGCGACCGGCGAGCCGCAGGTCTCCGAGGACGACGTCCTGATCCCCGTCGCGGGCATCCTGGACATCCTCGACAACTACGCGTTCATCCGGACCTCCGGCTACCTGCCCGGCCCGAACGACGTGTACGTCTCCCTCGCCCAGGTCCGCAAGAACGGCCTGCGCAAGGGTGACCACGTCACCGGCGCCGTGCGTCAGCCGAAGGAGGGCGAGCGCCGCGAGAAGTTCAACGCGCTGGTCCGGCTGGACTCCGCGAACGGCATGGCCGCCGAATCCGGCCGTGGCCGCCCGGAGTTCAACAAGCTGACCCCGCTCTACCCGCAGGACCGGCTCCGTCTGGAGACCGACCCGGGCGTGCTGACCACGCGGATCATCGACCTCGTGTCGCCGATCGGCAAGGGCCAGCGAGGCCTGATCGTGGCCCCGCCGAAGACCGGCAAGACCATGATCATGCAGGCGATCGCCAACGCGATCACCCACAACAACCCCGAGTGCCACCTGATGGTCGTCCTGGTCGACGAGCGTCCGGAAGAGGTCACCGACATGCAGCGGTCGGTCAAGGGCGAGGTCATCTCCTCGACCTTCGACCGCCCGGCCGAGGACCACACCACGGTCGCCGAGCTGGCCATCGAGCGCGCCAAGCGTCTCGTGGAGCTGGGTCACGACGTGGTCGTCCTGCTCGACTCGATCACCCGCCTGGGCCGCGCGTACAACCTCGCGGCGCCCGCCTCCGGCCGCATCCTGTCCGGTGGTGTCGACTCGACCGCGCTCTACCCGCCGAAGCGCTTCTTCGGTGCCGCGCGCAACATCGAGGACGGCGGCTCGCTGACCATCCTGGCCACCGCGCTGGTCGACACCGGCTCGCGCATGGACGAGGTGATCTTCGAGGAGTTCAAGGGCACCGGCAACATGGAGCTCAAGCTCGACCGGAAGCTCGCCGACAAGCGCATCTTCCCGGCCGTCGACGTCGACGCCTCGGGTACGCGTAAGGAAGAGATCCTGCTCGGCAGCGACGAGCTCGCCGTCACCTGGAAGCTGCGCCGCGTGCTGCACGCGCTCGACCAGCAGCAGGCGATCGAGCTCCTGCTCGACAAGATGAAGCAGACGAAGTCGAACGGCGAGTTCCTTCTGCAGATCCAGAAGACGACCCCCGGCTCCGGCAACAACGACTGACGAGAGATCTCCGTCACACGAGGGGATCCCGGCCTCCGGGCCGTGATCCCGTCGTGACCTGCGTAAACCACCGCGCCCACCGTGCCCCGCACGGTGGGCGCGGTGCGTTTCGGACCGTAGCGGTCCGTCGCTCATCGAAACCTCACAGCCTCGTATGCAACCCTTTCGGGTGTTTCGCCGTCACATAAGGTGAACCGAGGACCTGAGGTAGCAGATGACCGAGCAGAGCAAGGGCGGCCGAATACGGGGCAACGGCCGCCGCCGCAAGCGGCCCGCCACGGGCCGCCGCTGGGGAGCCGTCGCCGCCTGGAGCGCGGCCGTGCTCGTCCTGGCCGGCGGCACCGGGTTCGGTTACGTCTACTTCAAGCTCAACGGCAACCTCGAGGGCGTCGACATCAACGCGCGGCTCGGCAACGACCGCCCCGAGAACGTCGACAACGGCTCGATGGACATCCTCGTCCTCGGCTCCGACTCGCGCTCCGGCGACAACGGCGCGTACGGCAAGGACGAGGGCGGCGCCCGCTCCGACACCGCGATGGTCGTCCACGTCTACGAGGGCCACAAGAAGGCGAGCGTCGTCTCCATCCCGCGCGACACCCTCGTCGAGCGCCCGAAGTGCACCGACGAGAAGGGCGCGTCCGTCGCCGGCGAGAAGCGGGCGATGTTCAACACCGCGTACGAGGCCGGCGGCCCGGCCTGCGCCGTGAAGACGATCGAGTCGATGTCCGGCATCCGCATGGACCACTACATCGAGGTCGACTTCACCGGCTTCAAGAAGCTGATCGACAAGCTCGGCGGCGTGGAGATCACCACCACCCAGCGCATCAAGGACTCCAAGAGCCACCTCGACCTCGCCCCGGGCTCCCACACCCTCGACGGCGAGCAGTCCCTCGGCCTGGTCCGCACCCGCAAGAGCGTCGGTGACGGCAGCGACCTCGGCCGCATCCAGCTCCAGCAGGCCTTCATCAAGGCGTTCATCGACCAGGTCAAGGACGTCGGCGTCCTCGGCAACCCCAAGAAGCTCCTGGACATCGCCGACACCGCCACCAAGGCCATCACGCCCGACTCCGAGCTCGACTCCGTGAACGAGCTGATGAGCTTCGCCAGGGGACTCTCCGGGCTCGGCGCCGAGGACGTCCACATGATCACCATGCCGGTCGAGTACGACCCCGCCGACCCGAACCGGGTCATACCGCTGGAAGCCCAGTCCCGGCAGGTCTGGCAGGCGCTCAAGGCGGACCTGCCGATCCCCGCCTCCGCGACGAAGGACGCCGCCACCGGCAAGGCCGACGGCATCGTGAAACAGCGCGGGAAGGTCCGGAGCGCGGCGCCGGAATAGTTTCACCCTGGACCCGGTTTTGGGAGATACGGCCGGTCCTGGCAGACTGGTACGTCGGCCCCGGTTCACGCACGCGCATCCCGCGCGGCGACCCGGTGCCCTCCCGAAACTAGGAGACACCTTGAAGCGCGAGATCCACCCCGAGTACGTCGAGACCCAGGTCAGCTGCACCTGCGGCGCGTCGTTCACCACCCGTAGCACCCTCACCGACGGCACCATCCGTGCCGAGGTCTGCTCCGAGTGCCACCCGTTCTACACGGGCAAGCAGAAGATCCTCGACACCGGCGGCCGTGTCGCCCGCTTCGAGGCCCGCTTCGGCAAGGCTGCGGCCAAGAAGTAGCACGTCACTGCGCCGGTCCTTGGTCGCTCCCGCACGGGGCACCCGGACCGGCGCTTTGCCGTCCCTACGCAGTCTTCACGCAGCAGCCCTTCACCAATCACCAGGAGCACCCGATGTTCGAAGCGGTCGAGGAACTGGTCGGCGAGCACGCCGACCTCGAGAAGAAGCTCGCCGACCCTTCGGTCCACTCCGACCAGGCGAACGCGCGCAAGCTCAACAAGCGTTACGCGGAGTTGACCCCGATCATCGGCACGTACAAGGCGTGGAAGCAGTCGGCTGACGACATCGAGACGGCCAAGGAGCTGGCCGCCGACGACCCCGACTATGCTGCCGAGTTCGCTCAGGAGGTCAAGGAGCTGGAGAAGCAGCGCGAGGAGCTCACCGACAAGCTGCGGCTGCTGCTCGTCCCGCGCGACCCCAGCGACGACAAGGACGTCATCCTGGAGATCAAGGCCGGCGCGGGCGGCGACGAGTCCGCCCTCTTCGCCGGCGACCTGCTGCGGATGTATCTGCGCTACGCCGAGCGCGTCGGCTGGAAGACCGAGATCATCGACTCCACCGAGTCCGAGCTCGGCGGCTACAAGGACGTCCAGGTCGCGGTGAAGACCAAGGGCGGCAACGGCGCGACCGAGCCCGGCCAGGGCGTCTGGGCGCGGCTGAAGTACGAGGGCGGGGTGCACCGCGTGCAGCGCGTGCCCGCCACCGAGTCGGCCGGCCGGATCCACACCTCCGCGGCGGGTGTCCTCGTGACCCCCGAGGCCGAGGAGATCGACGTCGAGATCCACCAGAACGACCTGCGCATCGACGTGTACCGCTCGTCCGGTCCCGGCGGGCAGTCCGTCAACACCACCGACTCCGCGGTCCGCATCACGCACCTGCCGACCGGCATCGTCGCCTCCTGCCAGAACGAGAAGAGCCAGCTCCAGAACAAGGAGCAGGCCATGCGTATCCTCCGTTCCCGGCTGCTCGCCGCTGCCCAGGAGAAGGCCGAGGCCGAGGCCGCCGACGCCCGTCGCAGCCAGGTCCGTACCGTCGACCGGTCCGAGAAGATCCGGACGTACAACTACCCGGAAAACCGGATCTCGGACCACCGCGTCGGCTTCAAGGCGTACAACTTGGACCAGGTGCTCGACGGCGACCTGGACGCGATGATCCAGGCCTGCGTCGACGCCGACTCCGCCGCGAAGCTCGCCGCGGCGTAGGTCCCGCGTTCCGAAAGCCCCACCCCGTACGTCCCGTACCACGGAGGACCAGCGTGAACCTGCTGCTTGCCGAGGTGGCCCAGGCCACCCAGCGGCTGGCCGACGCCGGCGTTCCCTCACCGCGTTTCGACGCGGAGGAGCTCGCCGCGTTCGTGCACGGCGTCAAGCGGGGGGAGCTGCACAACGTCAGGGACGCGGACTTCGACGCCCGCTACTGGGAGGCGGTCGCCCGCCGCGAGGCGCGCGAGCCGCTCCAGCACATCACCGGCCGGGCGTTCTTCCGCTATCTGGAGCTCCAGGTCGGGCCGGGCGTCTTCGTGCCGCGTCCGGAGACCGAGTCGGTCGTCGGCTGGGCCATAGACGCCGTACGGGCCATGGACGTCGTCGAGCCGCTGATCGTCGACCTGTGCACCGGCTCGGGCGCGATCGCGCTCGCCATGGCGCAGGAAGTGCCGCGCTCGCGCGTGCACGCCGTGGAGCTCTCCGACGACGCGCTGGTGTGGACCCGTAAGAACGCCGAGGGCTCGCGGGTCACCGTCCACCAGGGCGACGCGCTGAGCGCGCTGCCGGAGCTCGACGGCCAGGTCGACCTGGTCATCTCCAACCCGCCGTACATCCCGCTCACCGAGTGGGAGTACGTGGCGCCCGAGGCGCGCGACCACGACCCGGAGATGGCGCTGTTCTCCGGCGAGGACGGCCTCGACACCATCCGGGGCATCGAGCGCACCGCGCACCGGCTGCTGCGCCCGGGGGGCCTCGTCGTGATCGAGCACGCGGACACCCAGGGCGGCCAGGTGCCGTGGATCTTCAACGAGGAGGCCGGCTGGGCGGACGCCGCCGACCACCCCGACCTGAACAACAGGCCGCGCTTCGCGACCGCCCGCAAGGCAATGCCATGACCCAGGCAATGACCCCGCACGACGCGTACCAGGAGGACCGCTAGATGGCTCGGCGATACGACTGCAACGAGGCGACCGACCGTGTGACCGGTCTGCGTGAGGCCGCGTCCGCCGTGCGCCGTGGCGAGCTGGTCGTGCTGCCCACCGACACCGTGTACGGGATCGGTGCGGACGCCTTCAGCTCGGAGGCGGTCGCGGACCTGCTGGAGGCCAAGGGGCGGGGCCGCAACATGCCCACGCCCGTCCTGATCGGCTCGCCGAACACGCTGCACGGGCTCGTCACGGACTTCTCCGAGCAGGCGTGGGAGCTCGTGGACGCGTTCTGGCCGGGCGCGCTGACCCTGGTCGCGAAGCACCAGCCGTCGCTGCAGTGGGACCTGGGGGACACCCGCGGGACCGTGGCGATCCGTATGCCGCTGCACCCGGTCGCGATCGAGCTGCTCACCGAGGTCGGCCCGATGGCCGTCTCCTCGGCGAACCTCACGGGCCACCCCGCGCCGGAGGACTGCGACGCCGCGCAGGGCATGCTGGGCGACTCCGTCTCCGTCTACCTGGACGGCGGCCCCACCCCCGGGATCGTCCCGTCGTCGATCGTGGACGTCACCGGCAAGGTGCCCGTCCTGCTGCGCGAGGGCGCGCTGTCCCCGGAGGAGCTCCGCAAGGTCGTACCCGACCTCGAGGTGGCCAATTGACCGCCCCTGAGGGGCGTGGCATAGCGGGGCACGAGAGCAGTTCCTTCCGCATTCTCCACGTCAGCACCGGCAACGTCTGCCGCTCGCCGATCACCGAGCGGCTGACCCGCCATGCCCTGAGCGACCGCCTGGGCGACCCCCGGGGCGGCGGCCTGATCGTGGAGAGCGCGGGCACGTGGGGCCACGAGGGGGCCCCGATGGAGGCCAACGCCGAGCTGGTCCTCGCCGACTTCGGCGCGGACTACAGCGGCTTCGTGGGCCGCGAGCTCCTCGACGAGCACGTCATCCGCGCGGACCTGGTCCTGACGGCGACCCGCGACCACCGGGCGCAGGTCATCTCGATGGGCCACTCGGCGGGTCTGCGCACCTTCACCCTGAAGGAGTTCACCCGCCTCGTCCGGGCGATAGACCCGGCGACGCTGCCGGACCCCCTGGGCGACGGCATGGTCGAGCGCGCACGCGCCCTGGTGCGCGCGGCGGCGGCTCTACGCGGGTGGCTGCTGGCCCCGAGCGTGGAGGCGGACGAGGTGAACGACCCGTACGGCGCGCCGATCACGTTCTTCCGCTCGATCGGCGAGGAGATCAACACGGCGCTGGACCCGGTGGTGACGGCGCTGACGGGTGTGCCTGCGCGGCGTTGACGGCGGGCGGGCGGGCTGCCCACGTCCGTCGGCCGGAGGCCGGCGCAGCGGCGCGATGCCTGGGAGGCCCCCTGGGGCCGAGCAGTGCGAGGGGCGCGTCGGGGAATGGGCTCAACACGGCGCTGGACCCTGTGGTGACGGCGCTGACGGGTGTGCCTGCGCGGCGTTGACGACGGGCGGGCGGGCTGCCCACGTCCGTCGGCCGGAGGCCGGCGCAGCGGCGCGATGCCTGGGAGGCTCCCTGGGGCCGAGCAGTGCGAGGGGCGCGTCGGGGAATGGGCTCAACACGGCGCTGGACCCGGTGGTGACGGCGCTGACGGGTGTGCCCGCGCGGCGTTGACGACGGGCGGGTCGGGGTGCGGTGGGGCGTGGGGCCATCCGGCCCAGGACGCGGGTGAACAGCGGGCAAACCCGTGCCCGCGCGCCTACATTGGAGCTGAAGCCCAGCCCACGCCTGGAGCCACACATGCCGGTCACCGCTCCCCCCGATGAGGATCTCGATCTCCTGCGCCGGCAGGACCCGGAGATCGCCGACGTGCTGCTCGGGGAGGTGCGCCGGCAGGCCGACAGTCTGCAGCTGATCGCCGCCGAGAACTTCACCTCGCCCGCCGTCCTCGCCGCCCTCGGCTCCGCGCTCGCCAACAAGTACGCCGAGGGCTATCCCGGCGCCCGTCACCACGGTGGCTGCGAGTTCGCCGACGCCGCCGAGCGGATCGCCGTCGACCGCGCCAAGGCCCTCTTCGGCGCCCAGCACGCGAACGTCCAGCCCCACTCCGGCTCCTCCGCCGTCCTCGCCGCCTACGCGGCCCTCCTGCGGCCCGGAGACACCGTCCTGGCCATGGGCCTGGAACACGGCGGCCATCTCACCCACGGCTCGCCCGCCAACTTCTCCGGCCGCTGGTTCGAGTTCGTGCCCTACGGCGTCGACGCCGAGACCGGGCTCATCGACTACGAGCAGCTCGCCGCCCTCGCCCGCCACCACCGCCCCAAGGCGATCGTCTGCGGCTCCATCTCTTACCCCCGCCACATCGACTACGCGCTCTTCCGCGAGATCGCCGACGACGCCAACGCCTATCTCATCGCCGACGCCGCCCACCCCATCGGCCTCGTCGCCGGGGGAGCGGCCCCCAGTCCCGTCCCGTACGCCGACGTCGTCTGCGCCACCACCCACAAGGTGCTCCGAGGTCCCCGCGGCGGGATGATCCTCTGCGGCGGCGAGCTCGCCGGCCGCGTCGACCGGGCGGTCTTCCCGTTCACCCAGGGCGGCGCCCAGATGCACACCATCGCCGCCAAGGCCGTCGCCTTCGGCGAGGCGTCCACCCCCGCCTTCGCCACGTACGCCCATCAGGTGGTCGCGCACGCCCGTGTCCTCGCCGAGGCGCTCTCCGCCGAGGGCTTCGCCATCACCACCGGCGGCACCGACACCCACCTGATCACCGCCGACCCCGCACCCCTCGGCATCGACGGCCGCACCGCCCGGATGCGGCTCGCCGCCGCCGGGATGGTTCTCGACACCTGCGCCCTGCCGTACGGGGACGGGCGCGGCATCCGTCTCGGCACCGCCGCCCTGACCACCCAGGGAATGGGCACCCGGGAGATGGCCAGGATCGCCGCCTTGTTCACGATCGCGCTACGGGACGACCCCGAGGAAACGGCCCGCGTACGCGCCGAAGTACGCGAGCTGGCCGGGCGATTTCCCCCGTATGGACGGTAAGGAGAGCCCCAGCGCAACCATCCTCCGCGCTCGTATGTCCTCAAGCACATGGAGAGCCCGGCTAGGGTGTGGGGCTGAGATGGCCAGCGATTCCTGTGGGGCAGCCCGTGCGTGATTACCTGCTGACGCTCTGTGTCACGGCCGCGGTGACCTATCTGCTGACCGGTCCGGTGCGGAAGTTCGCCATCGCGACCGGGGCGATGCCGGAGATCCGTGCCCGCGACGTACACCGAGAACCGACTCCGCGGCTCGGTGGCATCGCCATGTTCTTCGGGCTGTGCACGGGGCTGCTCGTCGCCGACCACCTGCAGAACCTCAACAGCGTCTTCGAGCTCTCCAACGAGCCCCGCGCGCTGCTCTCCGGTGCCGCCCTGATCTGGCTGATCGGCGTCCTGGACGACAAGTTCGAGCTGGACGCGCTGATCAAGCTGGGCGCGCAGATGATCTCCGCCGGCGTGATGGTCATGCAGGGTCTGACGATCCTGTGGCTGCCGATCCCCGGCATCGGCACGGTCGCGCTCACGAAGGGCCAGGGCACGCTCCTGACCGTCGCCCTGGTGGTCCTCACGATCAACGCGGTGAACTTCGTCGACGGCCTCGACGGTCTCGCCGCCGGCATGGTCTGCATCGCCGCCGCGGCCTTCTTCCTGTACGCGTACCGCCTCTGGTACGGCTACACGATCGAGGCCGCCGCACCCGCCACGCTCTTCGCCGCGATCCTCATGGGCATGTGCCTGGGCTTCCTGCCGCACAACATGCATCCGGCCAGGATCTTCATGGGCGACTCCGGCTCGATGCTGATCGGGCTGATCCTGGCCGCCTCGGCGATCTCGATCACCGGCCAGGTCGACCCGGACGTGCTGAGGCTCTTCGAGGGCTCGACCCGTCAGGCCACCCACGCCGCCCTGCCGGTCTTCATCCCGCTCATCCTGCCGCTGACGATCATCGCGATCCCGATGGCGGACCTGATCCTGGCGATCGTGCGCCGCACCTGGAACGGCCAGTCGCCGTTCGCGGCCGACCGCGGGCATCTGCACCACCGGCTCCTGGAGATCGGGCACTCGCACAGCCGGGCCGTCCTGATCATGTACTTCTGGTCGGCGCTGATCGCCTTCGGGACGCTCGCGTACTCGGTGCACTCGGCGTCGATGTGGATCGTGCTCGCGGTGGTCTTCCTGAGCGCGGTCGGGCTGGTGCTGCTCCTGCTGCCGCGCTTCTCGCCGCGTGCCCCGCGGTGGGCGGAGTCCTTCGTTCCGCCCCGCTACCGGCGCCGCAAGGTCCTCGCCGCGGAATCCGCCGCTCCGGTGGCCGCCGCCGTGGAGGGCCCCCTGGAGGAGCGCATTCCGATCCCGGCCGGGGTCAACGGCTCGACCGCCATCGGCCACCGTTCGCGCTTCACGGACCGGCGTAAGGCCGGAACACCGAGTTGACGAAAGCCGCATCAGCGTCCAATACCAGACAAGAGCACCTCGTGTCGTGCACACACGCGCGCGTTAACTCTCATGTGTGACAGTCAGCACACCCCATGGGTAAAGAACTACTCAAATAGTTTGTGATACCGTTCACGAGACCCGGCGACAGAGCCGAAAGACCGTAGTGCGACGGTCTGTTGGCCCCGAGACACACCTCGGACCGGGCTTACGCTCGTCCCTGACGACACCATCGCCCCCACCAGCAACAGCGGAGACACCGCCATGCCGTCGAACGACGCACGCATCCTTCTGTCAGCTGCCATTCCCGCTGCTGCCACCGGCGCCATCGCCGCGGTCATCAGCGGCGTGGTCGCCGGCGGCAAGGGCGCCATCGGCGCCGTCCTCGGCTGCGTGCTCGTCCTCGCGTTCATGGGGATCGGGCTCGTGGTGCTGCAGCGGACGGCGAAATCGCTCCCGCACCTGTTCCAGGCCATGGGGCTGATGCTCTACACGGCCCAGATCCTGTTGCTCTTCATTGTGATGGCCCTGCTCAAGAACACCACGTGGTTCGACTTCAAGGCCTTCGCCTTCACCCTGCTCGCGGTGACCATCGTCTGGATCGCCGCGCAGGCGCGCGCGTACATGAAGGCCAAGATCCTGTACGTCGACGACCCGAAGAAGAACGGGCCGTCGACGTGAGGGGTAGGGCCGGGATAAAGGCGCGTTCGGCTTCCTGCTATCGTCCGGTGCCAACTGCGGCACTGCGGGCGCGGGCATCCGAGCTGACGCCTGTCCCAGCGCGAGGCTCGACGCCGAACCGCCGCCCCCTTATCCGTAAGACCAGTCCAGTGCCGACCCGCGGCTGCGTGCCGCGCCGACACAACGAGGTTGCCGTACCTATGCGCCACGCTGAAGGAGCCCGCGGTGAGTGCTGACCAGACGCTTGCCTTCGACCCGGATTGCCACATCTTCACTGGATGTGGCTTCCCGGCGCCGGGCCTGCACACGTTCATGTACGAGCCGATCGCCACGGTGGGAGGCATCGACATCACCAAGCCGATGCTGCTCGCGCTGATCAGCTCGCTCGTGGTCGTCGGGTTCTTCTGGGCGGCGTTCGCCAAGCCCAAGCTGATCCCGGGCAAGATGCAGATGGTCGGCGAGGCCGGTTACGACTTCGTGCGCCGCGGCATCGTCTACGAGATCATCGGCAAGAAGGACGGCGAGAAGTACGTCCCGTTCATGGTGTCGCTGTTCTTCTTCGTCTGGATCATGAACCTCTGGTCCATCATCCCGCTCGCGCAGTTCCCGGTCACCTCGCTGATCGCCTTCCCGGCGGCTCTGGCCCTGATCGTGTACGTGGTGTGGGTCAGCCTGACCTTCAAGAAGCACGGCTTCGTCGGCGGCTGGAAGAACATCACCGGCTACGACAAGTCGCTCGGCCCGATCCTGCCGCTGATCATGTTCCTCGAGTTCTTCTCGAACCTGATCATCCGGCCCTTCACCCACGCCGTCCGACTGTTCGCGAACATGTTCGCCGGTCACCTGCTGATCGTCATGTTCTCCCTCGCGAGCTGGTACCTGCTGAACGGCATCGGTGTCGTCTACGCCGCCACCTCGTTCGTGATGGTCCTCGTGATGACCGCCTTCGAGCTCTTCATCCAGGCCGTCCAGGCGTACGTCTTCGTCCTCCTGGCCTGCAGTTACGTCCAGGGCGCGCTCTCCGAGCACCACTGAGCCACGTCCGGCGACCCAGCTCCACCCCCAATCCAACAATCGTCCGGTGGCCAACCCCCACCGGGTCCTTGAAAGAGAAGGAAGAACCGGCATGTCCGCTCTCCAGACCCTTGCCGCCGTCGAAGGTAACGTCGCCTCCATCGGTTACGGTCTCGCCGCGATCGGCCCCGGCGTCGGCGTCGGCATCATCTTCGGTAACGGCACCCAGGCCCTCGCCCGTCAGCCCGAGGCTGCCGGCCTGATCCGCACCAACCAGATCATGGGTTTCGCCTTCTGTGAGGCGCTCGCCCTCATCGGCATCGTCATGGGCTTCGTTTACTAAGCCTGATCCGACGACAGCCCAATTTTCACGGAAGGCACTGATGTGAACGCTCTGCTTCTTGCGGCGGCGGAGGAGCCCCAGCCTCCTCTTCTCCCGCATCTCGACGAGCTCGTCATCGGCCTGATCGCCTTCGTCATCGTCTTCGGCTTCCTCGCCAAGAAGCTCCTCCCGAACATCAACAAGGTTCTGGACGAGCGTCGGCAGGCCATCGAGGGCGGCATCGAGAAGGCCGAGTCGGCCCAGATCGAGGCCCAGAGTGTGCTGGAGCAGTACAAGGCCCAGCTCGCCGAGGCCCGCCACGAGGCCGCGCGTCTTCGCCAGGAGGCGACGGAGCAGGGCACCGCGATCATCCAGGAGATGAAGGCGGAAGGCCAGCGCCAGCGCGAGGAGATCATCGCGGCCGGCCACGCGCAGATCGAGGCCGACCGCAAGGCCGCGGCGTCCTCGCTGCGTCAGGACGTGGGCAAGCTCGCCACCGACCTGGCCGGCAAGCTGGTCGGTGAGTCCCTCGAGGACCACGCCCGCCAGAGCCGCACGATCGACCGGTTCCTCGAAGAGCTCGAGGAGAAGGCCGAGGCCGTCCGATGAACGGAGCGAGCCGCGAGGCACTGGCCGCCGCACGTGAGTCCCTCGACGCGCTGACCGACAACACCTCGGTCGACGCGGCGAAGCTCGCGGGTGAGCTGGCCGCAGTCACCGCGCTGCTCGACCGCGAGGTGTCGCTGCGTCGGGTCCTGACCGACCCGGCGCAGGCGGGCGAGGCCAAGGCCGAGCTCGCCCGGCGACTGCTCGCCGGTCAGGTGGGCGGCGAAGCCGTGGACCTGGTCTCCGGCATGGTGCGTTCCCGCTGGTCGCAGTCGCGTGACCTGGTCGACTCGGTCGAGGAGCTGGCGAACACCGCCGACCTCACCGCGGCGCAGCAGGCCGGCGGTCTGGACGACGTCGAGGACGAGCTGTTCCGGTTCGGCCGGATCGTCTCCTCCAGCACCGAGCTCCGCTCGGCGCTGACGGACAAGGCCGCCACGGCGTCCGCCAAGGGCGAGCTGCTGCGCAGCCTGCTCGGCGGCAAGGCCAACCCGGTCACCGAGCGTCTGATCGTCCGTCTCGTGACCCAGCCCCGGGGACGTAGCCTGGAAGCGGGACTCGAGTCCCTCTCCAAGCTCGCCGCGGCGCGCCGGGACCGGATGGTCGCCGTCGTCACCACGGCGGTGCCGCTGACCGACCAGCAGAAGCAGCGCCTCGGTGCCGTACTCGCCAAGCTGTACGGCCGCCAGATGCACCTGAACCTGGACGTGGACCCCGCGGTCCTCGGCGGGATCTCGGTGCAGGTCGGCGACGAGGTCATCAACGGGACCATCGCGGAGCGCCTCGACGAGGCGTCCCGGCGACTGGCCGGCTGACGACAGCCACCAACTGAACACAGCATCACCTGCGGCCCGGTTGGGCCGTGCAGAGATTGCAGAAGATTCCTGGGGGTCGGCCCCCAGACCCCCAAGAAAACTTCGGGCCCAACAAGGAGAGCAGGGAACCCAGATGGCGGAGCTCACGATCCGGCCGGAGGAGATCCGGGACGCGCTGGAGACCTTTGTCCAGTCGTACCAGCCGGACGCGGCCTCGCGCGAGGAGGTCGGAACGGTCAGCCTGGCCGGCGACGGCATCGCCAAGGTGGAGGGACTTCCCTCGGCCATGGCGAACGAGCTGCTGAAGTTCGAGGACGGCACCCTCGGTCTCGCCCTCAACCTCGAGGAGCGCGAGATCGGTGCGATCGTTCTCGGCGAGTTCAGCGGCATCGAGGAGGGACAGCCGGTGCAGCGCACCGGTGAGGTCCTCTCCGTAGGTGTCGGCGAGGGATACCTGGGTCGCGTCGTCGACCCCCTCGGCAACCCGATCGACGGTCTCGGCGAGATCGCGACCGAGGGCCGCCGCGCCCTCGAGCTGCAGGCCCCGGGCGTCATGGCCCGTAAGTCGGTCCACGAGCCGATGGAGACCGGCTACAAGGCCGTCGACGCGATGACCCCGGTCGGCCGTGGCCAGCGTCAGCTGATCATCGGTGACCGTCAGACCGGCAAGACCGCGCTGTGTGTCGACACGATCATCAACCAGCGTGACAACTGGCGCTCCGGCGACGTGAACAAGCAGGTCCGCTGCATCTACGTCGCCGTCGGCCAGAAGGGCTCCACCATCGCGTCCGTGCGCGGCGCCCTGGAGGAGGCCGGCGCGCTCGAGTACACGACGATCGTCGCCGCCCCGGCGTCCGACCCGGCCGGCTTCAAGTACCTGGCGCCGTACACCGGCTCCGCCATCGGTCAGCACTGGATGTACCAGGGCAAGCACGTCCTGATCGTCTTCGACGACCTGTCGAAGCAGGCCGACGCCTACCGCGCCGTGTCGCTGCTGCTGCGCCGCCCGCCGGGCCGTGAGGCCTACCCGGGTGACGTCTTCTACCTGCACTCCCGCCTCCTCGAGCGCTGCGCGAAGCTCTCGGACGAGCTGGGCGCGGGCTCGATGACCGGTCTGCCGGTCGTCGAGACGAAGGCCAACGACGTCTCGGCGTTCATCCCGACCAACGTCATCTCCATCACCGACGGCCAGTGCTTCCTGGAGTCCGACCTGTTCAACGCCGGCCAGCGCCCGGCCCTGAACGTCGGTATCTCGGTCTCCCGTGTCGGTGGCTCCGCCCAGCACAAGGCGATGAAGCAGATCTCCGGTCGCCTCCGTGTGGACCTGGCCCAGTACCGCGAGCTGGAGGCGTTCGCCGCCTTCGGTTCCGACCTGGACGCCGCGTCGAAGGCGCAGCTGGAGCGTGGTCAGCGCATGGTCGAGCTGCTCAAGCAGGCTCAGTACCAGCCGATGCCCACCGAGAACCAGGTCGTCTCCATCTGGGCCGGCACCACCGGCAAGATGGACGATGTCCCGGTCGCCGACATCCGTCGCTTCGAGGCCGAGCTCCTCGCGTACCTGCGCCAGAACCACGCGGGTCTCATGAGCTCGATCCGCGAGGGCGGCAAGCTGTCGGACGACACCCTGCAGTCCGTCGGTGACGCCATCGCGGAGTTCAAGAAGCAGTTCGAGACCTCTGACGGGAAGCTGCTGGGCGACGACGCTTCCGCTGCCGTCAACGTCTCGAAGTGACGACGGAAGGGACCTGACTCATGGGAGCGCAGCTCCGGGTCTACAAGCGTCGCATCAAATCCGTCACCGCGACGAAGAAGATCACCAAGGCGATGGAGATGATCGCCGCCTCGCGTGTCGTCAAGGCGCAGCGCAAGGTACAGGCGTCCACTCCGTACGCGACCGAGCTCACCCGCGCGGTCACGGCGGTGGCCACGGGTGCGAACGACAAGCACCCGCTGACCACCGAGGCGGAGAACCCGACCCGCGCCGCGGTCCTGCTCCTCTCGAGCGACCGCGGTCTGGCCGGCGCCTTCAACTCCAACGCCATCAAGGCGGCGGAGCAGCTGACGAGGAAGCTGGAGAGCGAGGGCCGCGAGGTCGACATCTATGTCGTCGGCCGCCGTGGTATCGCGCACTACAACTTCCGTGAGCGCAAGCTGGCCGACTCGTGGACCGGTTTCACGGACCAGCCGGAGTACGCGGACGCCAAGACGATCGCGGCTCCGCTGATCGAGGCGATCGAGAAGGACACGGCCGAGGGCGGCGTGGACGAGCTCCACATCGTCTACACCGAGTTCGTCTCGATGATGACGCAGACGGCGATCGAGGCCCGGCTGCTGCCCCTCAGCCTCGACGAGGTGGCGAAGGAGGCGGGCGAGCAGGACACGCTCCGTCCGCTGTACGACTTCGAGCCGTCGGCGGAGGACGTCCTCGACGCCCTGCTGCCGCGCTACGTCGAGAGCCGGATCTACAACGCGCTGCTCCAGTCGGCTGCCTCCAAGCACGCCGCCACGCGCCGCGCGATGAAGTCGGCGACCGATAACGCGGGAGACTTGATCAACAACCTCTCCCGACTTGCCAACGCGGCCCGCCAGGCCGAAATCACCCAGGAAATCAGCGAGATCGTCGGTGGCTCCGCAGCCCTGGCCGACGCGACCGCGGGGAGTGACAAGTAATGACGACCACTGTTGAGACGGCCGCCGCCACGGGCCGCGTCGCCCGGGTCATCGGCCCGGTCGTCGACGTGGAGTTCCCCGTCGACGCGATGCCGGAGATCTACAACGCCCTGCACGTCGAGGTCGCCGACCCGGCCGAGGAGGGCGCGAAGAAGACGCTGACCCTCGAGGTCGCGCAGCACCTCGGTGACGGCATCGTCCGCACCATCTCGATGCAGCCCACCGACGGTCTGGTCCGCCAGGCCCCCGTGGTGGACACCGGCGACGGCATCACGGTGCCGGTCGGCGATGTCACCAAGGGGCGCGTGTTCAACACGCTGGGTCAGATCCTGAACGAGCCGGAGGCCGAGTCCGAGGTCGGCGAGCGGTGGTCCATCCACCGCAAGGCCCCGGCTTTCGACCAGCTCGAGTCGAAGACCGAGATGTTCGAGACCGGCCTGAAGGTCGTCGACCTTCTCACCCCGTACGTCAAGGGTGGAAAGATCGGTCTGTTCGGTGGTGCCGGTGTCGGCAAGACCGTTCTGATCCAGGAAATGATCATGCGTGTGGCGAAGCTGCACGAGGGTGTTTCCGTCTTCGCCGGCGTGGGTGAGCGCACCCGTGAGGGCAACGACCTCATCGCCGAGATGGAGGAGTCCGGCGTTCTGGACAAGACCGCGCTGGTCTTCGGCCAGATGGACGAGCCCCCGGGCACCCGTCTGCGCGTCGCCCTGGCCGGTCTGACCATGGCGGAGTACTTCCGCGATGTGCAGAAGCAGGACGTGCTGTTCTTCATCGACAACATCTTCCGCTTCACCCAGGCGGGCTCCGAGGTGTCGACCCTGCTCGGCCGTATGCCCTCCGCGGTGGGTTACCAGCCGAACCTGGCCGACGAGATGGGTCTCCTCCAGGAGCGCATCACCTCGACCCGTGGTCACTCGATCACCTCGATGCAGGCGATCTACGTCCCCGCGGACGACCTGACCGACCCGGCCCCGGCCACCACCTTCGCCCACCTCGACGCGACGACGGTTCTCTCCCGTCCGATCTCCGAGAAGGGCATCTACCCGGCCGTGGACCCGCTGGACTCCACGTCCCGGATCCTGGACCCGCGCTACATCGCGCAGGAGCACTACGACGCCGCCACGCGCGTCAAGGGAATCCTGCAGAAGTACAAGGACCTCCAGGACATCATCGCGATTCTCGGTATCGACGAGCTGAGCGAGGAGGACAAGCTCGTTGTCCACCGCGCCCGCCGTGTCGAGCGCTTCCTGTCCCAGAACACCCACGCGGCGAAGCAGTTCACCGGTGTGGACGGTTCGGACGTTCCGCTCGACGAGTCGATCGCCGCGTTCAACGCGATCTGCGACGGTGAGTACGACCACTTCCCCGAGCAGGCGTTCTTCATGTGCGGTGGCCTCGAGGACCTCAAGGCCAACGCCAAGGAGCTCGGCGTCTCCTGAGCCCCGTGCTCATGAGGGGGGCGGGTCGCCCCGTGCGGGCGTGTCCCGCCCCCCTCTCCACGCCCATTAGAATTGACCCCAACACCCGGCACGACCGCCGGGTGGTGACCCGAGGAGCCACCCTTGGCTGCTGAGCTGCACGTCGAGCTGGTCGCCGCGGACCGGAGTGTCTGGTCCGGCGAGGCCACCCTGGTCATCGCGCGTACCACCTCCGGCGACATCGGCGTCATGCCCGGCCACCAGCCGCTGCTCGGTGTGCTGGAGTCGGGCCCGGTGACCATTCGTACGAGCGAGGGCGCGACCGTCGTCGCCGCTGTGCACGGTGGATTCATCTCGTTCGCCGACGACAAGCTGTCTCTGCTCGCGGAGATCGCCGAGCTGGCGGACGAGATCGACGCCCAGCGCGCCGAGCGCGCGCTGGAGCGCGCCAAGTCGGAATCGGACGCCGCCGCCGAGCGTCGCGCCGACGTCCGGTTGCGTGCGGTAGCGGTCCGCTAGCGGACCGCGCCGAGAGTTGTGCCCTCAGCCGCGGCACGGCTGGAATTCTCCAGACCGTGTCGCGGCTGAGGCGATGCAGATGCAGGTTGTATTCGGTTACGCCGGCGAAGCCGGTCACGGGACGCAGCGAGGAGGTCGGTGAAGATGTTCCTCGCTCTGCTCGTGAGCGGTCTGGTCGTCGCACTGGTGGTGATCGGGCTCTTCGTCTTCGGCTTGCGCCGTCGCCTGATCCAGCGTGCCGGCGGCACCTTCGACTGCTCCCTGCGCTGGAACGTCCCCGAGGAGCCGGACCTCTCCGGCAAGGGCTGGGTGTACGGCGTCGCCCGCTACAGCGGTGATCAGGTCGCCTGGTTCCGTGTCTTCTCGTACGCGCCCCGCCCGCGCCGCATCCTGGAACGCTCGGCCATCGAGGTCCTGGAGCGCCGCATGCCCGAGGGCGAGGAGGAGCTCGCGCTGCTCTCCGACGCCGTGATCCAGGGCTGTATGCACCGGGGGACCCGGCTGGAGCTGGCGATGAGCGAGGACGCGCTCACCGGCTTCCTCGCCTGGCTGGAGGCGGCGCCTCCTGGCCAGAGGGTGAACGTGGCCTGAGGCAGACGTGAAGCGGGGGACGGCGTGCTGCGCCGTCCCCCGCTTCGTCGTAGCGGCTAGCTCAGCCCGCTGTTGATCGCTCCGACGAGCTCGCCGCCCGTCGTGTCACCGCTGAACTCCCAGAAGAACGCGCCGCCCAGACCCTGGTTCTTCGCCCAGCTCATCTTGGACGTGACCGTGGCCGGGGTGTCGTAGCTCCACCAGTTGCTGCCGCAGTGCGCGTACGCCGTGCCCCCGACCGTGCCGTTGGCCGGGCAGGTGTTCTTCAGGACCTTGTAGTCCTCGATTCCCTGCTCGTACGTGCCGGCCGCCGGGCCCGTCGCCGTGCCGCCCGGGGCGGACTGGGTGACGCCGGTCCAGCCGCGGCCGTAGAAGCCGATGCCGAGCAGCAGCTTGTTGGCGGGGACGCCCTTCGCCTTGAACTTGGCGATCGCCTCGGCGGAGTTGAAGCCCGCCTGCGGGATGCCGGCGTAGGAGGTGAGCGGGGAGTGCGGGGCCGTCGGGCCCTGCGCCGCCCAGGCGCCGAAGAAGTCGTACGTCATCACGTTGAACCAGTTCATGTACGGTGCGGCGCCCGCGTAGTCGGCGGCGTCGATCTTGCCGCCGGCGGAGGCGTCGGCCGTGACGGCCGCGGTGACCAGGGCGTTCGTACCGAACTTGGCGCGCATGGCCTGCATCATGTTCTTGAAGGCGGACGGGCCGCTGGTGTCGCAGGACAGACCGCAGGCGTTCGGGTACTCCCAGTCGAGGTCGATGCCGTCGAAGACGTCGGCCCAGCGCGGGTCCTCCACCAGGTCGTAGCAGGACTGCGCGAAGGCGGTCGGGTTCTGGACGGCCTGGCCGAAGCCGCCGGACCAGGTCCAGCCGCCGAAGGACCAGAGGACCTTGATGTGCGGGTACGCCTTCTTCAGCTTGCGCAGCTGGTTGAAGTTGCCGCGCAGCGGCTGGTCCCAGGTGTCGGCGACGCCGTCGACGGACTGGTCGGCGGTGTAGGCCTTGTCGTAGTCGGCGTACGCGTCGCCGATCGTGCACTTGCCGCCGGTGACGTTGCCGAAGGCGTAGTTGATGTGCGTGATCTTGGAGGCGGAGCCGGAGGTCACGATGTTCTTGACGTGGTAATTACGGCCGTACACACCCCAGTTGGTGAAGTAGCCCATCCTCACCGTGGAGCCGGGGGGCGTGGTTCCGCCGCCGCCCGTCGTGCGGACGGAGACCGTGCCGCTCGCCGGGCCCGTCTGGTCGACGGTGTCGCGGGCGACGATCGTGTAGCTGTAGTCGGTGCCCGCGGTCAGCCCGGTGTTGGTGTATGTGAGTCCGGTGACCGTGGCGACGGTGGTCCCGTCCCGCTTGACGTCGTAGTTCTTGATGCCCTTGTCGTCGGTGGCGGCCGTCCAGGTCAGCTTGACCGAGGTGTCGGTGATGCTGGAGGCGACCGGGGTGCCGGGGGCGGAGGGCGGGTTGTCGCCGGGCTGGGTGGAGCCGTCGCAGGAGCCGCCGTTGACCTTGCAGCCGGACGGGGAGCCGGAGCCCGTGCCGTTGAAGCCGAAGGAGATGGTGGCGCCGGGGGCGAGGGTGCCGTTCCAGCCGACGTTCTTGGCGGTCCAGTGGGTGCCGGAGCTGGTGACGGTGGCGTCCCAGGCGGAGGTGACGGCCGTGCCGGACGGGAAGTCCCACTCGACGGTCCAGGAGGAGAGGGTGGTGGTGCCGGTGTTCTTCACCGTCCACTTGCCCTCGAAGCCGGTTCCCCAGTCGGAGACCTTGGTGTACGTGGCGGTGGCCGCCGTGGCGGCCTCGGCGGGTGCGGCGAGGCCGACCATGGCGGCCAGGGGCAGGATCAGGGCGGTCAGACCGGCGGCGGCCCGGTGTCTGAACCCTGTTCTGCGCGTCGGTGCTTGAGTGCTCAACGGTGCTCCTCAAGTTGCGGACGGACAAGGTGGGGGTGGTCCGTGAACATGCGCGCGCCCCGCGAGCGTAGGAAGGTCTGGACCAATCGTCAAGAGGTCCAGACCAACGTCGGTGTGCCGGATTCCGCTCCCGCCTCAGACACCCAACTCCTGTGCGAGCACCGCGGCTTGAACCCGGCTGCGCAGCTCAAGCTTTCCCAGCACCTTGCTGACGTGCGTCTTCACCGTCGCCTCCGCCATCTCCAGACGTACCGCGATCTCGGCGTTCGACAGCCCCTTGCCCAGCGCGGAGAGCACCTCACGCTCCCGGGGCGTCAGCGCGTCCAGTGCGGACGGGTTCCTCCGGGCGGTCCTCGGCGCCGCGAACTCGGCGATCAGCCGGCGCGTCACCGCCGGGGCGATCAGGCCCTCGCCGCGCGCCACCGTCCGTACCGCCTCGATCAGGTCCTTCGCGTCGGTGTTCTTCAGGAGGAAGCCCGCCGCCCCGGCGCGCAGCGCCCCGAACACGTACTCGTCCAGATCGAAGGTGGTGAGGACGAGGACGTCGGCCAGCCCCTGGGAGACGACGATCCCGGTCGCCGTCACCCCGTCCATCCGCGGCATCTGCACATCCATCAGGACCAGGTCCGGGCGCAGTTCGCGGGCCAGTTCCACCGCGCGCTCGCCGTCCGCGGCCTCCCCGACCACCTCGATGTCCGGCGCGCTGCCCAGGATCAGGACCAGCCCCGCCCGTACCGCGCTCTGATCCTCGGCCACGATCACCCGTACCATGCCTGCGGCTCCTTGTCGTTCGTACCGACGGGCAGGACAGCCCGCACCCGCCACTCCTTGCGCCCGCCGTCCGAGGCCACCGGACCCGCCTCGAACTCCCCGCCCAGCAGCGCGACCCGCTCCCGCATCCCGACCAGACCCGCCCCCGAGCCGGGCGCGCGCGGGCCCGGCTGCCCGCCGAACGGGCTGGTCACGCAGACGGTGAGCGCCCGGTCGGCCCGGTCGGCCCGGTCCGCCCCGTCGTCGAGGACCACCCGCACCTCGCCCGGCGCCGCGTGCTTGAGCGCGTTGGTCAGCGACTCCTGCACGATCCGGTACGCGGCGAGCTCGACCGGCGCGGGCAGCCGCCGCCCGCCGTCGGACCGGGCGTCGTCGAGGACGAAGGCGAGTCCGCTCGTCGTCCCGTTCGTCCGGGCCTGCGCGATCAGCGCGTCGACGCCGGCCAGGGTGGGCGCGGCCGCCGGTTCGGCATCGCCGCTGCTGTCCCGCAGCAGCCCGATCAGCCGGCGCATCTCCGCCAGGCCCTCCACGCTGTTCTCCCGGATCACCGTCAGCGCCTGCCGGGTCGTCCCCGGATCGTCGAGCGAGAGCGCGGCCGTGGAGTGGATCGCGATGGCGGAGAGATGGTTGGCCACCATGTCGTGCAGCTCCCGCGCCATCCGGGCGCGCTCGGCCACCACCGCCTGGGTGCGGTCCATCTCGGCGAGCAGCGCGGTCTGTTCGGCACGCAGCCGGGCCGCGTCGGCGGCCTGCCGGTGATTGCGCACGATCGCGCCGGTCACCGCGGGCAGGAAACAGAGCATCCCGGTGATCACGCCGACCAGCAGGGCGATCGCGTTCTGCCACCAGACGAGGAAGCCGATCGTCACGGCGACGGTGATCAGCGCGGTCGTGTACGGGATGCGGCGGGCGGAGGCGGGCGGGCCGTAGACCACGGCCGCGTAGACCAGGTCCGTGAACATCAGCACGGTGGCGAGATTGCCGTGGGTGAACTGGTCCGCGACGATCGCGACGGTCCCGACGAGCAGGGCGGTGCGCGGGGTCGTCCGGCGCAGCGCCTCCATCACCGCCATCACGACCAGCGGGATCAGCACCACCCACGGCTCGCCGAAGACGTGGTCGGTCTTCAGGTACAGCCCGAACGACCACAGGAGCAGGCCGCAGGAGAGCCCGGAGCCGGCGACGAGCAGATCGACGCGGTGGGGGCGGGGGAGTGTCACGCCTCCATCCAACACGCTGCCGCGTCCGCCGACGTCGCCGTCCGGGCCGATCCCGCCCTCCGTCGAAGGATGTAGGCGTACTTCGTCACTGGCGACGACGATCCGGGTCCGGCGGCACGGGACGCTGAGGAGGACGTACGAAAGGGAGTTACCGCCGTGATCGTCACCCTCATCGTGATCTGCGAAGTCGGCTTCTGGGTCCTGCTGGCCGCCGGCCTCACCGCCCGCTATCTGCTCAGGATGCCGCGCACAGGCATGGCGCTGCTCCTGTGCGAACCGCTCCTGGAAGTCCTGCTGCTCGTCGTCACCGCCGTCGACCTCAGGAACGGCGCCGAGCCGGACTGGAAGCACGGCCTCGCCGCGCTCTACATCGGCTACACCGTCGGCCACGGCCACCGCACCGTGAAGTGGCTCGACGGCCACGCCGCCCACCGCCTCGCCGGCGCCCCCCGCCCGCCGGGGCCCCCGCGGTACGGCATGGCCCGCGCCCGCTACGAGGGCAGGCTCTGGCTCGGCTCGCTCGTCGGCGCGGCCGTCGCGACCGCTCTGCTGCTGATCTCGATCTGGTACATCGGCGACGAGGGGAACACCGGCTCGCTGCGGAGCTGGATGTACGGGGCGTGGCGGGCGGCCGGCATCCACGGCCTGATCGCGCTCAGCTACGCGATCTGGCCGAGGAAGGCCCCGTCGGACGAGCCCCCCTCAGCGCTCCCCGCCCGGGACCCAGAGCACGTCCCCGACCTCCTTGTTGGCCGTGCGCGCAAGGATGAAGAGCAGGTCTGAGAGGCGGTTGAGGTAGGTCGCGGTGAGGGCGTTCATCGTCTCGCCGTGGACCTCGATCGCCGCCCACGTGGAGCGCTCCGCCCGCCGGACCACCGTGCACGCCTGGTGCAGCAGCGCGGCGCCGGGTGTGCCGCCCGGCAGGATGAAGGAGCGCAGCTTGTCGAGCTGCTCCAGGAAGTGGTCGCAGTCCGCCTCCAGCTTGTCGACGTACGACTGCTCGACCCGCAGCGGTGGGTACTTCGGATCCTCGACCACCGGGGTGGAGAGGTCCGCGCCCACGTCGAACAGGTCGTTCTGGACGCGGACGAGAACCTTCACGACGTCCTCGTCGAGCTGCCCGAGGGCGATGGCCGTACCGATGACGGCATTGGCCTCGTTGGCGTCGGCGTACGCCGAGATCCGCAGATCGGTCTTGGCGGTCCGGCTCATGTCGCCCAGAGCGGTCGTGCCCTGGTCGCCGGTACGGGTGTAGATGCGCGTCAGATTGACCATGACCCCAGCGTAGTGACGCCAGGCCCCTCCGGGCCGCCCCTGTGCCGACCGTCACGGAGCACCGCGGACCTGTCGCGAGTGTGACGTCCGTCAAACCGGGCGTGACGCGCATTACTTAGCGGTCACACGAGGCCTCACTCCCGCTAATCTCCGCCGGAGAGTCAGAAGTGAACAGGCGTTAAGGGGTGGAAGACCGTGGCCAGGAAGCTCGCCGTCATCGGAGCCGGACTCATGGGGTCCGGAATCGCGCAGGTCTCGGCCCAGGCCGGATGGGACGTCGTTCTGCGTGACGTCACCGACGCCGCCCTGACCCGCGGTACCGACGGCATCAAGGCGTCGTACGACCGGTTCGTCGCGAAGGGGAAGCTCGACGCCGCCGAGGCCGAGGCCGCCCTCGGGCGGATCACGGCCACCACCGAGCTCGACGCGGTCGCCGACGCCGACATCGTCGTCGAGGCCGTCTTCGAGAAGCTCGAGGTCAAGCACGAGATCTTCCGCTCCCTCGACAAGATCGCCAAGGACGGGGCCGTCCTCGCCTCCAACACCTCCGCCATCCCGATCACCAAGATCGCCGCGGTGACGGAGCGCCCGGAGGCCGTCGTCGGCACCCACTTCTTCTCGCCCGTGCCGATGATGCAGCTCTGCGAGCTCGTCCGCGGCTACAAGACGTCCGACGCCACCCTCGCCGCCGCGCGTGAGTTCGCCGAGTCCGTCGGCAAGACCTGCATCGTCGTCAACCGCGACGTCGCCGGCTTCGTCACCACCCGCCTCATCTCCGCGCTGGTCGTCGAGGCCGCCAAGCTCTACGAGTCGGGCGTCGCCACCGCCGAGGACATCGACATCGCCTGCAAGCTGGGCTTCGGCCACGCCATGGGGCCGCTCGCCACCGCCGACCTCACCGGCATCGACATCCTCGTGAACGCCACCAGCAACATCTACACCGAGTCCCAGGACGAGAAGTTCGCGCCGCCGGAGCTGATGCGCCGGATGGTGGACGCGGGTGACATCGGCCGCAAGAGCGGGCAGGGGTTCTACAAGCACTGAGCCGGTTCCGCGCCGGTACAGGAGCGGCCCCGAGGTCCGGCGGCCGCTCCGCCTTCACCCCACCGGGTGAATTGCGTATCAGTTCGCTTACAAGGCGCAACGCTTCTGCGCCGACGGCAGTCAGTTGTTGCAAAGACGGAGCACTCCCGGGGAGCGCATATGCACATCAGGGGCGACCATGTCGAGCTGGTCGTCGGGGGCCGCCTCGACGTCCGCAGCGCGGCGGACGCCCGTACGGTCCTGCACTCGGCCGTCGACGACGGCGTCGGCGACCTCGTACTCGACCTGACCGGTCTCGACTCCTGGGACGCCACCGGGCTCGGGGTCATCATGGGCGCACACCGCCGTGCGGGCCGCTGCGGCCGCAGGCTCGTGCTGCGCGGGGTGCCGCCCCAGATGCAGCGCCTGCTCGTGGCGACCCGGCTGCACCGGATCCTCGCGATCGAGGGCGGCCTCGCCGCGGAGTCGCTGCCCCGCGTCTGACGACGGGGCACCGGCGCCTGTGAAGCTGCTGTGTGAACCCGGCGTCCCGGTCCAATCCTCATGAGACCGTGACGTCTTGGGCGGGGTGGCACCCCGCCTGTTCCGGGATACTGAACGAAGGTCTAGGGTTCGGTCGCCTGCCCATTGACGGGCCCACCCGGCGGGCACCGGACCAGAAGCGACAGCGAGCGTGCAGATCGGCCGGAGGGGCTTCGGCACGCACCGCTTTTGGGGGGCTTTGACCATGGACCCGATGAACCGGGGGCCGGAAGAGTACGGCCACGACACCGAGGGCGACGACGCCCGCGAGGGACGCGGCGCCCCCGCGCCCGAGCGCGGACCCAGCACGGCCGCCCGCGCCCGGATCGCCCGCGTCGTCTCGGGCGACCTGCTGCTCACCGTCAACCCCGTCGACGGCAGCGAGATCGAGGCCTGCCCGCCCGGGGAGCAGCCCGCCCCGCCCCGCCGCCGTACCGCCGAGGAACGGGCCGAGGCGGCCCGCGCGGCCGCCCCGCCCGTACCGCCTGGCCCCGCCGCCCCGCCCCTGCCGCTGCTCGAACGGCAGGAGGAGCACGAGCGGCTCGTCCAGCTCCTCGCGCGCGGCCGTTCCGTACGGGTCACCGGCCCCGCCGGCTCCGGCCGTACCGCCCTGCTCGACGCCGTCGCCGCCGACTGCGCCGGCCTCGCGCCCGACGGAGTCGTCCGCCTCTCCGGCTACCACCGGACCCCCACCGAGCTGCTGTACGACCTCTTCACCACCGTCCAGCACGCCCCGGACCTCCGCCCCGACCGCCCCGCCCTGCTCGGCCTCGTCCACGACATCGGCGCGATCGTCGTCGTCGACGACCTGGAGTTCGGCGGCACGACGCTCGACGAGCTGCTCGCCGCGGCCCCCGAGTGCGCCTTCCTGCTCGCCGCCACCCCCGACGTCCCGGCCCCCTCGCCCGACGCCCACCTCGAAGAGGTCTCCCTCGCCGGCCTCGGCCGCGCCGCCGCCCTCGCACTCCTGGAGAGCGCCGTCGACCGGCCGCTCACCGACGACGAGGCCAACTGGGCGGGCGACCTCTGGTTCGAGTCCGAGGGCCTTCCGCTGCGCTTCGTCCAGGCCGGCGCCCTGCTCCGCCAGCGCGACCGGCTCCGCGTCATCCCGGAGGAGTTCGACGCCTTCGGCACGAAGGAGCAGGAGCAGGAGGACGCGCCCACCGAGTTCGACGCCTTCGGCGCCCTCGACGACGCGTTCGGACCGGCCGCCACGGCCCCCGCGGCGCCCACCACCCCCACCGCCCCCGAGGCCTCCGCCGACGTCGAGCTGCGCGAGATTCCGCTGCCCAGCCTCGGCGAGGGCGCGGCCCCCGCCGCGCTGCTCGCCTCACGGCTCAGCCACTCCGCCCAGGACACCCTCCGCTTCACCGTCGCCCTCGGCGGCGAGGTGCCGCACCAGGCCCACCTCCCCGCCCTCGTCGGCGACACGCACGCGGACGCCGCCGTCGGCGAGCTCATGGCCTGCGGACTGCTCAGCCCGGTCGGCGCCCGCTACCGCCTCGCCGCCGGAGTCCTCACCCAGCTCCTCGCCCAGGCGTACGACGAGGGCGCGGCCGCCCGCGCCCACACCGTCGCCCAGCACTACGCCTGGTGGGCCGGACACCCCTCCGTCACCCCCACGCGCGCGGCCGCCGAGGCGGACGCCCTGCTCGCCGCCCTGGCCGCGCTCGTCCCCGGAAGCGACCCCGAGCACCCCGCCACCGCCGTCCTGCTCGCCCGCAGCGCCGCGCCCGCCTTCGCCGCCGGACTGCACTGGGGCGCCTGGGAGCGCGCCCTGCGCGCCGGCCAGGAGGCCGCGCGGCTGGCCGGCGAGGTCGCCGAAGAGGCCTACTTCCACCACGAGTTGGGCATCCTCGCGCTCTGCGCCGGAAACCTGCAGCGGGCCCGCGCCGAACTGGAGGCGTCCATCGGCATGCGCGGCGTGCTCGCCGACAAGCGCGGCACCGTCGCCGGCCGCCGGGCGCTCGCCCTGGTCGCCGACCGCGCCGGAGGCGCGCCGTCCGAGGACCACGCCCCTGCGGGCGACGAGCAGCCCACGACCCGTGTCGAGGAGCCCGTCTCCCCGCCCCGCGGCATCCCGAGGGCCGTCGTCCCGGCCTCCGCCAGGACCGCGCCGATCCCCGCGTTCCCGGACTTCGCCGACGAGGGCCCGACCCTCATCACGCGCCCCGACGCCCAGCCGGGCGGCGACGGTACGAAGCGGGGCGGCCGCTTCGGCGTCATCGCCGGCGCCCGCCGCAACCTGGTCGCGGTCGGCACGGGAGCGCTCCTGGCCGCCGTGCTCGGCACGGTCGTGACGATCGGGGCCACCTCGGGCAACGCCGAGGACCCGGGCTCCAACCGGGTCACCTCCGACCGGACGGCCAGTGAGGACGGCGTCGACGACGGCCTGGACGCGGACGAGCCGACCGAGGACTCGACGAGCCGCCCGTCCGAGAGCGCGTCGCCCACGCCGTCCGGCTCGCCGACCTCGGGAACGCCCAGCGCCTCGGGCACCCCGTCGTCCTCGTCCTCGCCCTCCGGCACGCCGAGCACGACCGCGCCCACGACGGTGCCCCCGGCCCCGACGACGACGGCTCCGCGTCCGACGATCAGCCCGACGACGAAGCCGACGCCGACCAAGAGCCCGACCCCGTCCACGACGAGCCCGACGACCCCGCCCACCACGCCGTCGACGACCCCGTCCACCACGACGCCGCCGGAGACCACGCAGAGCCAGGACAATCCCGACAACACCGGCACACCGGCCTGACACACACGACGGCCCCGGGCGCGTTCACCGCACCCGGGGCCGTACTCGTACAACAGGTCAGAACAGCCGCAGCTTGTCGTCCTCGATGCCGCGCAGCGCGTCGTAGTCGAGCACCACGCAGTCGATGCCGCGGTCCGTCGCGAGCACCCGCGCCTGCGGCTTGATCTCCTGCGCCGCGAAGACGCCCTTCACCGGCGCGAGGTGCGGATCGCGGTTCAGCAGCTCCAGATAGCGGGTCAGCTGCTCCACGCCGTCGATCTCGCCGCGCCGCTTGATCTCGACCGCGATCGTCGCCCCGTCGGCGTCCCGGCACAGGATGTCCACCGGGCCGATCGCCGTCGGGTACTCGCGGCGGATCAGCGTGTGGCCCTCGCCGAGGGTCTCGATGCGGTCGGCGAGCAGCTCCTGGAGGTGCGCTTCCACGCCGTCCTTGATGAGACCCGGGTCCACGCCGAGCTCGTGCGAGGAGTCGTGGAGGATCTCCTCCATCGTGATGATCAGTTTCTCGCCCGCTTTGTTCACCACGGTCCAGATGCCGGCCTCCCCGTCGGCACCTTCCTTGAGGGTGCAGGGCGGCGACATCCAGTTGAGCGGTTTGTACGCCCGGTCGTCCGCGTGGATGGAGACGCTGCCGTCTGCCTTGACCAGGATCAGACGGGGAGCGGAGGGCAGGTGGGCGGTGAGCCGGCCGGCGTAGTCCACGGAGCAGCGGGCGATGACGAGACGCATGGTCGGCAACGCTACAAGACACACGCTCTTCCGCGCGATTCGGCTCTTAACGCCCGCCCAACCTCCGTCGGTTATTGGCCGGTTGTGTTCCCAATCTCCTGGTGCGCTCCCCAGTGCGCGCTTACCGTGGAAGCTGGAGGTCGCCGTCCGTGCACGCTGCGTGTCGTACGGGGGGTCCTTCATCCCTGCCCGTAAGACCCCGTCCGTCGGGGTCGCGAGAGGAGAACCCATGTCGCTCGACGTCTCACCGGCGCTGTTGGAACAGGCCGAGCGAGGCGAGGTCGACGAAGCCGACTTCGTCGACTGCGTCCGGACCTCCCTGCCCTACGCATGGGAGATGATCAGTTCTCTGGTGGCTCAGCTGAAGGTCGACGGCGGCGAGTTCGCCGACAACCAGACGCCGCCGCCGAACGAGCAGGCACGTGGACAGCTGTTGCGTGCACTCGCGAGTGATGCGATCCGTGGTGCGCTGCAGCGACACTTCGGGGTGCGTCTGGCCTTCCAGAACTGCCACCGTGTGGCGGTCTTCCCGCTGGACCCCGCGGTGGACGAGCGGCTCGCCCGCTTCACCTCCGTACGAGGTCAGCTGCTCAACCAGTCGCCGGAACTGCGCGACTGCTGAGGCACGGTGCTGCCGCTCCGCATCGCGGGAGACGCGAACGATGCGAAGAGATGCCGGGGCGGCAGCACGCCCCTTACCCCGCCCCCGGACCGCACCCAGACGCCGAGCGCGACGCCGACAGGGGGCCGGTCCCACAGTCGTCCTGCGACGGCCAGGCGCGCCGCCGCCGCGCTCCCCGCGCCGTCAGGTCAGGAGCGGCAGCACCTCGGCGCCGAGCCGCCGTACGTTCTCCTCGGTGGCCGCGAGATCGCCCGTGCCCTCGGCGAGCAGCGCGAAACGCGTGATGCCCGTACGCTCCGAGGTCGCCGCGAGCCGGTCGGCCGCGAGCCGGGGCGTGCCCACGGGGTGCAGCCCGCACAGCAGCTCCGTGTACGCCACGGGGTCCCGCATCGCGCGGTGTCGGCCGTCCACGGTCACATGGGCGTCGAGGCCCTGCTTCAGCCAGCCGGGCATCGCCTTCACCAGGGCCTCGGCCGCGTCCGCCCCGCGGTCCGCGAGCTGGGCGACGCCCGCCGAGACATGGCCCGCGCCGATCCGCGCGATCTCGTCGGGGGTGCGCCCGGCCTCGCGCGCGCAGCGCTCCCAGGCGGCCACCATCTCGGCCTTCTCCTCGTCGCCGCAGTGCATCCCGAGCAGCATCGGCAGCCCGCGCTCGGCGGCCAGCCGGACGCTCTTGGAGGAGGTGCAGGCGACGAGCACCTCGGGCGCCGCGTCGCCGCCGATGAGCTCATCGGGGCGCGGTACGACGGCCACCTCGCGGAAGGCGAATCGTTCTCCCTCGGCGGCGACGCGCGGCTCGGTCAGCCAGCGCAGGAGCAGGTCGAGGGATTCGGGGAAGCCCTGCTCGTACGCCTTCAGGCCCGCGCCGAACACCTCGAGGTCGATCCACGGCCCGCCGCGGCCCACGCCGAGCGTGAACCGGCCGCCGGAGGTGAGGTGCAGCAGCGCGGCCTGCTCGCCCAGCGCGACCGGATGGACGGCCGGCAGCACGCTGACCGCCGTACCGACCCGGATCCGGCGCGTGCGGCCGAGCAGCAGCGCGGCCAGGGTCACGGCCGACGGACAGACGCCGTACGGAACGAAGTGGTGCTCGGCCAGCCAGACGGAGTCGAGCCCCGACTCCTCGGTGACCTCGGCCGTCCGCACCGCCCGGTGCAGCGCCTCGCCCTGGCCCTGGCCCGGGAACTGGGCGGCCAGAACAAACGTACCCACGCGCATCGCCTTCTGCCTCCTTGCGGCCGACGCGGTTCTCCCCCTCGCACTGGCAACAACGTCTGACACGTGCCAAAGGCAACGGCCCCGCCTGAAGTTCTTGCGATTTTCCGCTAACTCCGCCCGAAGGGTGGGCCGGGCCACTGTGTCGCGGCCCGTAGGCTTGACCGAACTGTCCGTGTTCCCGGCTCCGTGAGGTGTGAGAGTGTCCCCGCGTCGCAACCGTCCCAAGGGCGGCGAGAATCCCGATCCCCAGGGTGAGTCGGCCGACCGGTACGGCGGTTCGCAGCGCAGCGAGACCTGGCAGGGCGAGGAGTGGCTCGTCCGGCACGTGGCGGGCGCGAGCGCGCCCGGCAAGCGCTATCGCTGCCCGGGCTGCGACCAGGAGATCCCCGGGGGCGCCCCGCACGTGGTGGCCTGGCCGGAGTACGGGGGAGTGGACGACCGGCGGCACTGGCACAAGGCCTGCTGGAACGCGAAGGACCGCCGCACCTCGAGGGTGCAGCGGTCCCGTAACGCGCCGAGGTACTGAGCCTCGTCCTCGGCCTCGGCCTCGGCCTCGGCCCCGGTCCGGCTGTCCGGCTGTCGGACCGTCCGACGGCCCTGGCGTCAGACGTCCCGGCTGTTCAGCAGGGCGTACGCGCCGCCCATCGCCGCGGCCGCGATGATCAGCAGGATCCACACCGGGTCCCAGCCCGAGGGACCGGACTGCGTCATCGCCGACTTGCCCGCGTACAGCGCGATGAGCTGGCTCGGGATCGCGTAGTCGAGGAGCCACTCCTGCACCTTGGCCAGCGATTCCGAGAACATGAACATGGCGGCCACCAGCGGCAGCAGCAGGACGCCGATCATGACGGTGATCGCGCCCGCCGAGTGCCGGATCATCGCGCCGACGGCCAGCGAAAGCAGCCCGAGCAGCGCGATGAACAGGCCGACGCCGACCGTCGCCCGCAGCCACTCCGCGCCCGTGGGCTCCGCGGCGTCCACCATCGCCACCTGCGCCAGGGCGACCACCGTCGCGGTGAGCGTGGTGACGGTGAAGACGAGCAGGAAGAAGACGATCGCCTTCGCCGTCAGGACCCGGCCGCGGCTCGGGCAGGCCGTCAGCGTCGTACGGATCATGCCGGTGCCGTACTCCGAGGCGACGGTCAGCACGCCCAGCGTGATCACGCAGATCGACCCGAGCAGCACACCGAAGAAGCCGAGGCCGAGCGCCGACTCGCCCTCGGTGGAGACCTCCGAGCCGGCCACGATGGCCGCGACGCCGAGGCCGATGCCCAGCATCAGCAGCACCATCACACCCAGCGTCCACATCGTGGAGCGCACGGAACGGATCTTGGTCCACTCCGAGGCCAGCGCGTCACCGAGGTGCGCCCGGCGCACCGGGATGGGCGAGACGTACGAGTACGGGGTGGTCATCGGGCGTCCTCAACGTTCGTGGCGTTCTGCGCAGGCTCGCTCTGCTGCGGCGCGGCGTACGGGTTCTGTCCGGGCGGCGGAGGGGCGTACCAGCCCTGCTGGGGCACCTCCGGGATCTCCGGCTGCGCCGGCGGGGCGTACCCCGCCTGGTGCGCGTGCGGGTGCGGCTGCGGCTGCTGGAGGTGGGCGAGCTGGTCCTCGGTGGAGCGGTAGTCCACGGCGCCCTGCGTCATCCGCATGTACGCCTCCTCCAGCGAGGCCTGGTGCGGGGACAGCTCCCAGAGCCGTACATCCGCGTCGTGCGCCAGATCGCTGATCCGGGGCAGGGGGAGACCGGTCACCCGGAGCGCCCCGTCCGGCTCGGACATCACCTGGCCGCCGGCCTCGGTGAGCGCGGCCGTCAGCTTCTCCCGCTGCTGCGGCTCGGTCTGCGGGGTCCGCACCCGGGCGAAGTCCGCCGAGTTCGCCGAGATGAAGTCCTTGACACTCATGTCGGCCATGAGCTGGCCTCGGCCGATGACGATCAGATGGTCGGCGGTCAGGGCCATCTCGCTCATGAGGTGGCTGGAGACGAAGACGGTCCGGCCCTCGGAGGCGAGCTTCTTCATCAGGTTGCGGACCCAGAGGATGCCCTCGGGGTCGAGACCGTTGACGGGCTCGTCGAAGAGCAGCACCTGCGGGTCGCCGAGCAGCGCGGCCGCGATACCGAGCCGCTGCCCCATGCCGAGCGAGAAGCCCTTGGAGCGCCGCTTGGCGACGTCCTGGAGGCCCACGACCCCGAGCACCTCGTCGACCCGCTGCGCCGGGATGCCGGCGAGCTGCGCGAGCGACAGCAGATGGCTGCGGGCGCTGCGTCCGCCGTGCACGGCCTTGGCGTCGAGCAGCGCACCGACCTGCCGGGGCGCGTTCGGCAGCTGCCGGAAGGGATGGCCGCCGATCGTGACATGCCCGGAGGTCGGCCGGTCGAGCCCGAGGATCATGCGCATCGTCGTGGACTTGCCGGAGCCGTTGGGTCCGAGGAAGCCGGTGACGGTCCCCGGCCGCACCTGGAAGGAAAGGTTGTACACGGCCGTCTTGGCGCCATAGCGCTTCGTCAGGCCGACTGCCTCGATCATTACTCCAGCCCCATCGACAGGTCACATCGTCGTCGGGGCCCTGGCCGAGGCCGTGCCCCCCGTATGAGCTAGGAGCTTATCGAGCCGTTGACGGTTCCGGCGAAACACGAGAATCGCGAGGCGCCGGGACCCGCCGGGCGGCCGGCTCAGACGTTCCCGGCCTGCGGCGGCAGGGAATCCGCGAGCGGGGGCAGGTCGTCGTACAGGCGCGGCTCGGCCGAGTCGTCGAGGTAGGGAAGGAAGTCGGTCCGGGGCAGCACCCACCCCTCCTCCCGGAAGATCCCGGTGCCGCGAGCCCGGACGGCCTGGTCCGCGCCCGCGCTCCCGACCCAGCTGACGGGGTCGGGACCCAGCAGCTCGCGGAGCCGGGAGGAGCGGCTCAGCAGCCCGGACAGCAGCTCCGCCTGATCCCCGCCGCCCGGCAGGGGCCGCTTCCCGTCGACCGCGAGAACGCCATGGGCGCTGAAGTAGAGGGAGGCGCCGCCGAGCCGCTCTCCCGAGGGCATGATCATCTCGAAGGTGTCCCCGGGGAGGATCGCACGCAGGTAGTTGGGCTCGGTGTCGTCGACCGCCGTGAGCTGACGCGCGTCGAACCACGCGATCACCAGCGTCGCGGAGCCGTCCGGATCGACGTACGGCGTGCCCGCCACGTACCCCGCGGGACTGATGTGGCCCGAGCAGCCGACGCCGATACCGCGCACCCGCACCGGGACCATGGGCACGGCGACGGGCAGGTTCAGCCGGCGCAGTTTGTGCCGTACCTGACCGGGCGCCGCGTTCGAGCCCACGGCGATCACCGGATGGCGGCGCCCGGTGGTCTCCTGCCCCCGCGCCGTGAGGACCTCGTCGAGCCGGCCGCGCCCGTCGACCGTCCACTCGCCCAGGCGCGTGGCCCGCACGTCCAGCGGCAGGAGCTCGTCACCGAGGAGGAGGGAGGGCCGCGTGGCCGGGCGCCCGGGATAGGTCAGGGGGAGTTCGGCCGGGACGTCGTCCAGACCGAGCGCCTCCAGGCTGCGATCCATCACATGGTCCTTCGCGTGCGGACCCGTCGCGTCAGGCGTCCCGCTTCTTCATGACCAGGTAGCCGCCCAGCAGCGCCGCCGCCACCCAGATCAGCATGATGCCGAGACCGGCCCATGGACCGTACGGTGCCTTCTCCGAGTTCATCGCGTCCGGGACGACCTGCATGATCTTGGATCCGGCCTGGTCGGGGAAGTAGCGGGCCACGTCCTTGGCCTTGGGGACCGCCGAGAGGATCTGGGAGACCAGGAAGAAGAACGGCACCAGGATGCCGAGCGAGAGCATCGACGAGCGCAGCATCGTCGCCACGCCCATCGAGAAGAGCGCGATCAGGCCCATGTAGAGGCCGCCGCCCACGACCGCCCGCAGGACGTTGTCCGCGCCGAGCGTCGTGCGGTGGTCGCCGAGGAGCGCCTGGCCCAGGAAGAAGGAGAGGAAGCTGGTCGCCAGGCCCACCAGCAGGGCCAGCGCCCCGGCCACCGCGATCTTGGAGAAGAGGAAGGTCGCCCGCTGCGGGACCGCCGCGAGCGAGGTGCGGATCATGCCCGAGCTGTACTCCGTGCCGATCACCAGGACACCGAAGACCACCATCGCCAGCTGGCCGAGCACCATCCCGGAGAAGCTGATGAACGTCGGGTCGAAGGTCGCCTGCTCCGCCGGGGAGAGGTCCTCGAACGTCGAACTCAGCAGGGCGCACAGCGCCGCGCTCATCGCCACCGTCACCAGGAGCGCGCTCGCCAGGGTCCAGATCGTCGAGGAGACCGTCCGGATCTTGGTCCACTCCGACTGCAGGACCGCGGATACCGCTGCCATCGTTCAGGCTCCCTTGGTGGTCTCGCCCCAGCGGGGGCCGGCGGCGGGGGGCGCTTGCGCGCCGTGTACGTCCGTGCCGTGCGCGTGGTACTCCACCGCGCCGGCCGTCATCTGCATGAACGCCTCCTCCAAGGAGGCGCGCTGGGCGCTCAGTTCGTGCAGCACGAGCCGGTTCTCGGCGGCCAGTTCACCGAGCTTCTCGGTCGTGGCGCCGTCCACCTCCAGCGTGCCGTTGCCCGCCTCGACGGGGGTGAAGCCGTTGGCGTGGAGGAGGTCGCGCAGCTGCTCCTGCTGCGGCGAGCGGAGCCGTACGTAACTCCGCGAATTCTGGTGGATGAAATCCGCCATCGACGTGTCGGCCAGCAGTTTTCCCTGCCCGATCACGATGAGATGATCAGCCGTCAGTGCCATTTCACTCATCAGATGACTGGAAACGAAGATCGTCCGGCCCTCGGCCGCGAGCGCCTTCATCAGATTGCGGATCCAGTGAATTCCCTCGGGGTCCAGACCATTGACGGGCTCGTCGAACATCAGGATCTCGGGATCACCGAGCAGCGCCGAGGCGATTCCCAGGCGCTGGCCCATACCGAGGGAGAAGCCCTTCGACTTCTTCCTCGCGACCGGGGTCAGACCCACCAGGTCGAGGACCTCGCCGACCCGGCTCGCCGGAATGCGGTTGGACTGCGCGAGGCAGAGGAGGTTGTTGTACGCGGACCGGCCGCCGTGCATCGCCTTGGCGTCGAGCAGCGCCCCGATGTACTTGAGCGGCTCCTGCAGGTCCCGGTAGTGCTTGCCGTCGATCCGGACCGTACCGCTGGTCGGATTGTCCAGATCGAGCATCATGCGCATCGTCGTCGACTTGCCCGCGCCGTTCGGCCCGAGGAAGCCGGTGACGACACCGGGCCGGACCTGGAAGGAGAGATGGTCGACCGCCGTCTTCGTCCCGTACCTCTTCGTGAGGCCCTCGAGCTCGATCATGCGTACCAACCTAAGGGCGCGCAAAACCCCCCGCCACCGGAATGACGGAGGGTCTGCGTGGAGCTACGAACTTGTTACCGGGACTGCTGCGCCGGGACACCGCGGGTGGCCGGCTCGTCGTCGATCGGGGAGCCCGCCGCCGCCACCGCGGCACCGGTCAGCGTGGCCAGCATCTCGCGGACGTTGGTCAGCTGGGCGTTGATCGAGTCGCGGCGGTTCGTCAGCGCCGCCAGCTCGCGCTCCGATTCCGAACGGATGCGGTCGGCCTTGGCGTTCGCGTCGGCCACGATGTCCTCGGCCTGGCGCTGCGCGGTCTCCACCGTCTGACGGGCGCGGCGCTCGGCGTCCGTACGCAGCTTCTCGGCCTCCAGGCGGAGCTGCTCGGCGCGGTGCTCGATCTCGGCGAGGCGCTTCTCGGCCTTGGCCTGACGCGAGGCCAGGTCGCGCTCCGACTGCTCGCGGCGCTTGGCCAGGTTGGTCTCGAAGTCCGCGGCGGCCTGGGCGGCCTTGGCGCGGGTCTCCTCGAAGAGGGCGTCCGCCTCCTCGCGCTTGGACTGCGCGTCCTTCTGCGCCTCGGCACGCAGCGAGTTGGCCTCACCCTGCGCCTTCTCGACGATCCGGACGCCCTCGTCCTCGGCCTTCGCCTTGCGGTCCGCGGCGAACGACTCGGCGTCGTTGCGCACCTGCTGGGCGGCCGACTCGGCCAGCTCGCGGTGCTGCTCGGCCGCGCGACGGGCCTCCTCGCGCAGGTCCTTGGCCTCCTCCTCGGCGAGGCGGAGGATCTTCTCGACGCGCGCGCCGAGGCCGGCGTACGACGGCTCCGCGTCGCTGACCTGGGCCTGGGCGTTCTGCGTCTCGAGGTGGAGTTCCTCGATGCGCTTTTCCAGCGAGGTGATCCGGGTCAGAGCACTGTCACGGTCGGCGACGAGTTTGGTAATGCGGTCGTCCACCTGACCGCGGTCGTAACCACGCCGCACGAGCTCGAAGCCGAAGGGGGAGGAAGTGTCGCTCATGGGGTTCCTGTCGAATGAGACCGGTGAGGTGTTAGGGGGAATCCTAGGGGCCGAAGCGGCGTGTCATCGAGCGGATGCCCGTTTGATCTGGAGAATGTCCAGCCTTTTGAGTGGCTAGCCCTCGGAAGACTTGCCACTCGAACGTGTAACCCCCGCTGACGCGCCTGCCTTGACCCCATCCTTCGTTCCGCCGGTGGGCGTCTCGAAAGACTCCAACGCTTCGAGGACGTCCTGGACACGGGAGATCTCGGCATTGATGTCCTCGCGACGGCGCACGAGCACATCCAGATCGCGCTTGCCCTCGGTGATCATCTTCTCGGCATCGCGCTCGGCCTCCGCCTTGATCTTCTCCGCCTCGGCGATGAGCGAGGCCTTCTTCTGCTCGGCCTCCTTGAGGAGCGCCTCGGCCTTCCGCACGGCGGCGATCCGGACCTTGCTCGCTTCCGAACTCGCTTCCGAGAGCATTTCCTTGGACTTCTCCTCGGCCTGGGCCTGCTGCTCCGTGGCGGCCTTGACCAGCTTGTCGACGCGCTCCCCCGCGGTCTTCATCTGCTCGGCCGTCTCGCGCCGCGCCCGCTCGTGCAGCTCCTCGATCTCCCCCTCGATCCGGGCCCGCAGCTCCTCCGCCCGCTCCCTTATGGCCGTCGCGTCGCTGCGCGCCCCGACCAGGAGCTCGTCCGCGTCCGTACGCGCCTTCTCCACCAGCGAGTTGCCCTCGACCGTCGCCTCGGCCACGATCCGCTCGGCCTCCTTGCGGGCCGCGCCGACCATCGTGTCCGCCTGCGACTCGGCCTCGGTGGTGGCGTTCAGCGCCTCCTCCTGCGCCTTCGCCATCAGCTGGTCGGCCTGCTCGGCCGCGTCCGCGCGGCGCTTGGCGCCCGCCTCGCGCGCCTCGTCGAGCGTACGGTCGGCCTCGGCACGCGCCTCCGCACGCATCTGCTCCGCCGCCGCCTCGGCGTCCGCCTTGACGCGGTCGGACTCGGTACGGATCCGCTCGGCCTCGCTCGTCGCCTCGCCGATGAGGCTGTCCGCCTGCTCGGCGGCGTCCGCGCGCCGCTTGTCGGCGGCCTTGCGGGCCTCGTCGAGGACCTGCTCGCCGTCCGCCCGCGCGGCGGCCCGCAGGGCCTCCGCCTCGGCCTCGCCCTCCGCCTTGACCTGCTCCGCCTCGGTCCGCAGCCGCAGCGCGTCCTGCTCGGTCGACTCCAGGAGCTCCGCCGCCTCGGCGGTGATCCGCTCGGCCTCGCTCGTGGCCTCCCCGATGAGCGCGTCGGCCTGTTCGGCGGCGTCGGAGCGGCGCTTGTCGGCGGCCTTGCGGGCCTCGTCGAGGACCTGCTCGCTGTCGGCGAGGGCGGCGACGCGCAGCGCCTGGGCATGGGCCTCGCCGTCGGTCCTGAGCTGCTCGGCCTCGGCACGCAGCTCGGCCGCCTCGGCGGTGATCCGCTCGGCCTCGCTCGTCGCCTCGCCGATGAGCGCGTCGGCCTGTTCGGCGGCGTCGGAGCGGCGCTTGTCGGCGGCCTTGCGGGCCTCGTCGAGGACCTCCTCGGCCTCGGTCGCGAGCCGGTCGGCCTCGCTCGCGGCCTCCGTGACGAGCGTGTCCGCCTGGGCCGCGGCCTCGGAGCGGATGCGGTTGGCGTCCTCGCGGGCGTCCGCACGGGTCCGGGCCGCGTCCTGCTCGGCCGACGCCAGCGCGTCCGTCGCCTCGGTGCGTACCCGCTGGGCGTACTCGGCGGTGTCCGCGCGCAGCTTCTCCGACTCGGCGATCGCGTCCCCGACGGTCCGCTCGGCCAGCGCCTTCGCCGCCTCGGACTCCTCCTGGGCGCGCTCCCGGATGCGGTTGGCGTCCTCGGTGGCCCGCTCCCGCTCCTCGTACGCGTCGGCGCGGACCCGGTCCGCCTCCTCCTGCGCCTCGGTCCTGGTGCGCTCGGCCGCGTGCTCGGCCGCGCTGCGCAGCCCGGAGATCTCCTCCTCGGCCTGCTCGCGCAGACCGGCGACCGAGTCCCGGACCTCCTGCGCGGTCTGCTCGGCGGCGGAGACCATCTCCGTGGCCCGCCGGTCCGCCTCCTCGACCAGGCGCTGCGCCTCGGTCTGCGCCTCCTCCACCCGCTTACGGGCGGAGGCGAGCAGCTCCTCGGACTGCTCGCGGGCGTGCTCGCGCTCCCGGCCGGCCTCGGAACGGGCCGACTCCAGCGTCTCCTCGGCCTCCCGGCGGCGCCGGTTGGCCTCCTCCTGCGCGGCGGCCAGCGCCTCGGCTGCCTCGGCGGCCACCCGCTCGGCGGCGGCGGCGGCCTCGGCCCGTACCCGGTCCGCGGTCTCCTGGGCCTCCGACTTCAGTCGCTCGGCCTCCGTCTGCGCCTCCGTCCGCAGCCGTACGGCCGCGGCCTCGGCATCGGCGCGCGCGGTGGACGCGTCGGACGCGGCCTCCGTCCGCAGCCGCTCGGCCTCCTGCTCGGCCTGGGCCTGGAGCGTACGGATCCGCTCGGCGGCCTCCGTGCGCAGCCGCTCGGTCTCCTCCGCGGCCTCGCGCCGCAGCCGCTCGCTCTCGGCGCGGGCGTCCGTGAGCTGCTGCTCGGCGCTCTCGACCCGCGACTCGGCCTCGGTGTGCAGCCGGGTCAGCTCCTCGGCCGCCTCCGCCTGCCGGGCCGCGGCGGCCCGCTCCGCGTCCTCGCGCAGCGAGGCCGCGTCGCGCTCGGCGGCCTCCTTCACCGCCTCGGCCTGCTCCTCGGCCTCGGCCCGCATCCGCTCGGCCTCGGCGCGGGTGCGCTCCAGGGTCTCCTCGGCCTGGGTGCGCAGCGTCTGCGCGCGCTCCATGGCCTCGGAGCGGACCCGCTCGCCCTCGGCGCCCGCGCTCGCGCGCAGCTCCTCGGCGTCGGCACGGGCCTTGGTCAGCAGCTCCTCGGCGGTACGGGCCGCCTCCTCGATCTGCTGGACCGCCTCGCGCCGGGCCTCGCCGCGGATCTTCTCGCCCTCGGCGATCGCCTCGGCGCGCAGCTGCTCGGCCTCGCCGCGCAGCCGGCGCGCCTCCTCCTGCAGCTCGACCGTCTTGGCGCGGTACTCCTTGGTGTCGTCCTTCGCCGCGCCCAGGAACTCGTCGGCCCGCTCCTCGGCCTGGGTGCGCAGCCGGTCGGCCTCCGCCTCGGCCTCGCGGCGGATGCGCTCGGCCTCCTCCGAGGCCTTGCGGGTGGTCTCCTGGGCGTCCTCGGACGCCTTGGTCAGGACCTCCTCGGCCGTGCGGGCGGCCTTGGCCAGGGCGGCGGCGGAGTCCTCGGCGGCGACCGTACGGGCCTTCTCGGCCGCCTCGGAGACCAGCTTCTCGGCCGCGGCGCTCGCCTCGCGGAGCTTCTCCTCGGCCTCGCCCTTGAGGGTCTCGGCCTCCTTGGTCGCCTCGGAGACCAGCCGGGCGATCTCCGCCTTCGCCGTACGCGTGCGCTGCTCGTTGGCGGACTCCGCGGAGGACAGCTGCCTGGCGGCCGCCTCCTTGGCCTCCGACAGAGCCTTCTCGGCCTCCGCGCGGGCCTCGCGGAGCCTCTCCTCGGCCTCCTGCATCCGCTGCTCGGCGGCGCGGGACAGCTCGGTGGCCTGCTGGCGGGCCTGCTCGGTCTCGGCGGTGGTGGACGAGCGCAGCTGCTCGGCGTGGCTGGTGGCCTCCTGCGCCTGCGTCGACGCGGCGTTCAGAAGGCGCTCGGCGTCCTTGCGGGCGCGCAGCAGAATCGCTTCGGCCTCGGCACGGGCCGCCGTCGCCTCCGAACCCACCCGCTGGCGGGTCTCCTCGGCGAGCCGGGTGGCCTCGGCGCGCGCGGCGGCGAGCGCCTGCTCGGCCTCGGCGCGGGACTCCTCCATCAGGCGGCGGGCCTGGGACTCCGTACGGGCGCGCAGCTGCTCGGCCCAGGCGACGTTCTCGTTGACGTGCGCCTCGACGGTCTGGCGGCGCTCCGCGAGCTCCTGGTCGAGCCGCTGACGGCGCTGGACCGCCTCGTTGTGCAGCTCGGCCTGGAGGCGGGCCTGGTGCTCGGCGTGCTCCTGGAGGATGCGCTGGGTCTGGGCGCGTGCCTCGCGCAGCTCGCGCTCGGCGTCCTGGCGCAGCTGGTCGGCCTGGATCTGCGCGTTGCGCAGGAGCTGCTCGGCCTGGTAGCCGATGTCCGCGCTGTCGTAGGCGGGCCGGGACGCGATGGTGCGGCGCGCCTCGTGGAGCTTGGCACGCAAGACCTCGACCTGGTAACCGAGGTCCTCGGCGTGCTGGACGGCCTTCTCCCGCTCGGTCTTCAGCCGGTCCATCTCGGCTTCGAACCGCGAAAGATGGTCGTCTTCAGCTCGGTGGCTCTCCTGGCGTTCGTAGCCCCGCACTGCGCGGTCCCATCCGTCCCCTGGTCGCAACACTCCAACGAGCACCGTTCCGAAGGAGAACGGCCCCCCGGGGAATCGTGGCAGATCGGATACCCCGACTTCGACCCGCATGGCATGCGGCACCGACCGGCCCCGGCCCGGAGCCGCCCACTCTACCGGGCCAGGAATCCGGAGGTCAGTGCTCCGCCGAGGAGGGATCAGCCGACGTGACCAGTTCGGTCAGTACGCCGTGGCAGTCCTTGGGGTGCAGGAAGGTGATCCGGGAGCCCATGGAACCGACGCGGGGCGCGTCGTAGAGGACCCGTACGCCCTTGGAACGGATGGCCTCGGCGTCCCCGTCCACGTCCGCGGTCCCGAAGGCGATGTGGTGGACGCCCTCACCGTTCTTGGCCAGCCACTTGCCCACCGCGGAGTCCTCCCGGGTGGGCTCCAGGAGCTGGAGGTACGAGGCGCCGCCGTCGGAGGTCTCGTTGATCTTGAGCATGGCCTCGCGGACGCCCTGCTCCTCGTTCACCTCGGAGTGGAACACCTCGAAACCGTAGGTCGCACGGTAGAACTCCACCGTCTTGTCGAGGTCGAAACAGGCGATCCCGATGTGGTCGATTCGCGTCAGCATTCCTCCAGTGCAGCGCCCGGTGGATGGTTACGCAACGTGCGCGCCGTCACACCGGCTGCCCGGTGACCGGGTACGGCACCGCTCAGTACATTGGCGGTAAACCCTCGTTCACTCCTCATCCCAAGGGGCTGTGCCTCATGTCTGGAACGACCGGTACCACCTCAGTGATCGTCGCGGGCGCCCGCACGCCCATGGGACGCCTCCTCGGCTCCCTCAAGTCCTTCTCCGGCGCGGATCTGGGCGGCTTCGCCATCAAGGCCGCGCTCGACCGGGCCGGCATCGGCGGCGACCAGGTGCAGTACGTGATCATGGGGCAGGTGCTCCAGGCGGGCGCCGGCCAGATCCCCGCCCGCCAGGCCGCGGTCAAGGCCGGCATCCCCATGAACGTCCCGGCGCTCACCATCAACAAGGTGTGTCTGTCCGGCCTGGACGCCATCGCGCTCGCCGACCAGCTGATCCGCGCGGGCGAGTTCGACATCGTCGTCGCCGGCGGCCAGGAGTCGATGACCAACGCCCCGCACCTGCTGCCGAAGTCCCGCGAGGGCTTCAAGTACGGCGCGATCGAGATGCTCGACTGCATGGCGTACGACGGTCTGACCGACTCCTTCGAGGGCATCGCCATGGGCGAGTCCACGGAGAAGCACAACACCCGCCTGGGCATCAAGCGCCCCGAGCAGGACGAGATCGCCGCGCAGTCGCACCAGCGTGCCGCCGCCGCGCAGAAGAACGGCATCTTCGAGGCCGAGATCACCCCGGTCGAGATCCCGCAGCGCAAGGGTGAGCCGGTCGTCTTCTCCAAGGACGAGGGCATCCGCGCCGAGACGACCGTCGAGTCGCTCGGCAAGCTGCGCCCGGCCTTCGCCAAGGACGGCACCATCACCGCCGGCACCTCCTCGCAGATCTCGGACGGCGCCGCCGCCGTGGTCGTGATGAGCAAGGCGAAGGCGGAGGAGCTGGGTCTGGAGTGGATCGCCGAGATCGGCGCCCACGGCAATGTCGCCGGCCCGGACAACTCGCTGCAGTCGCAGCCGTCCAACGCGATCCAGCACGCCCTGAAGAAGGAGGGCCTGAGCGCCGAGGACCTCGACCTGATCGAGATCAACGAGGCCTTCGCGGCGGTCGCCGTCCAGTCAATGAAGGACCTGGGCGTTACCCCGGAAAAGGTGAACGTCAACGGCGGCGCGATCGCCCTGGGACACCCCATCGGCATGTCCGGCGCCCGTGTGGTGCTGCACCTGGCCCTGGAGCTCAAGCGGCGCGGCGGCGGCATCGGCGCGGCGGCGCTGTGCGGCGGCGGCGGTCAGGGTGACGCTCTGATCGTTCGCGTACCCGGCAAGTAGCACCGGAAGCAAGGAGCGGTTGAACATGGTGGACGTCCCCGAACTGGTCGCCCAGGCACGGGAGGGCCGGCCGCGGGCCGTGGCCCGGCTGATCTCGCTCGTGGAGGGGGCGTCCCCGCAGCTGCGTGAGGTGATGGCGGCGCTGGCGCCGCTGACCGGAGGCGCGTACGTGGTGGGCCTGACGGGCTCGCCGGGCGTGGGCAAGTCCACGTCGACGTCCGCGCTGGTGGCGGCGTACCGGCGGGCCGGGAAGCGGGTCGGCGTCCTGGCCGTCGACCCCTCGTCCCCCTTCAGCGGGGGAGCGCTGCTCGGCGACCGGGTCCGGATGTCGGAGCACGCCTCGGACCCGGGCGTCTACATCCGTTCGATGGCGACCCGCGGCCACCTGGGCGGGCTCGCCTGGGCGGCGCCGCAGGCGATCCGCGTCCTGGACGCGGCGGGCTGCGACGTGGTCCTCGTCGAGACGGTGGGTGTCGGGCAGTCGGAGGTGGAGATCGCCTCCCAGGCCGACACGTCCGTGGTGCTGCTCGCGCCGGGCATGGGCGACGGGATCCAGGCCGCGAAGGCGGGCATCCTGGAGATCGGCGACGTGTACGTGGTGAACAAGGCGGACCGGGACGGCGCGGACGCGACGGCCCGGGAGCTCAACCACATGCTGGGCCTCGGCGAGGCGCGCGGGCCGGGCGACTGGCGGCCGCCGATCGTCAAGACGGTCGCGGCGCGGGGCGAGGGCGTCGACGAGGTGGTCGAGGCGCTGGAGAAGCACCGCGCGTGGATGGAGGAGCACGGGGTCCTGGCGGAGCGCCGCGTACGCCGTGCGGCGGGCGAGGTGGAGACGATCGCGGTCACGGCGCTGCGGGAGCGGATCGGGGACCTGCACGGGGACCGCCGCCTGGACGCGCTGGCGGAGCGGATCGTGGCGGGCGAACTGGACCCGTACGCGGCGTCCGACGAACTGATCACGAGCCTGACGGGCAACTGACCCTCCGGGTCGCGTCGAGGGCCCCGGTGCGGTGTGCACCGGGGCCCTCGTGCGTGAAGGCGGGAGGGGTGGGCACCGCTCAGCGGAAGCGTGCCCACACACGGTTACGGCTACGGCTTGCCGCGCCGGCCCCGCAGCTGTTCCGCCACGGGCTTCAGGGACTCGTGGAGGTCGCCCAGGGCCTCGGAGCTCAGCTGGTCGATGAAGTGCCTGCGGACCGACTCCACGTGATGGGGCGCCACCTTGCGCATCGTCTCCATGCCGTGGTCCGTCAGGACCGCGTACAGACCCCGCCGGTCCGACTCGCAGTTCTCGCGGCGCACGAGCCCCGCGTTCTCCATGCGCGTGATCTGGTGCGAGAGCCGGCTCTTGGACTGCAGCGTCGCCATCGCGAGGTCGCTCATGCGCAGGCGCCGTTCCGCCGACTCGGAGAGGTTCACCAGGATCTCGTAGTCGTTGATGGTCAGGCCGAAGGGCTGGAGGTCCTTCTCCAACTGGTACGTCAGCATCCTGTTGACGTCCAGATACGTGCGCCATGCGCACTGCTCGGCGTCGGTGAGCCAGGGGGTGGCCGTCTCGGTCTCCATATATGGATTCTACCTAAGAAGTTGAATACTGGACGAACTAGGGAGGTGTGACGCCGCGCACCGCACCCGGGGCCCCTGCGTACGGGTGCAGACGTTCGAGGGCGTCACACTCCGCAGACTACCGGCTACAGGCCGAAGCGCCGCTGGAGGTCCCCCAGCTGTCCGGGAAGGCGCGGTACCGATCCGGGCATCGCCTGGCCGGAACCATGCGCTCCGTGACCGCCGGGAACCCCTGCCTGCGCCGGAGGCTGACCGGTCGCCCGCTCGGGCATCAGCATCTCCGTCGACTGGAGCAGTACCGTACCCGCGCCGACGAACTCGAACTGGTGCTCCTCGCCCGAGGTCCCGCCGATGCCCGTCAGCGCCCGTACGCCGCCCATCACGCCCGTCATGTAGCCGTGGTCGTAGTGGTGGCACGGCGACGGGCAGTCCGCCCAGCCCACCAGCGCCTGCGGGTCGACCCGCATCGGCGGCTCCATGAAGACCACCGGACCGTTCGACGCGGCCACGAACTTGCCCGTGCCGATCAGCGTCACGAACCCCGGCACGATCGACTGCTTCAGCGCCAGCGTCGGCTGGTAGGCCAGTAGATTGCCCGAACGGATCGTCAGGTTGCCCTCGTCCAGGTCGTACGAGTTGACGTCGAAGGCCCGGTCGGCGAGCAGCATCTTGCCGCTGCCCTCCGCCACCACCCAGTCGCTCGCGTGCAGCGGCGAGTGGAACGACGTACGGACCAGCCGGTCGAGGCGCCCGTGGCCGATGCCGTTGAAGTCGATCCGCCCGTAGTAGGCGATCATCTTGCCCTTCTGCAGGAACCACTGGGAGCCCTTGAGCTCCACGCAGAAGGTGTACGGATTGACGTTGTCGTCGGACGGAAGGGTCATCGGGTCGAAGATCACCGGCGTGCTCAAAGCTTCTCCTCCGAGGCCTGCACGTACACCGCACCACTGCCGCTCAGCTCCAGCTGGAACGCCTCGCCCGAGCCGCGCCCCACCATGTCGCGCCATCCGAGCGCGGTGGAGAGCTTGTTCCGTACGTCACCGTGATGGGCGACGTACGCCTGCGGGTCCACATGGACCGCGCGCCCCGGGGTGATCGGCAGCTCGATCACCCCGCCGTGCGCCATGACCGCGACCGCGCCATGGCCCTTCAGCGTCGTCGTGAACAGGCCCTGGCCCGTCACCTGGCCGCGCACCATGCCCATGACGCCGCCCTGGGAGCCCATGAACATCGTGCCCTGCTCCAGCGTGCCGTCGAAGGCGAGCAGGCGGTCGGCCTCGACGTACAGGGTGTCGCCGGTCAGCTGGATCACCTGGATGTGGTGACCGCCGTGCCCGAACATCACCGTGCCGTTGCCCTCGACCGTCATCAGCGGCGTCGCCTCGCCCGCCACGCGGCGGCCGATCATCGACATCACGCCGCCCTGGCCGCCGGCCATGTTCGGCGTGAAAGTGACGTCGCCGCGGTACGCGAGCATCGCGCCGCGCTGGCTGAACATGCGCTGCCCGGGCACGACGGTCGCCTCGACCATCTTCGAGTTGATCTCACGGAACGGCATCAGACGTCACCCCCGATCGTGTTGCGCTCGCTCGGCTGGACGTACACGAGTCCGTCGCCCTCGAAGCGGATCTGGAACGCCTCGCCGCCGCCCTCGCCCATGAAGGTGCGGAAGGTCACACCGGACTGGAAGCTCTGCTGGAGGTTGCCCTGGTGGGCGATGTACGCGCCGGGGTCGACGGAGAGCGGGTACTGCGGCGTCACGCGCAGCACCACCGCCGGGCCGTCGGACATGATCGCCGCCTGCCCGGTGCCCTCCACGGTCGTCGTGAAGAGGCCGTTGCCGGTCGCTCCGCCGCGCAGCCCGGTGAAACTCGTGCCGGTGCGCAGCCCCGCGTCGGTGCAGAGCAGATTGCTCGCCTCGACGTAGAGCTTGTCGCCGTGCAGGGAGACGAGGTTGATCTCGGAGGCGCGGTCGGCGAACCAGCAGGTCCCCTGGCCCTTCACCTCCATCACCTCCATCTGCTCGCCGGTGAGCCGGCGGGTGACCATGCCGCGCAGGCCCTCACCGCCGCCGGACATCTTCTTGAACGCCATCTGGCCGTCGTACGCGACCATCGAGCCGTTCTTCGCTTTGACGGCGTCGCCTGTCATGGAGACGGCGAGCACTTTGCTGCCTTGGAGTCGGAACGTTGCCACGGAGCGAGGTTACGGGGCCCCCGGACAAAGAGACAGCAAAGTCGGCTGCCACAATGGACCGACGCTTGTGCATGTATTCACAAGATCCAGCCGGCCCCCAGATCCAAAAGGTGACCCCGTGGACATCAAGACCGCCTCCTCCCTTCACCGGCTCCGGCTCGTCTCGGCGCCGGAGGCCGTCTCCTTCCTGCTGCTCCTCGTCTGCTCGGTGCTCAAGCGCACGACCGACTTCAACGCCGTGCCCGTGATGGGGGCGATCCACGGCATCCTCTTCATCCTCTACGTGCTCTTCTGGCTCGACGCCTGGAACCGCACGAAGTGGCAGTTCAAGACCGCCGCCCTCTACTTCGTGCTCTCCGTGCTGCCCCTCGGCGGCTTCTTCGCCGAGCGCAAGCTCAAGCGCGAGGCCGAGAACGCTGTCGACGCGGCCATCGCCGCCCGCCGCGAGGGCACGGTGAGCGCGTGATCGTCGCCTTCTCGGTGACCCCGCTCGGCGTCGGTGAGGACGTCGGCGAGTACGTCGCCGACGCCGTCCGGGTCGTACGGGAGTCGGGGCTGCCGAACCGTACGGACGCGATGTTCACGTCCGTCGAGGGGGAGTGGGACGAGGTGATGGATGTGGTCAAGCGCGCCGTCGCCGCCGTCGAGGCGCGCGCTCCGCGCGTCTCGCTCGTCCTCAAGGCCGACGTCCGGCCCGGTGTGACCGACGGACTGACCTCGAAGGTCGAGACCGTGGAGCGCCACCTCTCCGCCTGACGCCTGACGCTCGGCGCCCTGGCGCCCGACGCCTGACGCCTGGCGCCCGACGTATGCGCGTACGCACGACGAAGCCCCGCGGCCCGAACGGCCCCGGGGCTTCGTCGTACCCGCCCGCCCCGCCCCCCGAATGGCCCACTCCGTCACCGCATCGGGCGTACGCCGAAAAACCGCCCGCTCGGCCGAATCCAGTCGACACGCCCCGGGATCTCCACTTTCGTGTGGATATCGACCCGTTCGACGACAGCTGGAGGCACCGTGCGGCCGAGAGGCTACGACTACGACACCTACAGCCGACTCGCCGGTCCCCTCACGGAGCCGGACACGGCGCCCTACACGGTGCGGTACAGAAGTCTGCTGTCGAAGGAGCCGCACCGAATACGGGCCGTCGTCCTCATGGGCCTCGCGCCCGTGCTCTCCGCGCTGCTGCTCGTCTATCTCGTCTGGCCCAGCCACTGGACCGTCCGCGAGGGCGACGACCGATGGCTCGTCAGATTCGACACCGTGATGCTCGTGTCGATCGGCCTCATCTGCTTCTTCATGCTGGTGAACGTCACGTCGATCGCCCACGCCACCCTGGTCGCCCGCGACCCCATACCCGTGTACCCCGAGAAGGGCACCCGCGTCGCCTTCCTCACCACGTACGTCCCGGGCAAGGAACCGCTCACCATGGTCCGCGCCACCCTCGAAGGGGCGGTACGGCTCCGGCACTGCGGGCCGCTCGACGTCTGGCTCCTCGACGAGGGTGACGACGACCACGCCAAGGCCCTCTGCGCCGAACTCGGCGTCAAGCACTTCACCCGGGCCGGCGTCCCCGAGTGGAACCGGAAGAAGGGCGTCCACAAGGCCCGCACCAAGCACGGCAACTACAACGCCTGGCTCGCGATGCACGGAGACGCGTACGACTTCTTCGCCTCCGTCGACACCGATCACATACCGCTCCCCAACTTCCTGGAGCGGATGCTCGGCTTCTTCCGCGACCCGGACGTCGCCTTCGTCGTCGGACCGCAGGTGTACGGCAACTACACCTCGCCCGTCACCAAGGCCGCCGAGTCCCAGCAGTTCCTCTTCCACGCGCTGATCCAGCGGGCCGGCAACCGCTACCACGCGCCCATGTTCGTCGGCACCAACAACGTCGTACGCGTCCGTGCCGTCAAGCAGGTCGGCGGCCTCTACGACTCGATCACCGAGGACATGGCCACCGGCTTCGAGCTCCACCGCAGGAAGAACCCCCGCACCGGCCACTTCTGGCGCTCCGTCTACACCCCCGACGTGCTCGCCGTCGGCGAGGGCCCGGCCTCCTGGACCGACTTCTTCACCCAGCAGCTGCGCTGGTCCCGGGGCACGTACGAGACGCTGATCAAGCAGTACTGGAAGACGCCCTTCCGGGTCCCGCCGGGCCGCTTCCTCAACTACACGCTGATGCTCGTCTACTACCCGATGACGGCGGTCAACTGGTTCCTCGGCATCCTCAGCTGCGTCCTGTTCCTCTGGCTCGGGGCGTCAGGGACCCAGGTCGCGTCCTCGGTCTGGCTGATGATCTACAGCGACGCCGTGGCCCTCCAGATCGGCCTGTACCTGTGGAACCGCCGGCACAACGTCTCGCCCCACGAACCCGAGGGCTCCGGAGGCCTGGCCGGCATGGGGATGTCCGCGCTCTCCGCGCCCATCTACCTCAGGTCGCTCGGCTCGGCCGTCCTGCGCACCCGCGGCCGGTTCGTCGTCACCCCCAAGGGCGGTGCGGCCAGCCCCGACCGGCTCCTCACCTTCCGGATCCACCTCTACTGGGCGGTGATCCTCATCGCCTCGCTGGCGGCCTCCGTCTTCTTCGGCCACACCCACGCCGCCATGCGCACCTGGGCCGTCCTCGCCCTGGTCATCGCCCTCGCCCCGGTCGCCATCTGGGCCTGGACGACCCTGCACGACCGCGGCCGGCAGCGCGCCCGCGACCGGATCCGCGCCCGCATCCGCGCCCGTGGCCGCGCCCACGCCCGCAGCGGCGTCGGAGCCGGAGCCGGAGCCGGAGTCGGAGTCGGAGTCCCGGAGACGGAGGCGGCGGCCCTGGTCACCAAGACGACCACCGCCGCGCCCAGCGCCACCGGGCCCACCACCACGGCCGCGCCCACGACGACCGGAGGGAACTGAGCCATGGCCTACCGGCCGTCGAAGAAGCTCAAGAAGACGCTGTTCGGCAGCGGCGCCGTCGTGGTCCTCGCGGCGCTCAACGCCCCCGCCGCGGTCTCCTTCGTCGGAGAGAAGTACCACGCCTACAAGATCGCCCAGCCCGGCTACAAGCGGCAGTTCGGCTCCTGGGCCCAGGTCGACGTGCCCCCCGGGTACAGCGTCAACGCCATCCACGCGGCGCTGCTGCACACCGGCAAGGTGCTGCTCATCGCCGGCTCAGGCAACGACCAGAAGAAGTTCGACTCCGGCACCTTCGAGAGCATCCTGTGGGACCCCGCGAAGAACACGTTCAAGAAGATCCCCACGCCCGAGGACTTCTTCTGCTCGGGCCACACCCAACTGGCCGACGGCCGCCTCCTGGTGGCCGGCGGCACCGCCCGCTACGAGATCCTCGACGGCGAGGTCAAGAGGGCCGGCGGGGGGATGCGGATCAAGAACGAGAGCCCCGACAAGGCCGTCACCCTCAAGAAGGGCACGGTCTTCCGCTCGCCCTCGGGAGTCGAGTACGTCAGCAAGTTCGACGTCACGGTCCCCAAGGCCAAGCGCGAGTTCGAGATCTCGTACTTCAAGAGCGGCCAGATGAAGCCCTGGAAGACCAAGGTCACCGCGGCCGAGGCGCGGGTCTTCGTCGAGGCGAGGAAGGAGGGCGCCCAGGCGCTCACCACCCAGGCCGCGCAGTACGAGATCGTCGGGCTCAAGGGCGACGACGCCGACAACGTCTACGGACTCGCCCAGCGGCTCACCACCGAGAAGCAGGACTTCCAGGGCATCAAGGGCGCCTACGAGTTCGACCCGAAGGCGGAGAAGTACATCCCGGTCGCCCCGATGAAGGACGCCCGCTGGTACCCCACGCTCGTCACCCTCGACGACGGCAAGGTCCTCGCCGTCTCCGGGCTCAACGACGTCGGCGACGTCGTCCCCGGCGACAACGAGATCTACGACCCCAAGACCAAGAAGTGGTCCAAGGGCCCCTTCCGCTACTTCCCCACCTACCCGGCCCTCTTCCTCACCCAGGGCGGCAAGCTCCTCTACACCGGCTCCAACGCGGGCTACGGCCCCGCAGAGAAGGGCCGCGAACCGGGGATCTGGGACCTGAAGAAGAACTCCTTCACCAAGCTCGGCGGCCTGACCGACCCCGACCAGCTGGAGACCTCCGCCTCCCTGATGCTGCCGCCCGTCCAGGACCAGAAGGTCATGGTCCTCGGCGGCGGCGGGGTCGGCGAGTCGCCGAAGTCCACCGCCCGTACCTCGATCATCGACCTGTCCGAGCGGACCCCGGCCTTCCAGGACGGGCCCGCGCTCCCGAAGGGCACCCGCTACCTCAGCAGCGTGCTCCTGCCCGACGACACCGTCTTCACCACGGGCGGCTCCGAGCAGTACCGGGGAAGCGGCGGCAGCGACATCCTCAAGGCGCAGTTCTACGACCCGAAGGGCAACGCCTTCACGGCCGCCGCCGATCCGACGGTCGGCCGCAACTACCACTCCGAGGCGCTGCTGCTGCCCGACGGCCGGGTCGCCACCTTCGGCTCCGACCCGCTCTACGCCAACCGGGACAACACCAAGCTGGGCACGTTCGAGCAGCGGATCGAGGTCTTCACCCCGCCCTATCTGCACAAGGCCGGCGACGACCGTCCCGTCCTGGGGGAGGGGCCGCAGGAGCTCGACCAGAACGGCCGCGCGACCTTCGCCACAAAGGACGCCGCCCGGATCACCAAGGCCCGGCTGATGCGGCCCAGCGCCGTCACGCACACCACGGACGTCGAACAGCGGTCGGTGGAGCTGGGCCTGACGAAGGCGCGGGACTCGGTCACCGTCGAGGTGCCGCAGGACAGGACGCTGGTGCCGCCCGGCTGGTACATGCTCTTCGTGACGGACGAGGACGGCACGCCGTCCGAGGCGAAGTGGGTCCAGGTGGGCTGAGTGGCCCGGGCCTCAGGGCTCCGGGCCCGAGGATTCCAGGCCGGAGGGTTCCAGGCCGGAGGGTTCCGGGTCTGAGGGCTCGCGCTAGGCCTTGGCTCTCCTCGCGAGCCCCAGCGCGTAGTCGGGCCACCACGTACCGGCGGCCGGGCCGCCCCGGCAGGGGCCGTCCGAGTCGCCGGGCCGCTTGATCCACAGATACGCGTCGACCAGCTCGTCGCCGGTCCTGTCGGTCGGCGGCACGCCGAGCGCCCGGCCCGGCGGATTGCACCAGGCCTCCTCCCGTTCGCCCGGGAGGGGGCCGTCGCCGTTGCGGCTGGTGTCCACGGTGAAGTGGGCCCCGCCCAGCAGCCCGGAGAGCTGCGCGCCGAAGCCCTTCACGACTTCGTTGGTCTGGAAGTTGGAGACGTTGAGCGAGAAGCCGTCGGCCTTGGCGATCCCGGCCCGCTGCAGGGGCTCCACCAGCTTGCCGGGATCGTCGATCCACGCCGGGTTGCCCGCGTCGAGATAGACCCGGGTGTTCGGCTGCCGCTTCAGCCGGTCGATCGCCTCGGAGAGCAACTGGTAGCGCTCGTCGTGGTACTGGCCCGGCGTGCACCCGTCCACGATGTGCGGCACCGCGTCCGGCTCCAGGACGACGATCGCGGACGCGTCCCCGATGGCCGAGGCGAAGGAGTCCACCCAGGAGCGGTAGGCCTGCGCGTCGTGCGAACCGCCCGCCGAGTACATCCCGCAGTCGCGGTGGGGGATGTTGTACGCGACGAGGACGACGGTCCGCTTGTCGGCCGCGGCCCCGCGCACGGCCTTGCTGATGTCCGGTACGGGATCGTCCCCTGCGGGCCAGTCGGCGACGGGCCGTTCCGCGATCCGCTTGAGCAGGCGCGCGTCCTCCGTGCGGCCCTCGGCCTCGTACTGCCTGACCTGGCGGGCGGCGTCACTGTCCGGGTCGACCCAGAAGGGGGAACCGCCGGTCGGGGCGACGGACTCGCCGCGGGCGGAGGGCGGTCCGACGGGCGTCCGGGAGGGCTCGTCCGTACCGCCGCATCCGGTCAGGAGCAGCGCGGAGGCCAGGGTCAGGGCAGCGGCGATGGTGGTGCGGCGGGACATCCAGCCCCCAGGGTCGCGGACGTGACATACGGCGCCATCGTGACATAACGGTCAGTCGGGCACGGGTTGCGACACCGCACGTCAGCACGTCGGCACGTCGGCACGTCGGCACGTCAGTACGTCGGCACGTCAGCACGTCGGCACGTCGGCGCGTCAGCCGGCGGACCCGGCCAGCGTGATGCCCAGCGGGGTCCGCTCGTACAGCACCTGGTGCCCGTAGCGGCGGGAGGTCAGCAGCCCGGCCTCCTTGAGGACCGACAGATGCGCCGATACGGAGGAGGGCGCGAGACCGAGCCGGTGCGCGAGCGCGGTGGTGCCGGCCGGCTCGTCCAGCGCGCACAGCACGTCCGCGCGCGCCCGGCCGAGCAGCCGCGCGAGCGTGTCGGGGGTCCGGTCGCGGGCCTCGGTCCACAGCCCGCCGATCCCGCGCGCCGGATAGACGACGGTCGGCTGCCAGGGCGGGTCGAAGCCGCTCACCACGTCGGGCCAGGTGAAGACGGAGGGCATGAGGACGAGACCCTGGCCGTCCAGGGCGCGGACGTGCTCGCCGCGGTAGGCGACGGTGAGGGTCGCGCTCTCGGCCGCCCAGTCGAAGGCCGGGTGCAGCTCGCCGAGGAGGCGTTCCAGACCGCCCTCGGCGAGCCGGCGGGAGTGATAGGCGACGTCCGCCTCCAGAAGGGCCCGCAGCCGGGGCCACTCGGGCGCGATCAGGGCCTCCCACGCCTCGTGGAGCAGATCCGCGAGGCGCTGGACGGCGCCCGCCGGATCGGCCAGCATCCGCCGCCCCTCGTCGGTCGCCGCGGCCCCGGGGGTGTCGGCGAGGGCCCGCTCGAAGTCGTCCAGGGCGAGGGCCGGATCGGTCTCCCGTACGGCCGCGACCTCGTCCTCGAAGGAGGCGGCGGGCCCGAGGGGCGGCGGGTAGAGGAAGTCGGGGCTGTGCCCGTGCAGGGGCATCAACAGGTGCAACGGCGAGAGATCGACCCCCTCGGCCGCGCCACGGATCCGCCGCAGCCAGGGCAGGTGATACCCCTGCTGCCGGGGCCGCGCGAGCACGCGCACGGCGGAGTGCGTCTCCCAGAGCGGTGAGAGCGCGAACCGGATGCGGAGGGGATCGGCCTCGCCGAAGTGGAGGTGGTACGGCATCGGCCCCTCCTTCCCGGCAAGATTCGGCTGCAGCCGAAAGTCTAGGGCGGCGGGGCGCACGAACGTCAGGCTGCGCCTCATGCCGAAGAAACCCACGCCAACCCCCGCGCCACCACCACCCGAACGCCCGGCCGAGGCGCCGACGCCTGCTCGCGCCGAGGGCGGGCCGGGATCGGGGCTGGAGCCGGCCGAGGCTCACCGCCAGGTGGAGCCGCGCGCCGTCGGCACACCCGCCGCCTCGCAGGGCGAGTCGAGCCCTGCGACGGCGGCCGCGCCCCCGCCGGAGGTCGTGGCGCCCGCGCGAGCCGGTGGCGTGCCGGTGTCCGGGTCGGAGCCATGGGCGGCCGCAGTCGATCGCGGGACGGAACCCGGGTCGGGTCCGGCCGTGGCAGAGGTCGCCGCAGAGCCGGTGGCCGTTGTCCCGGGCGGCGCGCCGAGCCCGGCGACCGCGCCCCCGCAGGGCGCCCGTGGGTATCGCGCGGTGTTCGCCGTGCGGGAGTTCCGGTTCGTGTTCGGCGCGCATCTGCTCTCGCTGCTCGGCGTCGTCGTCAGCGAGATCGCGCTCACCGTGCTCGTCTACGACCTCACCCGCTCGCCGCTCCTCTCCTCCCTCACCTTCGCGCTCGGCTTCCTGCCCTACCTCCTCGGCGGCACCCTGCTCGCCGGTGTCGCCGACCGTCACCCCGCCCGGCGGGTGCTCGTCGTCTGTGATCTCGTCTGCGCCGGCTGCGTCGCGCTCATGGTCGTGCCCGCGACCCCGGTCGCCGGGCTGCTCCTGCTGCGCTGCGGCGTCGCCGCCGTCGCGCCCGTCTTCAACGGGACCCGGATGGCGACCCTCGCCGACATCCTCGGCGAGGGCGACCTCTTCGTGCTCGGCCGGTCGCTCCTCCGGATCGTCTCCCAGAGCGCCCTGCTCGCCGGGTTCGGCGTCGGAGGCGTCCTGCTCACCGTGGTGCCGCCGCGCGGCGCCATCGCGATCACCGTCGTCACCTTCGTCGCCTCCGCCCTGCTGCTGCGCCTCGGTACGGCGCGCCGCCCCGCCCGCGCGGCGGCGCGCGAGCGCGAGGGCCTCGGTGGGACCTGGGGCGTCCTGCGCCACCGCCGTATCCGCGCGCTGATGCTGATGTTCTGGGTGCCGCCGCTCTTCGTCGTCACCCCCGAGGCCCTCGCCGCCCCCTACGCCCGCGAGATCGGCGCCTCCACCGCCGCCCTCGGTCTCCTCATGTGCGCGATGCCCGTCGGCACCATCGCGGGCGAGCTGTTCGCCGGTTCCGCCCTCGGCGCGCGGGGCCGTGAGCGGATCGTCGTACCGCTCGTCGCGACCGGGCTCCTGCCCTTCCTCCTGTACGCCGTCGAGCCCGGCATCGCCCTCGCGGCCCTCGCCCTCCTCCTGGCCGGCGCCACCGGCGCGTACACCCTCGGCCTCGACGCCTGGTTCGTCGCCGCCGTCCCCGAGGAGCAGCGGGGGAGGGCCATGACCCTCATGACCGCCGGCATGATGACCATCCAGGGCGTCGGCATGGCCGCGGCCGGTCTCGCCGCCGAGTTCCTCCCCGTCCACCTCGTGGTCGTCGGCGCGGGCGTGCTCGGCACCGTGTGCGTCCTGGCGCTCGTCGCCGAAGTCCGCGCGACCGAAGTACGAGACGGGGCTGACCAGCATGTGACCAGTGGGTAAGGTCGACGCGTGCCGAAGCCGCTCAGTCTCCCGTTCGACCCCATCGCCCGCGCCGACGAGCTCTGGCAGAAACGCTGGGGCCCCGTCCCCTCCATGGCCGCGATCACCTCGATCATGCGCGCCCACCAGATCCTCCTCGCGGAGGTCGACGCCGTGGTCAAGCCGTACGGACTGACCTTCGCGCGCTACGAGGCGCTGGTGCTGCTCACCTTCTCCAAGGCCGGAGAGCTGCCGATGTCCAAGATCGGCGAGCGACTCATGGTCCACCCCACCTCCGTGACGAACACGGTCGACCGGCTCGTGAAGTCCGGCCTCGTCGCCAAGCGGCCCAACCCCAACGACGGCCGCGGCACCCTCGCCTCCATCACCGACAAGGGCCGCGAGGTGGTCGAGGCGGCCACCCGCGACCTGATGGCGATGGACTTCGGGCTCGGGGTGTACGACGCCGAGGAGTGCGCCGAGATCTTCGCGATGCTGCGCCCGCTGCGCGTGGCCGCGGAGGACTTCGAGGAGAAGTAGCGGGGGAGGGGCCCGCGCGAAGATCGCCCGGAACCTGCCGTTACGCTCGTCGGCATGAAATCCAGCGTGCTGACCCGTTACCGCGTCATGGCGTACGTGACCGCCGTCATGCTGCTCGTGCTGTGCACCTGCATGGTCTTCAAGTACGGGTTCGACATGGGCGAGGACGTGACCTTCGCGGTCTCCCAGGCCCACGGTGTCCTCTACATCATCTACCTGATCTTCGCCTTCGACCTCGGTTCCAAGGCGAAGTGGCCCTTCGGCAAGTTGCTCTGGGTGCTGCTGTCCGGGACGATCCCCTTCGCCGCCTTCTTCGTCGAGCGCAAGATCGTCCGCGAGGTCCAGCCGCTGGTCGGCGGGGGTTCCCCCGCCACCGTCAAGGCGTAAGCCCACCGCCGTACGGGATCGGGGATTCCGTACGGCGGTCAGCGATCGACAGTTACTAGGACGTCCTAGTAAATTCGAAGGATGGACGCTGACGCCATCGAAGAGGGCCGCCGCCGCTGGCAGGCCCGCTACGACGAGGCCCGCAAGCGCGGCGCGGACTTCACCACGCTCTCCGGGGATCCCGTGGAGCCGGTCTACGGGCCCCGGCCCGGTGACACCTACGAGGGCTTCGAGCGCATCGGCTGGCCCGGCGAGTACCCCTTCACCCGCGGTCTGTACTCGACCGGCTACCGCGGCCGGACCTGGACCATCCGCCAGTTCGCCGGCTTCGGCAACGCCGAGCAGACCAACGAGCGGTACAAGATGATCCTGGCCGCCGGCGGCGGCGGGCTCTCGGTCGCCTTCGACATGCCCACCCTCATGGGCCGTGACTCCGACGACCCGCGCTCGCTCGGCGAGGTCGGCCACTGCGGTGTCGCCATCGACTCCGCCGCCGACATGGAGGTCCTGTTCAAGGACATCCCGCTCGGCGACGTCACCACCTCCATGACGATCAGCGGCCCCGCCGTGCCCGTCTTCTGCATGTACCTGGTCGCCGCCGAGCGCCAGGGCGTCGACCCCGGCGTCCTCAACGGCACGCTCCAGACCGACATCTTCAAGGAGTACATCGCGCAGAAGGAGTGGCTCTTCCAGCCCGAGCCGCACCTGCGCCTGATCGGCGACCTCATGGAGCACTGCGCCGCCGGGATCCCCGCGTACAAGCCGCTCTCCGTCTCCGGCTACCACATCCGCGAGGCCGGGGCGACGGCCGCGCAGGAGCTCGCGTACACCCTCGCCGACGGCTTCGGCTACGTCGAACTCGGCCTCTCCCGCGGCCTGGACGTCGACGTCTTCGCGCCGGGTCTGTCGTTCTTCTTCGACGCGCACCTCGACTTCTTCGAGGAGATCGCCAAGTTCCGCGCCGCCCGCCGGATCTGGGCCCGCTGGATGAAGGAGGTCTACGGGGCGAGGACCGACAAGGCCCAGTGGCTCCGCTTCCACACCCAGACCGCCGGTGTCTCCCTCACCGCCCAGCAGCCGTACAACAACGTCGTACGGACCGCCGTGGAGGCGCTCTCCGCGGTCCTCGGCGGCACCAACTCGCTGCACACCAACGCCCTCGACGAGACCCTCGCGCTCCCCAGCGAGCAGGCCGCCGAGATCGCGCTGCGCACGCAGCAGGTGCTGATGGAGGAGACGGGCGTGGCCCATGTGGCCGACCCGCTGGGCGGCTCCTGGTACGTCGAGCAGCTCACCGACCGCATCGAGGCCGACGCCGAGAAGATCTTCGACCGGATCAAGGAGCGCGGCCGCGCCGCCCACCCGGACGGGCAGCACCCGATCGGGCCGATGACCTCCGGCATCCTGCGCGGGATCGAGGACGGCTGGTTCACCGGCGAGATCGCCGAGTCGGCCTTCCTGTACCAGCAGTCCCTGGAGAAGGGCGACAAGCGGGTCGTCGGCGTCAACGTCCACCACGGCTCGGTCACCGGCGACCTGGAGATCCTGCGGGTCAGCCACGAGGTCGAGTGGGAACAGGTCCGCGTCCTCGGCGAGCGCAAGGCCCGCCGCGACGACGCCCGCGTCCGTGCCTCCCTCGACGCCATGCTGGCGGCGGCCCGGAACGGCTCGAACATGATCGGCCCGATGCTCGACGCGGTCCGGGCGGAGGCCACGCTCGGCGAGATCTGCGACGCGCTCCGCGCGGAGTGGGGCGTCTACACGGAGCCGCCGGGCTTCTAGGTCCTAGGGAGCGGTCGCCGCCGCGGCCAGGCCGCCGATCAGCAGGGCGGTGAACCGCTGGACCCACTCCTCGTCGACGGGCTCCGCGCTCACCAGGGCGCGGTGGACGACCGCGCCCGCGATCACGTCGAAGATCAGGTCGTCCGTGCCGTCGACGGTCTCCGGGTCCCGGTCGGCGGGCAGTTCGCCGCGGTCCTGGGCGCGGCGGCGACCCTCCAGAACCAGCCGCTTCTGCCGGTCGACGATGGAGGCGCGGATGCGCTCGCGCAGCGGTTCGTCGCGGGTGGACTCCGCGACCACCGCCATCAGGGCGGTCTTCGTCTCCGGCCGCTGGAGCAGCGCGGCGAACTGGAGCACCACGTGCTCGATGTCGGCCCGCAGGCTTCCGAGGTCGGGGAGTTCGAGCTCGTCGAAGAGGACGGCGACCGCGTCCACGACCAGCTCGTTCTTGCTCGCCCAGCGGCGGTAGAGCGTGGTCTTGGCGACCCCGGCGCGGCCCGCGACATCGCCCATCGTCAGCTTGGACCAGCCCAGTTCGACCAGGGCCGCACGGGTCGCCTCGAGTATCGCGGCGTCGGCCTCGGTACTCCGGGGGCGTCCGGTACGGCTGCGGGAACTGGTACGGCTGCACATGGAGGTCGACCATACCCGCCGGTAGGTATTGCGCCAGAGGCCGGTGATGTGAGCCAGTTCACCGGCGAGATCTTCCCGTGACCCCGCGCCGGAAGTTACGCTACGACCTGTAGCGAAAGGCTTTGAGCGGCCCGAGCGACAACCACCGCACCGGGTGGGGACCCGGTGCGACCGAACAGGAACCGTGCACGTCCGTACGTCTCGCATACCGGCGGGAGACCTGCGGGCGGCACGGTTCAGCCATGGCTTACCGGTTACGCGCGCGGAAGGGGGAGGATGTACTCATGCAGCCCAGAAACATGTCCATGAGCGGCGTCGTCGACCTCGCCGCGGTGAAGGCGGCCGGAGAGGCCAAGGCGAAGGCGGAGCAGGCGCGTGCCGAGGCCGCCCGGCAGGGTGGCGCGGCGGCCGTCGCCCCCTCTGCCCTGGTGATCGATGTCGACGAGGCCGGCTTCGAGCGCGATGTTCTGCAGCGCTCCGCCGAGGTTCCGGTCGTCATCGACTTCTGGGCCGAGTGGTGCGAGCCGTGCAAGCAGCTCGGCCCCCTCCTGGAGCGCCTCGCCGTCGAGTACAACGGCCGCTTCCTTCTGGCCAAGGTCGACGTCGACGCCAACCAGATGCTGATGCAGCAGTTCGGCATCCAGGGAATTCCGGCCGTTTTCGCGGTGGTCGCCGGACAGGCGCTGCCGCTCTTCCAGGGCGCCGCGCCCGAGGCCCAGATCCGGCAGACCCTGGACCAGCTGATCCAGGTCGGCGAGGAGCGCTTCGGCCTCACGGGCATCACCGTCGACGCGGACGCCGAGCAGGCCGGCGCGCCGGCCCAGGCCCCGGTGCCGGCCGGTCCGTACGACGCGCTGCTCGAGGCGGCCATGTCGGCGCTGGACGCCGGTGACCTGGCCGGTGCGGTCCAGGCGTACAAGAACGTGCTGGCCGACGACCCAGGGCACCCGGAGGCCAAGCTGGGCCTGGCCCAGGCCGAACTGCTGGCCCGGGTGCAGGACATGGACCCGCAGCAGGTCCGCAAGAACGCGGCCGACAACCCGGCCGACGTCGACGCGCAGATCGCCGCCGCCGACCTCGATCTGGTGGGCGGTCATGTCGAGGACGCCTTCGGCCGGCTGGTCGACGCCGTGGCGCGCACGGCGGGCGAGGAGCGGGACCGGGCACGCCTGCGGCTCCTGGAGCTGTTCGAGGTGATCGGCTCCGACGACCCCCGGGTCACGGCGGGCCGCCAGGCCCTCGCGCGGGTGCTGTTCTGACCCGTTCCCTCCCCTGGTGGAGGGCGCCGATTTGGCGACACAGTGACAAAACGCGGCCGCGCTTTACCAAAACTTGGTAATCGCGGCCGCTGTTACTTGCAGTAAATCGAACCCGGATTTCTGTCCGGCTTTCACCGGCATCCTCCCTCAATGTCCGCGCCCTTGACAGCACCCTGTGTGGCCGGGCGACACCGCCCTGTCGTGGCGTGGTTATCAGGTCGTTACTAGTGAGTAACGAACCCCTTGTGCCCCGGCTCGGAATGGACCACGATCGGCGACGCTCGGTCCGATACCGCACCAGCCCCGGCCACCAACCGGGATCGCGGCGAGGGTCCCCACCGAGTGGGTCGGCGACAGTGGCGCCGGCCGTGGACAGGGGGGTTCCTGCGCACATCGGCAGGGCCTGTCCAAGCAGGGTTGCGCGCAAGGCGTGGCCAGTGGTTGTCGCTCGGGGGTGATCGCCGGTGAATCGGACGCGTCTCGCGGCCCGTGGTTCGGCGCTTCTTCCCGAGGACGTAGCACTTCTCCCATCCCAGGACGGGCCCTGGGCCCATCCGGAGATGTACGTCCGAGAAGGAGGATTCTCATGAAGTCCCAGGTTCGTGGCGGGACCAGATGGAAGCGGTTCGCCGTCGTCATGGTGCCGAGTGTGGCCGCGACGGCCGCGATCGGTGTCGGCCTGGCTCAGGGCGCGCTCGCCGCGTCCTTCAGCATCTCCGGCCAGGAGTTCAAGGTTAAGGCCGACAGCCTTGTCGGCAAGGACTTCGTCCAGTACGGCAATGTCGTGTCGGGCAAGGACCTCGAGGGCAAGCCGTTCGCTCAGCCGGTCGGCGTCTCGGGCTTCTCCGAGGCCTGGATCACCAACATGTGCCAGTCCGTCGTGACGCCGAACGTGCCGATCCTCGGCAACGTCTCGCTCGAGCTGCGGGCCGGTACGGACGCGAAGAACCCGGTCTACGCCAAGGACATCTACCTCGATGTCTCGTCGCTCGAGGCGGACGCCGAGTTCGGCAAGATCGACATCGGCGTCGCCGCGGGCAAGCTCCCGAAGACCGACGGCAAGCCCGGCATCCAGCCCGGCACGACGGCCAACCCGTACGGCTTCTCGCAGCGCGCCGAGGAGGCGAAGCTGACGGACGTGAGGCAGAAGGCGTGGGCGACGACCGCCGCCACCTTCAAGCTTCCCGACCTGAAGCTGAAGCTGCACACGGGCGCTCCCAAGGAGTGCTTCTCCGAGTAGTGCTCCTGCGGGTAGTGCTCCTCCATGGGCGGGGCCGTCCTGTGCGGCCCCGTCCGTTTCGGGGGAATGCTCCCCCTCTCTCCATTCTTCTCAGTACCACCGCTTCCAGGGAGCTGTTTTCCATGAGCGCCGAGTCCACTGGTTCCCGCGGATTCACCTACTGGCGGCTGCGTTTCCGTGTATGGCGGGGCAACCGGCCGTTCTGGGCAGGTCTGCTGACGTTGCTCGGCGGCGTACCGATCGCCTACCTGCCGTACGGCGACATGCGACTCGGCAACATGACGATCGCCATCGCGACGACGGCCGGTGCCGGCGCGCTCATCATCGGCGTGCTGCTCATCACGCTCGGTCTCACGATGTGGTTCCAGCCCATCGTCCGGGTGTTCGCGGGTGTCGCGGCGATCGTGCTGGGGCTCGTCTCCATCCCGGTGTCGAACTTCGGCGGCCTCGTCATCGGGTTCCTGCTCTCCCTGATCGGCGGCGGGATGTCGATCGCCTGGGCCCCGGGAGTCCCCGTGGAGGAATCGCCCGAGCAGGCGGCCGAGGCCGCGCCGGGCGAGCACGAGTACGACGGTCAGCCGGAAGGCCCGGGGGACGCCGAGGGCGCAGAAGCCTTCGAGCCGGTCCCGGTCCCGATCCCGGAGCAGCAGTCCGGCTCCGACGCGCAGGCGACCGACACGACGATCGACGCCAACGGCGGGAGGAACAGTGCGGGGTGACGAAACACAGTCGGCGCAGTCGGCGACGACTGGGGACGGCGCCACTCTGGCAAGGACGGGTCCGCGGCACGCGGCTCCGCGGAAGTCGCTGCTGACCAAGATCCAGGGACCCGCGGGCAAGGCGATGGCCCTGGCCGCCATGCCGACCGCGGTCCTGATGGGCATGGGCATGGCGCCCAAGCTCGCCGTCGCCGACGAGAAGGACATCCCCTTCGCGCCCGGTCCGTGCGTGACGCGCTCGGACGAGCCGGTGACGGAGGAGTCGACGAAGCCCGCCGCGACCGAGAGCCCCAAGCCGACGGCGAGCGCGAGCGCGACCCCGAAGCCGGAGGCCACCGAGGACCAGGAGACGCCCAAGCCGACGGCCAGCCCCTCGGCTGAGGAGACCTCCACGGCCCCCGTACTGCCGCTGTCCGGAGGCCAGCAGGCGCCGGCCGCGACGCCCACGCCCACCCCGACGAAGAGCACCAACCCGCTCGACCCGCTGGGTGTCGGCGACGCGATCAAGGACCTGTTCGACGGGCCCGACGCCACGCCGACCCCGACCCCGACGGCGACGGCCACGCCGACGACCGCGCCGACGACGGCCCCCGCGCCGACCGCCCCGGCCACCGAGAAGCCGGCGACGACGGCCTCGAAGACGGACACCGCGGTCGACACGACCAAGGCCGCCATCGAGGACGCCGCGGACAAGGCGGGCGCCAAGGTCGAGGAGCTGCCGGAGGACGTCAAGGGCACCGACGCCAAGAAGGACGAGGACATACCCGAAGGCGCCAAGCCGCGCTTCCCGTGCCCCGAGCCCGACCCGGAGGCACTCGCGGCGGCGGAGCTCGACCCGGGCGTCCCGCTCCTTCCGGACGAGCCGTGGATCCTGAACAGCACGAAGCTCACGCTGAAGGGCCTCAAGTACCACGGCATCGTCGAGGTGAAGACGGGCAGCGGGAAGATCAAGAAGGTCCTGAAGTTCACCGCGAGCGACGGCGTGGACATCAAGGACCTGCACCAGCGCACCGTCCACTCGGACGGCTTCACCGGGCACGTCCGGTCCGACAAGGGCTCGACGTCGACCATGACCAACGGCACGGTGACCATGTACACGGAGAGGCTGAAGGGCAACCTCTTCGGCCTGATCCCGGTCACCTTCAGCCCGGAGACGCCGCCGCCGCTCGACGTGCCGTTCGCGATCTTCACGGACGTGGAGGTCATCCAGGCGGGCCAGTTCGGCGGCACGCTCACGGTCCCGGGCCTGCGCAACACGATCGAGCCCAACTGACCGCACCACGAACCCGTCCGGGAGCCGCACAACGGCCGTGGGCCGCACCCCTGTTCACGGGGTGCGGCCCACAGTCGTCTCCGTCGAAGACGGGCGTCAGGCCGGGGCTCGGCGTCTACTCCGGGTAACAAGATGATCAAGCGGTGGATCGCTTTGTCCGCTGCTGTGGTTCTGTGCGGCCTTGGTGAAGATTATTTGATCTTCACGTGTGGAATCGGGTGTGACATTGTCGCGGCGTAAGCGGCAGCGCCAGTTCGTGGGGGGGCGGGCACGCTGGCACATGCCGCGCCGAGGGGGAGTGGGGCTGGGGCGGCGTTCTGCTGTCATGCCCATGGCTGATTCTGCCGAACGGTCGAGAGATTGCCAGGCAGACCATGACATTGCCCAAAGACGTCGGCAGACGCCGGCGTCGCATACGGTCCACGCTGACCAGAGCCACCAGTGCGACGGCGCTCGTCACCGCCGCAGCCGTACTGACCGGCCTCGTCCAGGCCGTACCGGCCGCGGCCGACACCGTGCCCGAACAGGACACCGGCCTCGACCGCAACACCATCGGCCAGGACCGGCGGCTCGACCGCTGCCTCACCGGGGTGGCGCTGCACGTCGGCGGCCCCCTGATGAAGGCCAAGGCCATCGAGGGCCTGACCGGCACCGAACAGCAGCTCCGCGACACCGTCGGGGACCGCGGCTGGATCGGCTACGGCCCCCTCGGCCAGGCCGCCGCCGCCGACAAGGAAGCGGCCGGCGTCTACTCCACTGTCAACACGGAGCGCACCACCGCCCTCGACGACGCCAACAAGCCCTACCGCGAGTCGGCGTGGGCCAGCGACGACATGGAGTGGCATGCGCCGAGTTTCGGCCAGGATGTCACCCGCTTCGCGCTCGTCACCCAGACCGAACTCGCCTGGCGCCTCGGCAAGGACGAGCACAGCCAGGCCAGCCCCGAGGCCATCGCCCGCGCCAAGGCCGTCACCGAGGAGAACCGCGGCAAGGATGACTGGCACGACTGGTCCGCGGACTCGATGCTGCGGGACGGCGAAGTCAGGTGGGACTACTTCGGCGGTACGACCTCCAGCGACATCGCGTCCTACCTGCGCCGCGGCGGCTTCGCGAAGGAGGCCCCGGCCAAGGACTCCCCGGCGTACCGCGTCGAGGTCGAGGACCTCAAGCAGGCCTGGGCCGCGTGTGACTGGCAGAACCCGGTCGACCCGCGGCGCACGCTCAACGAGCCCGTCATGAACGCGATGGTCGAGTGGGAGCAGGAGTACGCCGGCCAGGCCACCCAGCGCGCCACGATCATCAAGGCCGAGGCCGAGGCCTCGGCGGCGGCGCGCGAGGCCACCGACCAGATGATCCAGGCCATCGGGCAGGCGTGGTTCGCCGACCAGATCCTGACCTGGCGCAAGTACTGGACGGACACGCTCGCCAACGACCCGAACACCATCCTCGGCAAGCCCGACCAGGCGTTCTACGACAAGGCCACGGCCGACCTGGCCCAGGCCCGTACCAACGCCTCCTCCCTCGTCGCCTCGGCCAAGGCCCAGTCGGCCAAGGCCGCCGCCGCGGCACAGAAGGCGGCGACCGCGCAGCAGGAGGCCTGGGCTGTCGCCGACACGTCCCACGTGCCGCGCGGCCGGGGTCTGATGTACGCCCAGCAGTCGGTCCAGGTCGCCCGCGCCTCCGCCGCAGCCGCCGAGGCCGCAGCGAAGGCCACCGAGACCGCCCTGGCCGCCGCGAACGCGACGATCGCTACCAGTGACGCGCTGCTCGCGAAGGCGCAGACCGAATCGCACGCGATCAACACGGAGTTCCGCCGGGTCGCCGCCGAGGAGGCCGCCGCCCAGGCGAAGGCCGCCGCCGACAGCGCCGAGGCCAACGCCACGGCCGCCGCCGAGAGCGCCGCCACCGCGAAGGCCGCGCAGACGACGGCCGAGCAGAAGCGCGACAAGGCCAAGACCGCCGCGACCACGGCCGCCACCGAGCGGGCGAAGGCGCAGACGGAGCAGGCCACCGCCGTCGCCTCCCGTGCCAAGGCCGCGACCGAGCGCGCCAAGGCGAAGGAGGCCGAGGAGCGGGCGACCACGCAGCAGACGACGGCGAAGAACGCCGACACCGCTGCGGGAACGGCGACCGCTGACGCGACGGCGAAACGGAAGGTCGCCGACGAGAAGGCGAAGGCCGCGCAGACCGCGCGCGAGAAGGCGATCGAGGCCGTCCGGACGAGGCAGGCCACCGCGGCCCGCGCCGCCGCCCTCGAAGCCGCCGCCACCGCCGCCGAAGGCACGGAGGCTGCCGCGGAGACGCGGGCAGCGGCCACCGCCGCCCGTACGGCCGCGAACCAGGCCGTCGAGGCCGCCACCGCAGCCCAGACGGCCGCGGACCAGGCGACCACGGCCGCCGTCGGTGCGCGTACTGCCGCGACCACGGCGGAGGGTGCCGCCGAGCGTGCCCAGGCCAACGCGACCAGCGCGTGGTCGGCGTACCGCAACTCCCTCGACGCGGCTTCCACCGCGCACGTCGCCGCGGCCACCGCGCTCGACGCGTCGCAGGACGCCGCGATCCGCGCGGACAACGCCGCGACGGCCTCGGAGAACGCCACCGAGCTGGCCAAGAAGGCCCAGCAGGAGTCGGCCGCCGCCGGGACCAGCGCCGCCGAGGCCGTGAAGTCGGCCGCGACCGTCGTGGGCCGCGCCTACGCCGCCGGTCAGGCAGCGCTCGCCGCCCGCGACAGCGCCACGGCCGCGGTCGCCGCCGCTGGCGACGCCGTCGCGATCGGCACGCCGTACCAGGAGAAGGACAGCGCCGCCGCGTTCGCGGTGCTCGTCGGCCAGTCGTCGAAGACGATCGCCGAGCAGCAGGCGGCCGCTGCCGAGGCCAAGGCCGCCGAGGCCGCACAGGCCGCCTTGTCCGCGCAGCAGACCGCCGCGCAGGCCACGGGCGACGCGAAGCTCGCCGCCGAGGCAGCCGCCCGCGCGGCGAGCGATTCCGTCCGCGCCGTCGAGGCCGTGAGCCGCGCCCAGGCGTCCGCCGCCGAGGCCACCAACGCCCAGCAGGGCGCGAAGACGGCGTCCGACGCTGCCGCCGGTCACGCCCAGCAGGCCGGTGACGACGCCGCCTCCGCCCGCCTCACCGCGGACGGGGCGAGCAGCGTCGCCGTCGAGGCCGACCGTGAGGCCACGGACGCCGAGCGGCACGCCGCCGAGGCGAACGAGAAGGCCGGCCGGTCCGCCGCAGCCGCCGAGGAGGCCGCACGCAAGGCGGCCGAGGCGGAGCAGGAGGCCAAGGACGCCGAGACGAAGGCCAGCGACGCGGCGGGCGACAGCACCGCCGCCGAGGAGGCCGCGAAGAAGGCCGAGGAGCTACAGCGCGAGAAGAACGAGGCCGCGCACCAGGAGGCTCTGGGGGCGGGCACCACGCCCATCAAGGGTGGTGCCTCGAACTGGCCGGCGCTCGGTCAGCGCGAGCAGCAGATCCTGCTCGACGCGTGTGGCCAGACCTGTGTCGACGACTACCGGAAGGGCCTCGCGGCCGTCTCCGTGAACGTCGTCGAATGGGCTACCGCCAACGGCGGCCAGATCCTCTTCGAGCAGCTCGACGCCGCCAAGGTCAAGGCGTGCCTGGCCGGTTACGACGTCGAGGACTGCCTCTGGGCGCTCGTAGACGTCCCGTCGTCCTCCGTGATCGTGGGCCGCATGCCCGCGCTCGCGCTGGCGATCGAGAAGGTCGCCGACGGCATGCGGACGATCTTCAACGACGCCGACAACTCCCTGCGCCGGCTGAACGACCTCGCCGCCGTCATCAGCGACGTCCGCTCCACCCCGCGTCTCAACCGGTGCCTCGCCGGAGTCGCCCTGCACGCGGGCGGCGTCAAGACGAAGGCCGTCGCCATCGAGGGCCTGACCGGTGGCAACGAGGGCCTGGAAGCCGTCATCGGCGACCGTGGCTGGATCGGGTTCATGCCCCTGGGGCAGGCCAGCGACCAGGACCGCGACGCGGGTTACCTCTACCTGGACTCCTTCGCGGCCCAGAAGGCCATCCTGGAGGACGCCAACCGGCCGTACGCGATGAGCTCGTTCGACGACGGGATCACGCTGCACGCGCCGGAGTTCGGCGCCGACATCAGCGCCTACACCTACGCCACCCAGGCGAAGCTGGCCGACCGCATCGGCTGGGACGCGCACACCAACGCGAGCCCCGAGGCGATCGCCAAGGCCCGGCAGATCACCGAGCAGAACCGCGGCAAGGACGCCTGGCACGACTTCGCCGCCGACTTCATGCTGCGGGACTCCGAAGTCAACAACACCCGCTTCTACGGCGGGACGACGTCGGCCGACATCGGTATCTACCTGCGGCACGGTGGCTTCCCCGCCAAGAAGGTCACCGAAGGCACCCCCGAGTTCCGCATCGAGGTCGAGAACCTCAAGCAGGCCTGGGCCACGTGCAACCACGCGGACCCGGTGGACCCGCGCAACGCCCTGAGCGAGGCCGTCTCGCAGGCCTCGGCCGAGTGGGAGTCGGAGTACGCCGGTCAGGCCGCTCCGCGCGCCGTCATCATGCAGGCGGAGGCCGACGCCGCCGCCGCGACCCGGATCGCCACCGCCACCATGATCGAGGCCATCGGCCAGGCGTGGCGTGCCGACCAGATCCTGCGCTGGCAGAAGTACTGGCACGACCAGCTCGAAGCCGACCCGGACCACATCCTCAAGCCGAAGCAGGCCCTCTTCGACAAGGCGAAGACGGACCTCGCGAACGCCCGGGGCAAGGTCCAGGCACTCGTCACCAAGGCCAAGGAGCAGGCCGCCCTGGCCACCGCCGCCTCCCAGCGCGCGGCGACCGGACAGCAGCAGGCCTGGACGATCGCGGACGCCGCCGAGGTGCCGCGCGGCCGTGGCCTGATGTACGCCCAGCAGTCGGTGCAGGTCGCCCGCGCCTCCGGTGCGGCAGCTACGGCCGCCGCGAAGGCGACGGAGACCGCGCTGAACGCGGCGAACGCCACGGTCTCGACGTCGGAGGCGCTCCTCGCCCTGGCGAAGACCGAGGCGCACGCGGTGAACACCGCGTTCCGCCGTATCGCCGCGCAGGAGGCCGCCGCCCAGGCGAAGGCCGCGGCGGACAGCGCCGACGCCTACGCGGCCTCGGCCGCGGCGAATGCCGAGAAGGCCAAGAAGGCCAAGGAAACCGCGCTCGCGGAGGAGGAGCAGGCACGCCAGGCCGCGGCCGACGCACAGGCGCAGCGCGCCGTCGCCGAGCTGGAGCGCGCCAACGCGGCGGCCTACCGGGCCACCGCGGAGAGCGAGCGCGACAAGGCGAAAGCCTACGAGGCCGACGCCGTCGCCCAAGGGTTGATCGCCAGCAACGCCCGTACGTCGGCGGAGTCGGCGGGAGCCACGGCGTCGGCCCGCAGGGGTGACGCCGAGCAGGCAGAGCGCGACGCGATCGCCGCCCGCGACAAGGCCCTGGAGGCCGAGCAGCGGCGGGACTCGCTGAACGCGAAGGCGGCGGCCCTTGAGGCCAACGCCGCAGCCGACGAGGGTACGGCCGCGGCCGAGGCCTCCCGCGCCGCCGCGACCGACGCCCGTGCCGCCGCGAACACGGCGACCACGGCGGCCACCGAGGCCCGCGCGGCGGCGAACGCGGCCACGGCCGCGGCCACCAACGCGCGTGAGGCGGCCACCAAGGCGCAGGGCTCCGCGTCCCGCGCCAAGGCGGCGGCGGACAGTGCCTGGTCCGCGTACATGATCGCGGCCGGTTCCGCGGCTGCGGCGCACGCCGCGGCGGCCGAGGCCATCGACGCCTCGGAGGCGGCGGCGGCCGACGCCAAGGGCGCCAAGGAGCAGTCGGAGAAGGCCTCCGCGGCGGCCAAGGTCGCCAAGACGGAGGCCGCTGCCGCCCGCACCGAGGCCCTGCAGACCGCGGCCTGGGCGGCGACCACCGCCGGCAAGGCGCTCGCGGCCGTGCAGTCCTCGCTCGCGGCCCGTGACTCCGCCGCGGCGGTGATCAAGCCGGCGAACGAGGCGATCGCCCTCGGCGGTCCGTTCCAGGAGGTCGACAGCTCCGCGGCGTTCGCGGTGCTCACGGGGCAGCAGTCCCTGACGATCTCGCAGCAGCAGGCGGCGGCGGCAGCCGCCACCGCGAACCTGGCCCAGGCGTTCTCCGCCGAGGCACAGGCCCTCGCCGCGCAGGCCGCCGCGGACATGAAGCTCGCGGCGCAGGCGTCCGCTGCTGCGGCGGCGGACGCGCTCCGTGCCGCCAAGGCGTACGAGCGGGCCCAGGCCTCGGCCACCCAGGCCGCGAAGGACGCCAAGGAGGCCCAGACGGCGGCGAACCGTGCCGACGGCTACGCCCAGTCGGCCGGCAACGACGCGATGGCGGCGTCGTGGGCGGCGATGGACGCCGAGCAGGACGCCATCGCGGCGGACGCGGCGGCCACCGAGGCGGAGAAGGACGCCGCCAGCGCCCGTGCCGTGGCCACCAAGGCCGAGGAGGACGCCGCCAGCGCCCGCGCCACCGCCACCCAGGCGGAGGCCGACGCGACGGCGGCGGAAGCGGCCGCCGCCGGCGCGAGGGAAGCGGCGGAGGAGGCCCAGGCCGCCGCGGACCGCACGGAGAAGGGCGGTAACACCGAGCAGATCTCGCAGGGTGTCACCACCGGGATCAGCGACGTGTGGGCGGTCCTCGACCACATCGAGTACATCGGCGAGCCGCAGAACGTCGTCAAGGACAACTGCAGCCCGTGGCTCCATGTCGGCAACTGCACGATCACGTCCGACGTCACGTACAAGTCGCACGTCGACGTGTTCATGTGCATGGCGGCGTGGGAGACGTACTCGGGTGGCTGCCCGGACGCGGACACCGTCTACCTCGGCCCCGAGGTGTCGAAGGCGGAGACGAAGCGGCTCAGCGTCACGCTGACCATGACCCAGTTCAACTCGGGCATCGACCCGATCGACGTCCTGCTCGGCGACTTCATCGGCTGCGCCAAGCTGATCACCCCGGGCCTGTCCGGTGGCAGCTGGGGCGATTGCGCCTGGGCGGCCAGCTGGTTCGTCGCGGGCGTGATCTTCAGGACGGCGAAGGCCGCGGTGACGGCGCTGGACGCCGCCGTCAAGACTGGCATCGGGTTCATGGACGCCTTCCTGGCGCTTCGCACCATCGGTCTGACCGAGGCCGCCATCCAGGGCATCATCAGCCGTATCCTCCGGAAGATCGGCGCGGCGTGCGAGGCGGCGGACACCGCGACCTTCACGCTCGCGTCGTTCTCCGTCGCGTCGGTCGACGACGACGCCGTCAAAAAGTGCGCCGAGATCCTCAAGGACATCGTCAAGGACGGTGATCACATCGTCCTCGGAGTCAACCCCTACTCGGACGAACTGGCCAAGGCTGTCGGTGGGCGCACATTCAATGGCAAGGAGTTCGGTCACGAAATGCCGGAATCAATGGGGTTGGGGGTTCGCGGCCTGTGGACGGTGGGAGTGGAGAGAGCGGTGACCAACCCCAACGTGAAGATCTCGGTGTCCCTCGACGGTGTCGCCGGTGCCAAGAACGCCGACGAGGCGCTGACTCTGCTTCTGGCGCGAGGGGACACGATCCCGAACAGCGACTGGAAGCTCATCCAGTCCGAGGGCTACGGAACCGCATGGGAGATGGTCAAACTCCGTGCGGCCCTCCGACTGGAGTACCGCAAGTGGGACTCCATCGAGTGGCACATGACCGTGCTCGACGACACGGGCAAGCCAGTGGTCAAGCAGGTGTACCCGACGCGCTTGACGTACGCCAACGGAGTACCGGTCGAATAGTGAGAGGAGGATGGTGGTCATGACGGATTTCATCCGGGAGGGGCGGCTCTTCAGAGTCACCGGGTTCCTCCCCTCGCACCGGCAGCTCTTCCTGGCCAGTGAGGCCACACTGGTGGACCAGACCACGACGAGGGTCGAGGTCTCCTTCGGGCATGTGGAACTGATGTTCCTCAAGCCCTTCTACCGGAACGGGCTCCACATCCGGCGGGCGACCGCCGCCGAGTTCGCCGTGCTCAGCGAACGGCACGGTATTCCGGCGGAGGACGCCTCCTACACCTGGATGCTGGAGCGGGACGGCGACAGCTTCGTCGTCGCCGCCAATCCGTCCTGGCGGGAGGCGGAGTACGAGCTGATGGGTGAGCGGCAGTCGTTGTACGACGGGCCCTGGCCACCGGAGTTCCCGGCGGAATCGGGGTCGGTCGACTGACCGTCCGCCGTCCGGAGCCGCCGAGGGGTAGCAGCCTCGGCGGCTCCGGACGGAGGTGAGCCGACCAAAAGAGGGGGCGTCCCCAGTGAGATGCACTCACTGGGGACGGCCCCCTCTCCGTGCCTACGGCAGCGGCGTCAGCCCTTCGCGCCCGCGATCCGCTCCAGCTGGGCCTGGACCACCGGCTCCGGGATCGCGGCCTTCTTCGCGTCCAGCATGTTCACGCCGTAGAACGCGGCGATGACGCCTCCGCTGCGCACGACCGTGTACGTCATGGGCATCTTCTGGTTGCCGATGTCGCCGGTGATCCGGTAGCCGACCGCCTCGTCGCCCAGCTTCGGCGCCGGGAGGCCCTCGACCTTTCCGTACGTCAGGCCCAGCGTCTTGAAGCCCTTGGGACATTCGGTGACGGCTGTGCGGAGGTCCTTCATGACCTGGATCGCGTTGTCCTCCGAGTGGGAGGCGAGCCACATGGAGCCGACCGTCGCGTTGGTCGCCTCACCGGGCTGAAGGGAGCGGTGCACCACGCTCACCGCGGGGATGTGCGTGAAGCCGCCGATCAGGCTCGCGAGGGGCTGGCAGACTTTTTTGTCGGCCTCCATGCCGCGGCCGGCTTCGACCTCCGACTTGGCTATCTTCTTGGCATCGAATCCCGCGGTCTTTCCGGTGAGGACCACCGTTTCGAGTGCCTTGGTGTCCAGTGCCCCCAGGCGCTTCGCCTCGGCAGCCTCTTTCTCCTCGGCGCTCTGCGTGCTCTTCGCGCCCGCCTTCGGCTTCTTGTCGCCGGATTCCGTCGATTCGCCGCTGCACGCGGCCATCAGGAGCAGGGCCGGCAGTACGGCGGCGATGGGGAGGGCCCTACGCAGTCTCATGTTCTTTTTCTTCCAGGCATCTCTCGCGGGCGAAGAACAGGCGAAATGATCTTACTGGCGGTAGAGAGCCCTGCTCATTACTTTTTGGCGTCGACTCAGGAGCCGTGCGACAGATACAGGACAACGCCGAGGGCGGCACCCGGATCCTCTCCCGGTGCCGCCCTCGGTGATGTTCGGGTCAAACCGCGTCAGTCGCGCTGGCCGCCGCCCAGGTGGTGGACCCGGACCATGTTCGTGGTGCCGGGGACGCCGGGGGGCGAGCCGGCCGTGATGACCATCGTGTCGCCCGCGTTGTAGCGCTGGAGCTTCAGGAGCTCCGCGTCGACCAGTTCGACCATCGCGTCCGTGGTCTCCACGAACGGGGCCAGGAAGGACTCCACGCCCCAGCTCAGGGTCAGCTGGTTGCGCGTGGACTCGTCCGTCGTGAACGCCAGGATCGGCTGGGTCGCGCGGTAGCGCGAGAGGCGGCGGGCGGTGTCGCCGGACTTGGTGAAGGCGATCAGGGCCTTGCCGCCGAGGAAGTCGGCGATCTCGCAGGCCGCGCGGGCGACCGAACCGCCCTGGGTGCGCGGCTTCTTGCCGGGCACGAGAGGCTGCAGGCCCTTGGAGAGGAGCTCCTCCTCGGCCGCGGCGACGATCTTCGACATGGTCTTGACCGTCTCGATCGGGTACGCGCCGACCGAGGACTCCGCCGAGAGCATGACCGCGTCCGCGCCGTCCAGGATCGCGTTGGCCACGTCGGAGGCCTCGGCGCGCGTGGGGCGGGAGTTGGTGATCATCGACTCCATCATCTGGGTCGCGACGATGACCGGCTTGGCGTTGCGGCGGCACATCTCCACGAGGCGCTTCTGCACCATCGGGACCTTCTCCAGCGGGTACTCCACGGCCAGGTCGCCACGGGCCACCATCACCGCGTCGAAGGCCGCGACGACGTCCGCCATGTTCTCGACCGCCTGCGGCTTCTCCACCTTGGCGATGACCGGGACCCGGCGTCCCTCCTCGTCCATCACCTTGTGGACGTCCTTGACGTCGTTGGCGTCACGGACGAAGGAGAGCGCGACCATGTCGCAGCCCATCCGGAGCGCGAAGCGGAGGTCCTCGACGTCCTTCTCGGACAGGGCCGGGACGTTGACGGCCGCGCCCGGGAGGTTGATGCCCTTGTGGTCGGAGATGACGCCGCCCTCGACGACGATCGTCTTGACCCGCGGGCCCTCGACCTCGACGACCCGCAGCTCGACGTTGCCGTCGTTGATCAGGACCTGGTCGCCCTTGGAGACGTCTCCGGGCAGCCCCTTGTACGTGGTGCCGCAGATGGACTTGTCACCGGGGACGTCCTCGACGGTGATGGTGAACTCGTCACCGCGCACCAGCTCGACGGGACCCTCCGCGAAGGTCTCCAGACGGATCTTGGGGCCCTGAAGGTCGGCGAGCACGCCCACGGCGCGGCCGGTGTCCGCCACCGCCCTGCGGAGACGGTCGTACCGCTCCTGGTGCTCTGCCTGGGTCCCGTGGCTCATGTTGAATCGGGCCACGTTCATGCCGGCCTCGATGAGAGCCTTCAGCTGCTCATACGAGTCGACGGCGGGGCCCAGCGTGCAGACGATTTTGGAACGGCGCATGAGGCGGATCCTATCGGTTTGTTTCGCTGCGGAATATTCCGGCTGGTGGAAAGTACAAATGGGCGGGGGCCCGCTCAGGCGTTCACCAACTCGAACGTCTGTCGAGCGATCTCCAGCTCCTCGTCCGTCGGCACCACGGCGACCGCCACCCGTGCGTACTCCGGCGAGATCAGCCGCGCCTCGTCGGAACGTACGGCGTTGAGGCCGGCGTCCACCGCCAGACCCAGCTCCTCCAGGCCGGCGATCGCAGCTTCCCGCACCGGAGCCGCGTTCTCACCGACACCCGCCGTGAACGCGACCGCGTCCACCCGCCCGAGTACGGCGTAGTACGCCCCGATGTACTTCTTCAACCGGTGGATGTAGATGTCGAAGGCGAGGGCGGCCCGCTCGTCGCCCTCGTCGATCCGGCGGCGGATCTCCCGCATGTCGTTGTCCCCGCAGAGCCCGACGAGACCCGACTTCTTGTTGAGCAGGACGTCCACGTCGTCCTCGGACATGCCGGCCACCCGCTTGAGGTGGAAGGTGACCGCCGGGTCGATGTCGCCCGAGCGGGTGCCCATGACCAGGCCCTCCAGCGGGGTCAGGCCCATCGAGGTGTCCACGCACCGCCCGCCCCGGACCGCGGAGGCCGAGGCCCCGTTGCCCAGGTGCAGCACGATCACGTTCACCTCCTTTGGCGCCTTGCCCAGCAGCTTCGCCGTCTCCCGGGAGACGTACGCGTGCGAGGTGCCGTGGAATCCGTACCGCCGGATACGGTGCGCGTCCGCGGTCTCCACGTCGATCGCGTACCGGGCCGCGGACTCCGGCATCGTCGTGTGGAAGGCGGTGTCGAAGACCGCGACCTGCGGCAGGTCGGGGCGCAGCGCCTGTGCCGTACGGATCCCGGTGAGGTTCGCCGGGTTGTGCAGCGGCGCCACCGGCACGAGGCGCTCGATCTCGGCCAGCACCTCGTCGTCGATGACCGTCGGCGCGCTGAACCGCAGCCCGCCGTGCACCACCCGGTGGCCGATCGCCGCCAGCTCGGGGGAGTCCAGGCCGAGCCCGTCCGCCGCCAGCTCCTCGGCCACCGCCTTCAGCGCGGCCGCGTGGTCGGCCACGGGGCCGGTCCTCTCGCGCTTCTCTCCTCCCCCGTCCCGCAGCGGGGTGTGCACGAGCCGCGAGGTCTCCTCGCCGATCCGCTCCACCAGGCCGACCGCGAGCCGGGACCCCTCCTTCATGTCGAGGAGCTGGTACTTCACCGACGACGAGCCGGAGTTGAGGACGAGGACACGCGAGGCATGAGGGGCCGAGCGAAGCTCGTCAGGCAGGGCGGCGGTGGGAGACGGGTGGGACGTCATGCGGGGAGCTCCTGACCCTGGGACTGGATCGCCGTGATGGCGACCGTGTTGACGATGTCGCTGACGAGCGCGCCGCGCGAGAGGTCGTTCACGGGCTTGCGCAGACCCTGCAGGACCGGTCCGACGGCCACGGCGCCGGCCGAGCGCTGCACGGCCTTGTAGGTGTTGTTGCCGGTGTTGAGGTCCGGGAAGATCAGGACGGTCGCCTGCCCGGCCACCTCCGACCCCGGCAGCTTGGTCGCGGCGACGGACGGCTCCACCGCCGCGTCGTACTGGATGGGCCCCTCGATCCGCAGCTGCGGGCTGGACTCCCGTACCAGCTTGGTCGCCTCGCGCACCTTGTCGACGTCCGCGCCGGAGCCGGAGGTGCCGGTGGAGTACGAGAGCATCGCGATCCGCGGCTCGACGCCGAAGCGGGCCGCGGTGGCCGCCGACTGCACGGCGATGTCCGCGAGCTGCACGGCGTTCGGGTCCGGGTTGACCGCGCAGTCCCCGTACACCAGGACCTTGTCGGCCAGGCACATGAAGAAGACGGAGGAGACGATCGAGGCGTCCGGCTTCGTCTTGATGATCTCGAAGGCGGGGCGGATGGTCGCGGCGGTGGAGTGCACCGAGCCGGAGACCATGCCGTCGGCGAGCCCCTCCTCGACCATCAGCGTGCCGAAGTAGTTCACGTCCGAGACGACGTCGTACGCCAGCTCGACGGTGACGCCCTTGTGGGCGCGCAGGGCGGCGTACTTCTCCGCGAAGGCGTCCCGCAGCTCGGAGGTCTGCGGGTCGATCAGCTGGGCGTCGCCCAGGTTCACGCTGAGGTCGGCGGCCTTCTTCCGGATGGTCTCCACATCGCCGAGCAGGGTCAGATCGCAGACGTCCCGGCGCAGCAGCACGTCGGCGGCGCGCAGCACGCGTTCCTCCGTGCCCTCCGGCAGGACCACGCGGCGGCGGTCGGCGCGGGCCTGCTCCAGGAGATCGTGCTCGAACATCATCGGGGTGACCCGGCCGCTGCGCGCCACCGAGATCCGCTTCAGCAGGTCGGAGGTGTCCACGTGGCGCTCGAAGAGGCCGAGGGCGGTCTCCGTCTTGCGGGGCGTGGCCGCGTTCAACTTCCCTTCGAGGGAGAAGAGTTCGGCGGCCGTGGGGAAGCTGGTGCCGGGGACGGAGATGACCGGGGTGCCGGGCGCGAGACGGGCGGCCAGGGTCAGGATCTCCTCGCTCGGTCGCTCGTTCAGGGTGAGCAGCACACCGGCGATGGGCGGCGTGCCGGCCGAGTGGGCCGCGAGCGCGCCCACGACGAGGTCGGCGCGGTCCCCGGGGGTGACCACCAGGCAGCCAGGGGTGAGCGCGTTGAGGAAGTTCGGCAGCATCGCGCCGCCGAAGACGAAGCCCAGGGCGTCCCGGGCCAGGCCCGCGTCGTCGCCCAGGACGACCGAGGCGCCCAGGTGGTGGGTGATCTGCGCGACCGTGGGGGCGGCGAGGGCCGGCTCGTCGGGCAGGACGTAACAGGGCACGGGCAGCCGGGCGGAGAGCCGCTCGGCGATGAGCTCCCGGTCCTCGCCGGCCACCCGGTTGACGACCATCGCGAGGACGTCGCAGCCGAGCCCGTCGTACGCCCGGAAGGCGTTGCGGGCCTCGGCCCGTACGGACTCGGGGGTCTGGCCCTTGCCGCCGACGACGGGTATCACCGAGGCGCCGAACTCGTTGGCGAGGCGCGCGTTGAGCGCCAGCTCGTCGGGGAGCTGGGTGGCCGCGAAGTCCGTACCGAGGACGAGCACGACCTCGTAGTCGCGGGCCACGGCGTGGAAGCGGTCGACGAGCCGGGAGACCAGCGCGTCCGTGCCCTGCTCGGCCTGGAGCGTGGAGGCCTCCTGGTAGTCCATGCCGTAGACGGTCGACGCGTCCTGGGAGAGCCGGTAGCGGGCCCGCAGCAGATCGAACAGCCGGTCGGGACCGTCGTGCACCAGCGGACGGAACACCCCCACCCGGTCCACCTGGCGGGTCAGGAGCTCCATGACTCCCAGCTCGACGACCTGCCGGCCGTCTCCGCGGTCGATCCCGGTCACGTACACGCTGCGCGTCACGCCGTGGTCTCCTGTCCAGTCCTGTCCGCCCGGTCTCGTCAACCGAGTGTGTTCAAAAAACCCCGATAGGGTGGCATTGCCCTCTTGACAATACCTCTGGGGGTGGATACGACGCCCGCCGGACGAAGGGCCCGGAAGAGGGGACGAAAGGCCCCGGGGGCCGGACGCGCGGAGCAGCCGGGAGCGCGGCGGCAGGGCCGGGCGTGTGAGAATCGACAGAGCTCACATGTACCACTACCGAGCAGGAGACGTAGCACGATGCGCATCGGAGTTCTCACCGCAGGCGGCGACTGTCCTGGCCTGAACGCAGTGATCCGGTCGGTCGTGCACCGCGCGCTCACCGGCCACAACGACGAAGTCATCGGCTTCGAGGACGGGTTCAAGGGTCTCCTCGACGGTCACTACCGCCCGCTCGACCTCAACGCGGTCAGCGGCATCCTCGCCCGCGGCGGCACCATCCTCGGCTCCGCCCGCCTGGAGCGCAACCGGCTGGCCGAAGCCGCCGAGTCCGCCCCGGAGTTGGCGAAGAAGTACGGCATCGACGTGCTCATCCCCATCGGCGGCGAAGGCACCCTGACCGCCGCCCGGATGCTCTCCGACGCCGGCATGCCCGTCGTCGGCGTCCCCAAGACGATCGACAACGACATCTCCTCCACCGACCGCACCTTCGGCTTCGACACCGCCGTGGGCGTGGCGACGGAGGCCATAGACCGTCTGAAGACCACCGCCGAGTCCCACCAGCGCGTGATGGTCGTCGAGGTGATGGGCCGGCACGCCGGCTGGATCGCCCTGGAGTCCGGCATGGCCGGCGGCGCGCACGGCATCTGCCTGCCCGAACGGCCCTTCCAGGTCGACGACCTCGTCAAGATGGTCGAGGAGCGCTTCGCACGCGGCAAGAAGTTCGCCGTCGTCTGCGTCGCCGAGGGCGCGCACCCCGCCGAGGGCTCCATGGAGTACAAGAAGGGCGAGATCGACCAGTACGGCCACGAGCGCTTCCAGGGCATCGGCAACCGGCTCGCGGTCGAGCTGGAGCGCCGCCTCGGCAAGGAGGCGCGGCCGGTCATTCTGGGCCACGTCCAGCGCGGCGGCACGCCGACGGCGTACGACCGGGTGCTCGCGACCCGCTTCGGCTGGCACGCGGTGGAGGCTGCGCACGAGGGCGAGTTCGGGAAGATGACGGCCCTGCGCGGCACGGACATCGAGATGGTGCCGCTCGCCGAGGCCGTCACGCAGCTGAAGACGGTCCCGGAGAACCGTATGGCCGAGGCCGAGTCGGTCTTCTGAGCGAGACTTCGCAACAGGCCCCGATCGTCCCCCGGTGGACGATCGGGGCCTTTGCCTTCGGCGCCGCTGACCGCACCCGTCGCCGGGGACGTACGGATACGGGTGACCGGTTCTGACCTCTGCCTCGACGAGCGCCGGGATCCCCTCCGGGCGGGCGGATCCCCTCCGGCGGGCGGATCCCGGCGCGTGCGTGACCGTCGTCGGCGACCGCACGGCCGCGTGGGCCGCCTCTTCGGCCCCGACCGCCGCTAGGACGCGGAGGCGCGCTCCACGAGACGGTCCCGCAGCGCTTCCACCACGGACGGCTCAAGGCCCACGTGCCCGGTGACGTACGCGTACACCGAGCCGTACTCCTCGCGCAGGTCCGCGAGGAAGAGCCGCATGATGTCGGCCGGCGCCCGGCCGTACGCCGGCCAGCGCAGCTCGCGCCCGGGATGGGCGGCGTGCCAGTCGGCGACCAGACGCGCGGTGGCGAGCTCGGTCAGCGCGAAGTCGTCGAGGATCTGCTCGTCGGACACGTCGAGGAGGCCGAGCAGCACGGCGGCCAGCAGACCCGTACGGTCCTTGCCGGAAGCGCAGTGGAAGACGAGCGGACCCTCGGCGGACGCGATCACCTCCAAGGCCTCGCGCAGCTCCGCCGCGCCGTCGGCCGCGACCTCGGCGAACCGGTCGGCGAGGTAGCGCCACGGGTCGAGGTCCGGGTCGATCTCCGCCTGGTCGTAGGGGCGGTGCTCGATGCTCAGGTTGTGCCAGGCGATGCCGTCGGTCTTCGGCATACGGCCCTTGGCGGTGATCTCCCACGGATAGCGCAGGTCGATCACGCTCTCCACGCCGAGCGCGTGGAAGCGGTCCAGATCGGGACCGCGCAGCTTGGCGAGGGAGTCGGAACGGTAGAGGACGTTCCATCGGACGGTTCCGCCGTCGGCGGTCCGATAGCCACCCAGATCACGGAAGTTGTGGAGATTCTCGAACGGTATGTGTCGTCTCACGCCGACACCCTACGAGCCGGTGGCCGCCCAGAAGTGCTCGACGATCCCGTCCAGGTACTCGCGGCCGGCGGCGCCGCTGTCGCCCGAGGCGCCCCAGCTGCTCGTCGCCGCCATCTTGGCGTGGTAGTCCGTGTGCAGCCGCTGGAGCGCGGCCTCCAGGACCCGCTTCGGCATCGGCAGCATCTTCACGGCGGGGCGTACGTACGCCTGCCAGCGGGTCGTCGCGGCGTCCCGCAGCAGCGTGGCCAGGTCCTCGTCCCTGCCGGTCACGGTGAGCAGCGCGCGGGGGCCGAGGCCGAGGGTCTCGGCGAGCGCGGCGGTCTGGCGTTCGTTGCCGCGCCAGCGGCCGGACTCCTCCATGCGGAGGTAGGCGGCCGCGTCGAGGCCGACGCGGCGGGCGAGGTCGTCCGGTGCGAAGCCACGGGCCATCCGGTGCTCGCGCAGGGTCGTGGCGGCGGCGATCAGCTCGCCGGGCGCGCACCACAGGACGCCCGCGAGCGCGGAGAGCTCCTGGGAGGACGGCGCGAGGCGCCCGCGTTCCCAGGCGACGACGGTGTCGGGGGTGATGGCAAGGCCGTACTGCGCGCGCAGACCGTAGGCGACATGGCCGGGCGCCATGCCGAGCCCTTCGCGTAGATGGCGCGCGGCGAGGGCATTGAAGGGAGGGGAGGGAGGGGAGGGTTGCACGTCGACACGGTAGATGCGGAACGTGATCGTTGGCTACGGTGCGTTCACCCAAGGTTGCATGTCGTAGAAACGTCGGAACCGAGCGGTAACGATCCGTATGGATCATGGTTCGTCTCAGTGACCGAGATGGGCGCCTCTCAGCGGGGCCGGCCGACCGTCGTGATCCACCGGTACTGGAGCTCGGGCCTGCCGATCTGCCCGTACTGCGGGGCCCGAGCGGCCCGGCCGTCGGTGACCAGGTGCTCAAGATAGCGGCGCGCGGTGATCCGGGAGATCCCCACGGCGGCGGCGGCCTCGGTGGCGGTCAGCCCGGCGGGCGAGTCCCGGAGGGTACGGGTGACGGCCTCCAGGGTCGGGGCGCTCAGGCCCTTGGGCAGCGAGGCGGGCTGCGGGGTGCGCAGGGTGGCCAGGGCCCGGTCCACCTCGTCCTGCCCGGAGGCCTCGCCGGCGGTGGCGCGGAACTCGGCGTACCGGGTGAGGCGGTCCCGGAGCGTCGCGAAGGTGAACGGCTTCAGGACGTACTGGACGACCCCGAGGGACACCCCCTCGCGCACGATCGCGAGGTCGCGGGCGGAGGTGACGGCGATGACGTCGGCGGAGTGCCCGGCGGCGCGCAGCGACCGCAGCAGGTGCAGTCCGTGGCCGTCGGGCAGATAGAGGTCGAGCAGGATCAGATCGACGGGCGTGCGATCGAGCAGCCGCACGGCGGCGCCCCGCGAGTGCGCGACCCCGACGACGACGAACCCGGGCACACGCCCGGCGTAGAGCGCGTGCGCGTCGGCGGCGACGGGGTCGTCCTCGACGACGAGGACGCGGATGCCCTGACTCATACGGGAACCTCCGTACCGGCCGCTGTGGCGCCCCCGCGCGGGGAGCCGTGCGGGGAGCCGTGCGCGGCGCCCTGCCCGGCGTCCGTGCCGTGCCCGGCGGCCGGCCCTGGCACCGGGGCAGGCGCCGCGCCACCCGTGTCCGGTGCCGGGGTCTGTACGCGTGTGGCGGCCGAGCCCTGTTCCGGTGCGGGGTCCGGACCCGGGATCGGAGCCGGCGCCGAGTCGCCCGCGACCGGCCCCGAGCCGTGCCCGTCGCCCGCGACCGGCCCCGAGCCCTGCCCGGCGTCCGAGCCCTGCCCGGCGTCCGAGCCCGGCCCCGAGCCCTGCCCGTCGCCCGAGCCCTGCCCGGCGTCCGAGCCCGGCCCCCCGGCCGGGCCCGTCGTCAAGCCCCGCGGGCCCAGTGGCAGTCTCACCGTGAATTCCGCGCCGCCCTCCGGGGATTCGCCCAGGGTGAGTGTGCCCGAGGCGCGGGTCGTGGTCTGGTGGACCAGGGCGAGGCCGAGGCCGCGGCCCGGGCCGCGGGTGGACCAGCCGCGGTCGAGGACGGCCGCGCGGTCCTCGGGGCGGACGCCCGGGCCGCTGTCGGCGACGCGCAGCAGCAGTTCGCCGGCGCCCGTCAGGGCCGTGACCCGCACCCGGGGCCGTACCGTGCCGCTCGCCGCCTCGACCGCGTTGTCGATGAGGTTGCCGAGGATCGTCACCAGGTCCCGCGGCGGCAGCGACGCCGGAAGCAGGCCGTCGTCTATCCCGGACTCCTCCGTGAGGATCAGCTCCACACCCCGCTCGTTGGCCTGCGCCGCCTTGCCGAGCAGCAGTGCCGCCAGGACCGGCTCGCCGACCGCGTCCACGACCCGGTCGGTGAGCGCCTGGGCCAGTTCCAGCTCCGCCGTCGCGAAGCCGACCGCCTCCTCCACCCGGCCGAGCTCGATCAGCGAGACGACCGTGTGCAGCCGGTTCGCCGCCTCGTGCGCCTGGGAGCGCAGCGCCTGCGTGAACCCCCGCTCCGAGGTCAACTCGCCCGACAGCGCCTGGAGTTCCGTGCGGTCCCGGAGCGTGACGACCGTACCCCGGCGCTCCCCGCCCACCACCGGCCTGGTGTTGACCACGAGCACCCGCTCGGCCGTCAGATGCAGCTCGTCCACCCGCGGCTCCGAGGCGAGCAGCGCACTGGTCAGCGAGACCGGCAGCCCCAGATCCGCCGCCGACCTGCCCACCACCTCCGCGTCCAGACCGAGCAGCTCCCGCGCCCCGTCGTTGATGAGCGCGATCCGCCGCTGCCCGTCCAGCATCACGAGCCCCTCGCTCACCGCGTGCAGCGCCGCCTCGTGGTAGTCGTGCATCCGGCTCAGCTCGGCCGCGTTCATGCCGTGCGTGTGCCGCCGCAGCCGGGCGTTGATGACGTACGTACCGACACCGCCGAGCGCCAGCGCCGCCCCCGCCATCCCCAGCAGGGCCGTGACCTGCTCCCGTACCTGCTCGCTGATCTTCTCGATCGTGATGCCGGCGCTGACCAGGGCGACGACCCGCCCGTCGTCGTACACCGGCGTGATCGTGCGGACCGAGGGCCCGAGCACGCCCATGTGCGTCTCGGAGAAGGTCCGCCCCGCGACGGCAGGCTCGATGTGGCCGAGATAGGTCCGGCCGATCTCCGCCGGCTCCGGGTGAGTCCAGCGCCTGCCGTCCGGCGCCATGATCACCACGAAGGTCACGCCGGAGCGGTGCCGCAGCGACTCGGTGTACGGCTGGAGCCGCGCCGTCGGGTCCGCCGAGCGGGCCGCCTCCACCACCGCCGGGGACCCGGCGACGGCCACGGCGGTCGCGGTGGACTGGCGGCGCGCGGTCTCCTCGGCCTGGGCGCGGTCGGTGACGTACGCGAAGACGGCGCACCCGGCCACGACGGCGGCCACCAGCACGACCTGCATCGCGAAGAGCTGGGCGGCGAGGCTGCGGGGCCGTGGAAAGCGGATGCGGGGGATGCGCATGCCGGTAAGTGTGCCTGGCCGGATTTGCCCGGGGGAATCACGTTCCCGAATCGTTCTCCGAATTCCGCGAACGAAACGAACACAACGGTGACCCCGGTCACAGGCTGATGGATATTCGCTGGGATCCACCGGGACGTGGACATTCATCAGCTCGAGGAGGACCCCGTGGCCGCACAACGGGACCGCACCCATTACCTGTATCTCGCCGTCATCGGCGCCGTCCTGCTCGGCATCACGGTCGGCTTCGTCGCCCCCGGCGTCGCCGTCGAGCTGAAGCCGCTCGGCACGGGCTTCGTGAACCTGATCAAGATGATGATCTCGCCGATCATCTTCTGCACGATCGTCCTCGGCGTCGGCTCGGTCCGTAAGGCCGCGAAGGTCGGTGCCGTCGGCGGGCTCGCGCTCGGGTACTTCCTCGTGATGTCGACCGTCGCCCTCGCCATCGGCCTGGTCGTCGGCAACATCCTCGACCCCGGCTCCAGCCTCAACCTCACGAAGGAGGTCGCCGAGGCCGGCTCCAAGCAGGCCGAGGGCGCGAGCGAGTCCACGGTGGACTTCCTGCTCGGGATCATCCCGAAGACCATGGTCTCCGCCTTCACCGAGGGCGAGGTCCTCCAGACCCTGCTCGTCGCCCTCCTCGCGGGCTTCGCGCTCCAGGCGATGGGCAAGGCCGGCGAGCCGGTCCTGCGCGGGATCGGGCACATCCAGCGGCTGGTCTTCCGCATCCTCGGCATGATCATGTGGGTCGCGCCGATCGGCGCGTTCGGCGCCATCGCGGCGGTCGTGGGCGCCACCGGTCTGGACGCCCTGAAGTCGCTCGCGGTCATCATGATCGGCTTCTACGTGACGTGCGCCCTGTTCGTCTTCGTCGTCCTCGGGGCGCTGCTGCGCCTGGTCGCCGGGGTCAACATCCTGTCGCTGCTGAAGTACCTGGGCCGCGAGTTCCTGCTGATCCTCTCCACCTCGTCCTCCGAGTCGGCGCTGCCGCGGCTGATCGCGAAGATGGAGCACCTGGGTGTCAGCAAGCCCGTCGTCGGCATCACCGTGCCGACCGGCTACTCCTTCAACCTGGACGGCACGGCGATCTATCTGACGATGGCCTCGCTCTTCGTCGCCGAGGCGATGGGCAACCCGCTCTCGCTCGCCGAGCAGATCAGCCTCCTCGTCTTCATGATCATCGCCTCGAAGGGCGCGGCGGGCGTGACCGGCGCCGGTCTGGCGACCCTCGCCGGCGGGCTCCAGTCGCACCGGCCGGAGCTGGTCGACGGCGTCGGTCTGATCGTCGGCATCGACCGCTTCATGAGCGAGGCCCGCGCCCTGACCAACTTCGCCGGCAACGCCGTCGCGACCGTCCTGGTCGGCACCTGGACCAAGGAGATCGACAAGGCCAGGGTCTCCGAGGTCCTGGCCGGCCGCGCCCCCTTCGACGAGAAGACCCTGGTCGACGACCACGCCCCGGCGCCGGCGGAGTCGCCCGTCCCGGACCAGCGGGCCGAGGACGGCGAGGAGAAGGCCCGCGCGGGCGTCTGAGACTCCCGGGTCCCGGGCCTTGAGCCGGATCCGGGCCTCGGGTACGGGACGACCCCGGCCGCGTTCGTCGCGGCCGGGGTCGTCCTCCATCCTCCCTCAGGAGAAGGGGATCCTGACCACCGACTGGTTCCCGACGCCGAGCGTGCTCGGCCCGTTCCCGATCGCGTTCCACACCTCGATCCGGACCCGGCCGTTCACCAGGTTCCCGTGGCTGCCGGTCGCCGACTTCAGGCCGCTCGCCTGGGTGTAGTGCTCGTACCCGGGCACGGGATCGGTCGCGAAGTACTGGTACGTCTCCACCCGCTCCCAGCTCCCGTCGCCCGTACGGTCGTAACTCACCCGCACCTGCTGCCCGTTGGCCACCACGGAGCCCGCGTCCACGAACAGGTCGAACTGCGTCGAGCCGCCGTTGTACGTCCGCGTGATCGGGCCCGAGGTGAAGACCTGCGGGTTGGTGGGTGTGCCGTCGTGGTTGACGCCGCCCGCCGAGGCCAGCGTCACCGTGGCGGCGGACTGCGCGTCCCCGGCTCCGGCTCCCGTACGCAGATACAGCTGCGAGGAGCCCGAGGGCGGGGGAGTGGTCGGGGGCGTCGTGGGCGGGGTCGTGGTCGATCCGCCCTTCGTCCACACCGCCACGTAGTCGACGAGCATCGGCCGTCCGGAGACCGTCGCGGTCGTCGGCGTCTTCCCGGCCAGGGCGTCCGGGAAGGCCCCGCCCATGGCGACGTTCAGCAGGATGAAGTAGCCCGCGTGGCTGGTCATGTCGGCCCAGGCCTGGGCGCCGACCCGGGTCTCGTTCACGCTGTGGAAGAGCTGGTCGTCCACGTACCAGCGCAGTTCGTTGGGGGAGACGGAGCGGTCCCACTCGAAGCGGTACGTGTGGAACGCCGACTGGCAGCTCGCGCCCGGGCAGGTGCGGCTGGCGCCGATGCCGGTGGTCTCGCCGCACGGCCCGCCCGGGTTCACGCCGCAGTGCAGCACGCCCCAGACCGAGTTGAGGCCGTTGACGTTCTCCATGATGTCGAACTCGCCGATGGCCGGCCAGTTCCAGTAGTTGCCCCGGTAGGGCGAGCCGAGCGCCCAGAACGCGGGCCAGTAGCCGAGGGCGGCGTCCCCGGTCACGTTCGGCATCTGGATACGGCCCTCGATGCGCAGGGTGCCGCCCGCGGGGGCCTTGAAGTCGGCCCGCCTGGTCTCGATCCGGGCCGAGGTCCAGTTGCCCGCGCCGTCCTTCAGCGGGGTGATCCGGAGATTTCCGGTGCCGTCGAGGCGCAGGTTGTCGGGGCTCGACGTGTAGTTCTGTATCTCTCCGGTGCCCCAGTTGGCGGGGCCGCCCGGATAGCCGTGGCCGGTGTCGATCTGCCAGTCGGCGGCGTTCGGCAGGGACCGGTCGGGGCCGTTGAAGTCGTCGCTCCACTGGAGCGACCAGCCCGGCGCCGGGGGCACCGCGCCGTTGGCGGTGCCGGCCCCGCCCAGGCCGAGCAGGGCGCCCGCGGCGAGGGCGGCGGCGAGGAGTGAGGCCAGCAGGGGGGTGCGTCGGACGCGGCTCAAGGAGAACACCTCCGGTGGGGGATGAGGGCGTGAGAGCGCTCTCAACGAGCTTTTGTAGTTGGAGACACCGGGCCCGTCAATGGGTCCGGTGCCTTCGACTACCGAACGTCCAGCTCCGCCAACTCCTGTGTATCCAGCACGAGTTCGGCTGCGGCCGCCGAATCCCGCGCCGTCTCCGGCCGGCTCGCCCCCGGGATGGGAAGCACGGTCTCCGACCGCGTGAGCAGCCAGGCGAGGGCCACCCGCTGCGGGCTCACCCCGCGCACCCGCGCCACCCGGTGGAACGCCCCGAACCGCGGGTCCTCCTCCAGGCGCGAGACCCCGTCCAGCGAACTGCGCGAGATCCCGCCCAGCGGACTCCACGGCATGAAGGCCAGCCCCAGCTCCGCGCAGAGCCGCAGCTCCGCCTCGCTCGTCCGCACCGCGGCGGAGTACCGGTTCTGTACGGAGACGAGCCGGTCGCCCAGGATCTCCCGGGCCAGAAGGATCTGCTCCGTGTCCACGTTGGAGATCCCGGCCAGCCGCACCGTCCCCGCGTCCAGCAACTCCCGTATCGCGCCCAGCGATTCCGCGTACGGCACGGCCGGGTCCGGCTTGTGCAGCTGGTAGAGCCCGATCTGCGCGACTCCGAGCCGCCGCGCCGACGCCTCGGCCGCGCGCCGCAGATGCGCGGGCCTGCCGTCCACCGTCCAGCCGCCGTCGGCCGTCCGCCCGCGCCCGCCCTTCGTCGCCACCAGCACGTCCTCCGTGCGGCCCCCGTACGTGGCAAGCGCCCGCGCCACGAGCCGTTCGCCCGCGCCCGGTGCGCCGCCCGGCGGGTGGTAGGAGTCCGCCGTGTCGAGCAGGGTCACGCCGGCATCCAGCGCCGCGTGGACCGTGGCCACGGCGCGCGCCTCGTCGGGATGCCCCTCGATGGAGAGCGGCATCGCGCCCAGCCCGATCGCACCGACCCGTACGTCCCCGAGCACGCGGTACCGCATCAGCGTGCCCCCAGCGTCTCGGAGAGCGCCTGCGCCAGCCACCGCGCGGAGTCGCCGAAGGAGAATCCGAGGGCGGTCGCGCGGGCGTTGTCCATGGCGTACGCGCGGGTGAAGGAGAACGGCGAGACCTCCCCGACCTCCACCTCCTGGAATACGGTCCGCCCGCCGACCTGCTTCTCTATCTCCGCGCAGATGTCGGCGGTGGTGAGGAGCCCCCGGGAATGGGCGTTGACCGGCCCGGTGAATTCGGCCCCCACCGCCCACGCCAGGAATTCCGCGATCTCCTCGACATACACATAGGTGGCCGGGTGGTTCACCGCCGGTACGGCGATCGGCTCACCCGCGCGGATCCGGCGCGCGTAGTGCTCGACCCGGCCGGTGAAGTCGTCCGCGCCGCCCAGTACATGGGCGACCCGCACCGCCGTCCACGCGAACGGGGGATCGGCCGCGAAGACCGCCTCCGCCTGCCGCTTCCCCTCTCCGTAGTGCGCTTCGAGGAACTCCCGGTCGTCCCAGGGCAGGTCCGGGTCGACGGCGACCGTGAGGGGATCGACGGCCTCCTCCCGTACGGGCGTGGCCGAGTTCTCGTACGCGTACACCTCCACCGTCGACGTCATCACATAGCGTCGCGTGCGCGGCCCGAAAACCCGCCGGGCGATGACCGCCTGACGCGGCGTGTAACAGACCTGATCGACCACGACGTCGAAAGTCCGCCCGCCCAGGGCGATTTCCAGGGCCTTCTCGTCGTCCCGGTCGGCGACCAGATGAGTCGTTCCCTCCGGGGCGCGGGAAGAACCCCGGTTGAGAATCGTCACGGCATGCCCGGATTCCAGCAGACGATCCGTCAGCCGCTTTCCGACATAGCGGTTTCCACCGATGATCAAAATGTCCATGTGACAAGTGTTACGTTGTGCGCTCGCCATCTGAAGGGGGAAACATGGGAGTCCCGGCCGCCGCACCGAAGGAACCACGGCATCTGCGTCCCGCCGCCAACGAAACCTCGGCGGGCGCCTTCGACCCCATCGACCGGCAGATCCTTCAGCTCCTCCAGGACGACGGCCGGATCAAGCTCAGCGAGCTCGGCCGACGCGTCCGCCTCAGCCCCGCGGCCGTCACCGAGCGGGTGCGCAGACTGGAGGCGTGCGGAGCGATCACCGGCTACGGCGCACATGTCTCCCCGGCCCGGCTCGGCTACGGCATCCAGGCCTTCATCCGGGTCGACCCGCACGGCGGCTACACCCTCAAGCACCCCAGGACGCTGGAGCTGACCGCACGGCCGGAGATCCTGGAGGTGCACCACGTCGTCGGCGAGGACTGCTGGATCCTCAAGGTCGCCGTCACCGACACGATCCATCTCGAAGAGATCCTGGAGCAGACCTCGGCCCTCGGCCGGACGACGACGTCGATCGTCCTGTCCTCCCCGGTGGAGCGCAAGCCCCTGCTGCCGCCCGCCGGAAACCGGCCTTGACAACCCGCCGCCGGTCCGGTTGAGATGAAGGAACTCACGTCGCGTGCCGGTCCGCGCAGATAAGCGGAGGCATGGAGGCAAGAGGACAGTTGGGACGGCTTTGCCCCTCCACTTCAATTCCCAGATCATCGATGAATTCCGCACCAACGCCGGAAAGCTCGGCGGCCCCTTCGAGGGATGGGTGCTCCTTCTTCTCACCACCACCGGCGCCCGGTCCGGAAAACCCCACACCACGCCGCTCGGCTTCGTCGAGGACAAGGACGAGGACGGTCGCGACCGGCTCCTCGTCACCGGCTCGGCCGGCGGCTCCGACCGGCACCCCGACTGGTACCGCAACCTCCTGGTGAACCCCACCGTGACCGTCGAGACGGGCACGGACACCTGGCAGGCCACCGCGGTCGCCGCCACCGGCGCGGAGCGCGACGAGCTCTTCGCCACCGTGGTCGCGGCGGCCCCCGGCTACGCCGGCTACCAGCGGGCGACCGACCGGATCCTCCCGGTCGTCGCCCTCTACCGGATCCCCGAGGACACCTACACCCCACCCGACAGGCTCGACGCCCTCGCCGACGAGCTGATCAAGATCCACGACTGGCTCCGCTCCGAACTCACCGCGCTCGGCGAGGGAATCGGCGCCCGCACCGCGCCCGGGCTCACCGTGGAGCTGCGCCGCCACTGCCTGACCTTCTGCTCGGCGATGGCCGTCCACCACGGCGGCGAGGACGCCGGCCTCTTCCCGTACCTGGCCCGGACCTACCCGGAGAAGGCCGAGGTCTTCGCACGCCTCCAGGCCGAGCACGGGACGGTCGCCCGCGTCCTGGACGAGCTGCAGGCCCTGCTCGCGCGCCTCGACGAGGCGGACCCCGAAGCGCCGCGCGCGGAGTTCGACCGGCTGCGGGCGGAGCTGGAGACCCACTTCGCGTACGAGGAGGCGGAGGTCGTCCCGCTGCTGCGGGAAGGCGCAGGGTGACCGGGGAGCCCGCCCGGCGAGCTCAGAGAGCGAGCTCCTCGATCGCCGGAGGCTCTCGCGTGTAGTCGCTGCGACGAACCCAGTGCGGCCGCACCCGCACATGCGTGATCCCGGGCCATGCGAGACGGTCACGCCCGTCCGGGTACACGGCGAAGTAGCTCTCGCGGAGGCGTTCGAGCTCCGGGCCGACGGGGAAGTCCGCGACACCCTCGATCTGCGCGGTGACCTCGTCCCATCCGATGACCAGGGCGATGCGGGGGTCGGCGCGCAGGTTGCGGTACTTGCGCGTCGTCTCGACGGTGTCGAACACGATCTCCAGGTCGTCGGTGACCGCGAAACCGACGACGGCCGCCTGCGGCGCCCCGTCCGGGCCGATCGACGCCTGGACGGCGATCCTGTGCCCGCGCAGGAACCGGATCAGTTCGTCGTGCTTCATGGGCCCTGCCTACCACGGCCCCGCCCCCGCTGCTTGCGTTGACGCCGACGTCAAGGCTTACGTTCGAGGGCATGCGAATCGGCGAGCTGGCCGAGCTGGCCGGAACGACCACGCGGACTCTGCGCTACTACGAGTCCCGTGGCCTTCTGGCCGCCCGGCGCACGGAGAACGGCTACCGCACGTACGACGAGGACGACCTGCGCCTCCTCCAGCAGATCCGGACCCTGCAGGACTTCGGGTTCGAGCTGGAGGAGACCCGGCCGTTCGTGGAGTGCCTGCGGGCGGGGCACCCGGCGGGGGACGCGTGCCCCGCCTCGCTCGACGTGTACCGGCGCAAGCTCGCGGAGCTCGACGCGCTCGTCGAGCAGCTCCAGGCGGTGCGCGCGCAGGTCGCGGCGCAGCTGCTGCGGGCCGAGGCGGAACTGCCGGGCGGCCCGGAACCCACGTGCGAACTCGGAGGATGACGAAGATGATGCGGGTCGAGGGTGTCACCGAGGTGACGGACGCCGACTTCGACACGGAGGTCCTGGGCGCGCGGCTGCCGGTCCTGGTGAAGTTCACCGCGGACTGGTGCGGCCCGTGCCGCCAGCTGGCCGCGGTCCTCGGCGCGATCGCCGCGGAGGAGCCGGACCGGCTGAAGATCGTCCAGCTGGACGTGGACAGGAACCCCGAGATCACGGTCCGGTACGGAGTCCTCGCGACGCCGACACTGATGGTCTTCCACTCGGGCGCCCCCGTGAAGTCCCTGGTCGGCGCCCGCCCGAAGCGCCGCCTCCTCCAGGAACTGGAGGACGTCCTGCCCCCGACCTGAGGCCCCGGACCCCGCCCGCCTCCGCGGATCCGGTCCGCGAGGCGGGCGTCAGCCCGACGAGGTGTCGCTACGCCGGTCCCTGTGAATCAGCCACACCCTGGCGCCCCACTGCGCGAGCCGGGACTCCACGCGCTCCCCCGGGCGATCAGCAGGTCGCGTGCCGTTTCGTTCCCCATGGCGCACAAAAATACCCCGACTAGAATTGACAGTCGGGGTAATGCGTCGCGTATATTTACGGGTTCCGTGTCTGCGCACACCAAAAGCGTAGACCGATTCAATAAACGCACTGTATCGCGCCGGGAGTCGAATTGTCAACCGAGGAATTTCGGAACGAGCAGCAATTCATCACAGAGCTCTACGCACGACTCGACGACCTCAGGGACCAGGCCCAGGCCGCCGTCGGCCAGGCGCTCAAGGCGCCGTGGGTCGGCAATCAGGGTCGGCTGGAGCGGGATGTGATGGTCGCCGAGCAGTCCGGGCTGCTCGCCGCCTTCGACGCGGGCGAGACCGGGCTCTGTTTCGGGCGGCTCGTCTTCCGCGACGGGCGCGACCACCACATCGGGCGGATCGGAGTCCGGAAGGACGACGCCCACCGGACCCCGCTCGTGGTCGACTGGCGCGCCGAGATCGCCCGGCCCTTCTATCTCGCCACCGGGTACGAGCCGATGGGGCTCAGCCGCCGCCGGCACATCACCACCCACGGCCGCGAGGTCACCGCCCTCCACGACGAGGTGCTCGACCTCACCGACGAGACCCGCACCGGGTACGAGAACCGGGACGCCGACGAGGTGCTGCTCGCCGCGCTCGACGCCGCCCGCACCGGGCGGATGCACGACATCGTGCAGACCATCCAGGCCGAGCAGGACCGCATCATCCGCTCCCCGCACCGGGGCATCCTCGTCGTCGAGGGCGGCCCCGGCACCGGCAAGACCGCCGTGGCCCTGCACCGGGCCGCGTACCTCCTCTACGCGCACCGCGAGCAGCTCGCCAAGCGGGCCGTCCTGATCGTCGGCCCCAACCCCGCCTTCCTCGGCTACATCGGCAACGTCCTGCCCTCCCTCGGCGAGACCGGCGTCCTGCTCGCCACCCCCGGCGAACTGTTCCCCGGCGTCCACGCCACCGGTACGGACACCCCGCGCGCCGCCGCCGTCAAGGGCGACGCCGCCATGGCCGAGGCCCTGGCCCAGGCCGTACGGGACCGGCAGCAGGTCCCCGAGCGCGGGGCACCGCTGATCGTGCCGCACGACGACGGCGACCTGATCATCGACTGGGACATGGCCCTCGAAGCCCGCCACAAGGCCCGCGAGACGGCCCTGCCGCACAACCTGGCCCGCCCCTACTTCGTCTTCCACCTCCTCGACGCGCTCGCCGAGCAGCTCGCCGACCGCATCGGCGCCGACCCCTACGGCGGGCCCAACTTCCTCGGCCCCGACGACCTCGCCCTGCTCGCCAAGGGCGTCGCCGCCAACCCCGACGTCCATGCCGCCATCGACACGCTGTGGCCGCCGCTCACGCCCCAGGAGTTCCTCGCCGACTACCTCGCCGAGCCGACCCACCTCGGCGAGGAGGACGCCGACGCCGTCCGGCGCGACGGCGGCCCCTGGACCCCCGCCGACGTGCCCCTGCTCGACGAGGCCGCCGAGCTCCTCGGCGAGGACGACTCGGCCGCCCGGGCCGCCGAGGAGGCCGAGCGGCAGAAGCAGATCCAGTACGCGCAGGGCGTCCTCGACGTCTCGTACGCCTCCCGGACCTACGAGTTCGAGGACAAGGAGGAGCAGGACAAGGACGCCTCGGAGGTCCTCTCCGCGCACGACATCATCGACGCCGAGCGGTTCGCCGAGCGCCACGAGGAGACCGACCACCGCAGCGCCGCCGAACGCGCCGCCGCCGACCGCACCTGGGCCTTCGGCCACATCATCGTCGACGAGGCGCAGGAGCTCTCCGCGATGGCCTGGCGGCTGCTCATGCGCCGCAGCCCGACCCGTTCGATGACCCTGGTCGGCGACCCGGCGCAGACCGGTGACGCGGCGGGCGTCGGCTCGTGGGAGAAGATCCTCGCGCCGTACGTGGAGGACCGCTGGGAGCTCGTACGGCTCGGGGTCAACTACCGCACCCCCGCCGAGATCATGGCGGTCGCCGCCGACGTCCGGCGCGAGGCCGACCCGCACTTCGAGCCGCCGCGTTCGGTCCGCTCCACGGGCGTCGAGCCCTGGGAGCGGACCGTCGAGGACCCGGTGAAGGAGACCGCCGACGCGGTCGCCGCCGAACTGCGGGCCGAGGGGCGGCTCGCCGTGATCGCCCCGGCGGAGCTGCACGCCGCCCTCACGGCCGCGCTGCCGGACGCCTCGTACGGGCCGGCCCCCGACCTGACCCGCCCGGTGGTCCTGCTCGACCCCCGGCAGGCCAAGGGGCTGGAGTTCGACACGGTCCTCGTCGTCGACCCGGACGGGGTCCGGGCCGGTGCCGCGCACGGGATCAACGACCTGTACGTGGCGCTGACCCGGGCCACTCAGCGACTGGGGGTCATCCGCCGCGCCTACCAGGGCGCCTAGCGTCCGGCGCTCATCGGGCGCCGGCGCCCCCGGTGAACGCGCAGACGAAGAGCCGCTCGCCGTCCTGGTGGCCGGTCACGCGGAACGCCCCGGTGCCGCCGTCATGGCGGACCTCCAGCAGGCAGGGGGCGCCGAACTCGGCGTACCGCTCGAAGGCGATGGACCCCGACGAGGGGACGAAGGGAGCGGGCGAGGCGGCCGCGGTGGCCGCCTGGCGGGCGGCCTCGAGGAACAGCATGCCCGGGATGTGGTCGTTGGGCCGCTGGAAGAGGGTGGGGTGGCGGGTGTCGACGACCAGCTCCCACCGGCCGTCCCCACCGGCCGGGGCGAGCAGGACGTCCCCCTCGCGCCGGCGGCCGACGAGCGCGGCCGGGGCCCTGACGGTCCGGGGCCCCGGTATGGACTCGCCCGGCTCGACGCGCCCGCCGCGCAGGCGCCGGTAGACCGGCGGGCTGGTGAACCGGGCGTGCGAGGAGCCGGTGGCGACGGCCGCGCCGCCGCGGTGGACCGTCCACTCCACCCGTGCCTCGGACAACGTCCCGCCCTTGTGGACGAGTTCGGTGAAGCGTGTCTCTATCTCCGCCTCGACGACGCCCTCACCCGCGTCCAAGCCCCCGGCCTCGAAGGTGAACGCGATCTCGCTGAGCAGGATCTTGTGCGTCAGCGGCACCGCGAAGGCGTCGTGCAACAGGGCCATCGTCGACTGACGCAGCGTCTCGACGACGAGTAACGGGTCATGGACCCTGCCGTGCACGGGCGCGAAGAAGGGGTGGCCGGCCGGCCAGGCGGCCGCGACCCGGAACCGGTGCGGATCACCGGTCGGACGCCAGCCCACGGTGAAGGTGTCCTCCGCCCGCACCCGGTGGCACAGCCGCGGTGTCAGCGGCCGCAGCGCCGTGCCCCCGTCCGTTTCCGTGCCCGGGCCGGCCCCTCGCACACTCTGTTTCATTGTGTTCCCCGCTCATTCAGGATGTTGGTCAAGATCCTGAAAAGCGACCATAACGGGGCGAGACCCCGCCGGAATCGGCAGGGCCTCGCCACCAGCGGGCTCAGGCGGGCCGCAGCCAGACCGTCGCCAGCGGCGGCAGCGTCATCCGTACGCTCGCCGAACGGCCGTGGTACGGAACCGACTCCGTCTTCACCGGATCCACGTTCACCACGTCACCGCCCCCGTACCGCGCCGCGTCCGTGTTGAGGACCTCCGCCCAGGCCGCCACCGACTCCGGCACCCCGAGCCGGAAGTCGTGCCGGACCACCGGCGAGAAGTTGCAGACCGCCAGCAGCGGCGAACCCTCCGCGTCGTAACGGAGGAAGGCGAAGACGTTGTCCTCCGCCGCGTCCCCCACCACCCACTGGAAGCCCTCGGGGACGGTGTCCCGCTCCCACAGCGCCGGCGTCGCGCCGTACACCGTGTTCAGATCCCGCACCAGGTCCCGTACGCCCCGGTGGTCACCGGCCGAGTGGTACGTCTCGTCCATCAGCCACCATTCGGGACCGTGCTCGTGCGACCACTCCGCGCCCTGCGCGAACTCCTGGCCCATGAAGAGGAGTTGCTTCCCGGGGTGGGCCCACATGAAGCCGAGGTAGGCGCGGTGGTTGGCGCGCCGCTGCCACCAGTCGCCGGGCATCTTCGAGACCAGCGCCTGCTTGCCGTGCACGACCTCGTCGTGGGAGATCGGCAGGATGTAGTTCTCGCTGTACGCGTACACCATCGAGAAGGTCATCTCGTTGTGGTGGTACTTGCGGTGCACCGGCTCCTTGGCGACGTAGCCGAGCGAGTCGTGCATCCAGCCCATGTTCCACTTCATGCCGAAGCCGAGGCCGCCGAACCCGCCGGGGCCGACCTGGTCCGTCGCCCGGGTGACCCCGTCCCAGGCCGTCGACTCCTCGGCGAAGGTGATGACCCCGGGGCAGCGCCGGTACACGGTCGCGTTCATCTCCTGCAGGAAGGCCACCGCGTCCAGGTTCTCCCGGCCGCCGAACTCGTTCGGCAGCCACTCGCCGTGCTCACGCGAGTAGTCGAGGTAGAGCATCGAGGCGACCGCGTCGACCCGCAGGCCGTCGAGGTGGAACTCCTCGCACCAGTACACCGCGTTGGCGACCAGGAAGTTCCGCACCTCCTTGCGGCCGTAGTCGAACTCCAGCGTGCCCCAGTCCGGGTGCGCCGACCGACGCGGGTCCTCGTGCTCGTACAGGGGCCGGCCGTCGAACTCCGCGAGCGCCCAGTCGTCGCGCGGGAAGTGCGCCGGCACCCAGTCCATCAGGACGCCCACTCCGGCCCGGTGCAACGCGTCGACCAGGTGCTTGAAGTCGTCGGGGGTGCCCATCCGAGCCGTCGGGGCGTAGAAGCCGGTGACCTGGTAGCCCCAGGAGCCGCTGAAAGGGTGCTCGGCGACGGCCATGAACTCCACGTGCGTGAAGCCCAGATCGCGCACATAGTCGGGCAGCTGCTCGGCGAGCTGCCGGTACGTCAGCCCCGGCCGCCAGGAGGGGAGGTGGACCTCGTAGACGGAGAACGGGGCCTCGTGGTGCGGGCGCGCGCCGCGCCGCGCCATCCACGCCGCGTCGCCCCACTCGTGGTGCGAGTCGGTGACGATCGACGCGGTGTTCGGCGGGCACTCGGTGCGGCGGGCCATCGGGTCGGCGCGCAGCGTGTGCGAGCCGTCCGGGCGGGCGATGTCGTACTTGTAGACCGCGCCTTCGCCGATGCCCGGCACGAACAGCTCCCAGACGCCGGTCGCGCCGAGCGACCGCATCGGCAGGGCGGTGCCGTCCCAGTGGGTGAAGTCGCCGGTGACCCGTACGCCCCGGGCGTTGGGCGCCCAGACCGCGAACCGCGTGCCGGTCACCCCCTGGTGGGTCATCGTCCGGGAGCCGAGCGCCGTCCACAGCTCCTCGTGCCGCCCCTCGCCGATGAGGTGCAGATCGAGCTCCCCGAGGGAGGGCAGGAAGCGGTACGGGTCCTGGACGGCGAGCTCGTCCCCGTCGTAGCGGACGCGCAGCTCGTAATCGGGGACCTTGCGCAGCAGCGGCAGGAGCCCGGAGAACAGGCCGTCGCCGTCGTCGTGCAGCACGATCCGCTTCCCCTTGGCGAGGACGGCGACCTCACGGGCGTACGGGCGCAGCACCCGGATCGCGACGCCGCCGCGCACGGGGTGGGCGCCGAGCAGGCCGTGCGGGTCGTGGTGCTCCCCGGCGAGCAGCCTCGCCCGGTCGCCGGGATCGAGCGGCGGGGCCTTCCGTACCGGGTCCTTGCGCACCGGCACCTTGCGTACCGGTTCCTTCCGCGCCGGCTCCTTCCGTACCGGCTCCTTCCGCGCCGGCTCCTTCCGTACCGGCTCCGCGGCCTTGTCCGGCTTCGCCTCCGCCCGGGGGGCGGGCGTCTTCGCTTGGGGCACTGCCGTCTTGCGAGCGGATCGGGCGGTCACGGGGATGCCTCCTGCAAGGGGGTCGGAACGATGAGATGAGGGAGATGCGCCGGTTCCCACGCAACCGCAACGGCGCGCGCACCGCACAGGACACTCGGCCGAACGGGCACCTGTGGGCGGCGGCGCCTCACGCCTGGCCCGCCAGGCGCTCGATCGCGGCCATCGGGACCGGGAGCCAGTCCGGGCGGTGACGGGCCTCGTAGAGGACCTCGTACACGGCCTTGTCGGTCTCGTACGCGCGCAGCAGCGCGGGATCGGCGCGGGGGTCGGTGCCGGAGGCCTCCGCGTAGCCCGCGCAGTAGGCCGAACGGCAGCGGGCCGCCCACTCGGCGTTCCACGGCCGGTGGGTACGGGCGGCGTAGTCGAAGGAGCGGAGCATGCCCGCGACGTCACGGACCGCGGGCTGCGGGCGGCACCGCTCGGCGAGCGGCTTCGCGGGCTCGCCCTCGAAGTCGATCACCGCCCAGCCGCCGTCCACCGCCCGCAGCGTCTGGCCCAGGTGCAGATCTCCGTGGATCCGCTGGAGCTGCCCGGCGCCGACCGTGTCGCCGGCCGCCGCGAAGACCGCCCGCAGCCCGGGGACGTAGGGCAGCAGCGCCGGCACCGCCTGGGCGGCCGCGTGCAGCCGTGCGTCCATCGCGGCGGCCAGGTGCTCCGACTGGGTGCGCCGCAGCCGCTCGGTCGGCAGCGCGGTCGCGAGCGCGAGGTGCACCTCGGCGGTGGCCCGGCCGAGCGCGTGCGCCTCGGCCGTGAACTCCCGCCCGTCGGCGAGCGCGTCGAGCGCGAGCCGCCAGCCGTCCCGCGAGTCCCGCAGATACGGCTGGAGGACGCCGAGCGTGCCGGCCCCCGACTCGAACCAGGCGACCGGCGCCGGCACCCGCGCGCAGCCCGCCCGGGCGAGCGCGAGCGGCAGCTCCAGATCCGGGTTCGGGCCGGGACTGACCCGGCGGAAGATCTTCAGGATGAACCTGTCGCCGTACACGAGCGAGGAGTTGGACTGTTCGGCGTCCAGGACGCGGGGTGCCATGGAGGCGGGCAGATCGGGCGATCCGTGGAACCTCAGCGGCCCGGCCCGGCCCGGGGTGCGCAGCCGGTCGTAGAGCAGACCCGCGAGCCGCGGGTCGCGCAGCCCTTCGTAGACCGCCCGGCCGGCCAGCGGCCCCTGCCGGATCCGCCCGATCAGGGCGGGGGCGAGGCGGGGCGGCAGCTGGGTCCGTACGCCCAGGAGCAGTTGATAGCAGTCCGCGGGCGATCCGGCCGGACGGCCCGGCTGTTCGACCCGTACGAGGAGATGCAGCAGCCCGGGTCCCGTGCCGTCCAGCGGCAGCAGCTCGGTGGCCGCTTCCAGCGTGAATCCGATGACCCGGCGGCCCTTGCCCGCGAACCAGCGCTGCCGGGGCAGCCATTCATGGAGAAGGGGGGCGAGTGATGGGAGGAGGGCGGCCGGGGCCCGGGTGGTGGATGCGGTCTCCGGCATGGCATCGCGTCCTTTCCCCGGGGGGCGCAGATTCGTGTTCAAATGCGCAGAGTGTCCCGGATGGCGGCTTCGGCTGTCCGGATGTGCGGGACGTGTCGGATGGGGAAGATCCGTATGGGCCCGACAAGAAGGCCCGTATGGACCTGAATCGACTGTGTGTGGGACACAGTGCCCAGGGTGGCGCGGGGGAAACCCGCCCCACCCCGAACAGTTCACTGATGGTCCGTCAGCAGGCCCTCGGTCAGCGCGGCTTCTGCCGGCTCTTCTTCAGGCGGAACCAGTAGAAGCCGTGGCCCGCCAGGGTCAGCAGATACGGCCACTGACCGATCGCCGGGAACCGCACCTGGCCGATCAGCTCCACCGGGTGCATCCCGTCGAACTGCCGCAGATCCAGCTCCGTCGGCTGCGCGAAGCGCGAGAAGTTGTTCACGCACAGCACCAGGTCGGCGTCCAGTCCCTCCTCAGGGGGGGACTCCCGGAGAAAGGCGAGCACCGCCGGATTGGACGAGGGCAGTTCCGTGTACGAGCCGAGCCCGAAGGCGCGGTTCTGCTTACGGATCTCGATCATCCGCTTCGTCCAGTGGAGCAGCGAGGACGGCGAGGCCATCCCCGACTCCACATTGGTGACCTGGTAGCCGTGGACCGGGTCCATGATGGCCGGCAGCGTGAGCCGGCCCGGGTCGCAGGACGAGAAGCCCGCGTTCCGGTCAGGCGTCCACTGCATCGGGGTCCGCACCCCGTCCCGGTCACCGAGCCAGATGTTGTCGCCCATCCCGATCTCGTCGCCGTAGTACAGCACCGGCGAACCGGGCAGCGAGAAGAGCAGCGCGGTGAACAGCTCCATCTGCTTGCGGTCGTTGTCGAGCAGCGGGGCGAGCCGCCTGCGGATGCCGATGTTGGCCCGCATCCGGGGATCCTTGGCGTACTCCGCGTACATGTAGTCGCGCTCTTCGTCCGTGACCATCTCGAGCGTCAGCTCGTCGTGGTTGCGCAGGAAGATGCCCCACTGGCAGCGGTCCGGGATGGCCGGGGTCTTGGCCAGGATCTCCGAGACCGGGGTGCGCGACTCCCGCCGTACCGCCATGAAGATCCGCGGCATCACCGGGAAGTGGAACGCCATGTGGCACTCGTCGCCGCCCGAGGCGAAGTCGCCGAAGTAGTCGACGACGTCCTCCGGCCACTGGTTCGCCTCGGCGAGCAGCACCGTGTCCGGGTAGTGGTCGTCGATCTCCTTGCGGACCCGCTTGAGGAAGGCGTGGGTGGCCGGGAGGTTCTCGCAGTTGGTCCCCTCCTGCTGGTACAGATACGGCACCGCGTCGAGCCGGAAGCCGTCGATGCCGAGATCCAGCCAGAACTTCAGCGCCGAGAGGATCTCCTCCTGCACCGCCGGGTTCTCGTAGTTGAGATCGGGCTGGTGCGAGAAGAACCGGTGCCAGTAGTACTGCTTGCGCACCGGGTCGAAGGTCCAGTTCGACGTCTCCGTGTCGACGAAGATGATCCGGGCGTCCTGGAACTGCTTGTCGTCGTCGGCCCAGACGTAGTAGTCCCCGTACGGCCCGTCGGGGTTCTCGCGCGACTCCTGGAACCACGGGTGGGCATCGCTCGTGTGGTTCATGACGAAGTCGATGATCACGCGCATCCCGCGCTGGTGCGCCGCGTCCACGAACTCCACGAAGTCGGCGAGGTCGCCGAACTCCGGCAGCACGGAGGTGTAGTCGGCGACGTCGTAGCCGCCGTCCCGCAGCGGGGACTTGAAGAAGGGCGGCAGCCACAGGCAGTCGACGCCCAGCCACTGCAGATAGTCCAGCCTGGACGTGATGCCCTTGAGATCGCCTACGCCGTCCCCGTTGCTGTCCTGGAAGGACCTGACGAGCACTTCGTAGAAGACGGCCCGCTTGAACCAGTCCGGGTCACGGTCCTTGGCGGGCGTGTCCTCGAAGGTGTCGGGGACGGGTTCGTTGACAGTCATGATGTGGGTGACCCTCCGATCGGCGGGGACGGTCGCAGGGCACTGTGCTCATCCGGGGGACAACCCCCGGACCCCCGGCAAACGAGGATGTGCGCGGGCGTGACGCCCGGCTCGAGGCGCACATAGTTGGCCCTGCCCCAGTGATAGGTCTCGCCGGTGAGCTCGTCGCGCACCGGTACGGTCTCGTGCCAGTCGAGGCCGAGTTCCGGCATGTTCAACGAGACCGTGGCCTCCTGGGTGTGGTGAGGGTCGAGGTTGGCGACCACCAGAACGGTGTTCGAGCCCGACCGCTTGCTGTACGCGATCACCGCGTCGTTGTCGGTGGTGTGGAAGCTGAGGTTCCGCAGTCTGCGGAGCGCCGGGTGCCGGCGCCTGACGCGGTTGAGCGTGGTGATCAGGGGCGCGATCGAGGCGCCCGTACGCTCCGCCGACTCCCAGTCGCGGGGCCGGAGTTGGTACTTCTCCGAGTCCAGGTACTCCTCGCTGCCGTCACGCAGAGGGGTGCCCTCGCAGAGCTCGTAGCCGGCGTACATGCCCCAGGAGGGCGAGAGGGTGGCGGCGAGCACCGCCCGCACCTCGAACGCCGGCCGTCCGCCGGTCTGGAGGTAGGCGTGCAGGATGTCGGGGGTGTTCACGAAGAAGTTCGGCCGCATGAGCGCGGCCGCTTCCCCCGACAGCTCCGTGAGGTACTCCGTCAGCTCGTCCTTGGTGTTGCGCCAGGTGAAGTACGTGTACGACTGCTGGAAGCCGATCGCGCCCAGCGCGCGCATCATCGCGGGCCGGGTGAACGCCTCCGCCAGGAAGATCACGTCCGGGTCCGCCCGGTTGATCTCGCCGATCACCCGCTCCCAGAACACGACCGGCTTGGTGTGCGGGTTGTCGACGCGGAAGATCCGTACACCGTGGTCCATCCAGTGCCGCAGGATCCGTACCGTCTCGGCGACGATCCCGTCCATGTCCTTGTCGAACGCGACGGGATAGATGTCCTGGTACTTCTTCGGCGGGTTCTCGGCGTAGGCGATCGAGCCGTCGGGCCGGTGGTGGAACCACTCCGGGTGCTTCTCCACCCACGGGTGGTCCGGCGAGCACTGCAACGCGAAGTCCAGCGCGATCTCCAGGCGCAGCTCGCGGGCGCGCGCGACGAACGCGTCGAAGTCCTCGATCGTGCCCAGATCCGGGTGGACCGCGTCGTGGCCGCCCTCCGGCGAGCCGATCGCCCACGGCACGCCGACGTCGTTCGGGCTCGCCGAGAGCGCGTTGTTGGGGCCCTTGCGGTGGGTGATGCCGATGGGGTGGATCGGCGGGAGGTAGACGACGTCGAAGCCCATCGCGGCGATGGCCGGCAGCCGCTCGGCGGCGGTACGGAAGGTCCCCGGCTTCGTCCTGCCCCGGACCTTCCGCACGCCCTCGGAGCGCGGGAAGAACTCGTACCAGGACCCGAACAGCGCCCGCTCGCGCTCCACCTGGAGCGGCAACGCGGGGGAGGAGCTGACCAGTTCGCGCAGCGGGTGGCGGTCCAGGGTCTCGGTGACCCGCGGGGCGAGCGCCGCCGCGAGACGGGCCGCGGCCGGACGGGACTCGTCGCGCAGCGCGTCCGCCGCGGCCAGCACGGCCTCCCGGCCGCCGCCCTTCTTCGGGACGCCCTTCGCCGCCCGCTCGTGCAGTTCGGCGCCCTCGGCGAGGACGAGTTCGGAGTCGATCCCCGCCGGGATCTTGATCTTCGCGGTGTGCCGCCAGGTTGTCAGCGGGTCACTCCACGCCTCGACCGTGTACGTCCACAGCCCCTCGGCGTCCGGCGTGACCTCCGCGCCCCACCGGTCCGTACCGGGGGCCAGCTCACGCATCGGGGTCCAGGGGCCGGGCCGGCCCGAAGGGCCGCGCAGGACGACATTGGCGGCGACGGCGTCGTGGCCCTCGCGGAAGACGGTGGCCGTCACCTCGAAGGACTCCCCGGCCACCGCCTTCGCGGGGCGGCGGCCGCAGTCGACCAGAGGGCGGACATCCAGTACGGGAATTCGTCCCATGAGCGGATTCACAGCATCACCTGAGGGGGTACGGGGGTGCGGGTGGTGGTGCGCTCTTTGTAGCTCCGTCGACGGCTGGCGGGTTGCGGGCATGGCCGCTCCTGTCCGCGTTCACTCGGATGGCGGGTCTACGGGGGTGTACCGGGGGAGCCTTCCCCCACGAATCGGGTGGGCAATCCGGCGCTTTGTTAACTACTCGGGCGTAGTCGTCCGGGCAAGCGCCCCGCACCCACAAGAAACCGGCCCCGTCCTTGTAGGACGGGGCCGGTACTCGAACGACCGTGCTGATCAGCCCCGGTTGGCGGGCGACCGCTCCTCCGCGTCCCCCGACCGCATCCGCCACGGCGGACGCGTCACCCACGCGTCCACCGGCGCCGCCCTCACCGCGAGCACCTCCGTCGACACACCGTCGTCCGCCGCCCCTGGACGGGGCGAGGAGACATTTTCCTGATCCGGCTGGCGACTCTGGCCGGGGCCCACCCTGGAGGACACGATGAGCACACAGCCATTCCACGGCAGGGAGCTGATCCCTCGTCCCGAGCGCACTCCACACGGGCTGAGACTCGCTATGGCGCGCGTCGCCCCGCATCGCCTGACGGAGATGGAAAAGGCCCAGGAAGAGGCGTTCGAGTTCGCTGCCGAGACGGGCAAGATCGGCCACATCCACCAGTGGGTCACGTACTGGGCGGCACAGGTCGAGATCGAACGGCGCCCTGACCTTTTGCTGCGACACGACCGGGCGCTTGAGGCCGTGCACCGGATGACGAACCGAGAGAATCCGGCTTTCCGCCCCGCCATGGACGAACTGCGCGACGTGGACGACGAGGCCGCACGGCCGGGGTCCGAGTGACCTGGAGATGGGAGTACGACCCCCGGCGAGGAGTACGTCACCGGCAGGTGCTCCGCCGGCGTTCGTCGCCGAGGTCGAGAAGAGAGCCGAGGAGTTGGCCAGCGCCGCTGAAGCCTTCTACCTCGACGGCACCGCGTATGAGGAGATGGGGCCCAGAGGGGAGACGGCCCGTGTGCCCCACGGGATGTTCCCTCTACCTCATCGTTCCGCGCAGCGAACGCGTCTACATCCGACAGGTGACGTGGATCTGACCCGGCGTGCCGCCCCGCTCCTCCGGGGACGGGATGTTTCCTCTCGCTTCCGAGTCCTTCCATGGGAAGCCGACTTGGGGGCGAGCGCGACGCCCTCCTGAGCGGGCTGCTGAAGCCCCCCGCCTCACCGGCGTCTTCGACAACTGGTGGGCGCGTCCGCGTTACCAGCGGCAGCGCGCCGGCCGGCCAGGCACGTTCCGGCAGGATGCCTGGCGGAGCGGGACACATGCGAGGAATCCCCGGAGGCTTCGGTGCTCCAGGGATTCGTCTCACGAGCGTGGTTGAGGTCCGTTACACCGCCCAGCAGCCGGGGACCGGATGACGCACGCTTTCTCGAACGTGGGTGTGTGGTCTATAGAGACGATTCTGACTGGAGTTTTCCTTGGAGGTGCCGTCGTCGTCGGAGGGGTAGTCGTTGGCGGTGGCGTGGCCGCGGGCACGGTGGTCGTCGGCGGCACGACGCTTTACGAACTCGCGGCATAGTTCTTGTCCTCCGTCCGGCTCATGTCGGCCGGAGGTTAGGCTGTGCAGGAGATCACCCGAGGAAGGGGCCCGGGCATGAGTTTGCGGGCCATCGCAACGTTCGACGCCCTCACCAGCGGCGGGGTCGGGAACGGGCTCGCTTCGTGGTACGAGGCTGCCCTCTCGGGGCCACTGAGGGATCTTGTCGAACAGGAGCGGCAGGGGACTGCTTTCACTTTGGCGAACTCGCGTGCCGATGAGCGAGCCGTGGAACGGGAATACCAGCCTCTATTCACGGGGTGGGCGACCATGCGCCAGGAGCTACTGCTCGAGCCCGCGCTGGCCCACGTCCTCTTCATGCGAAGGCCTCTAGGCCGGCCCTTCGTCCACCTCCGCAGCGCGAACATCGGCAGCCGCGGGCCGAACATGGGGGCACAGCTCCTACTCGGCGACAGAATGGGCATGCCCGACGACCCCGTGTTCTGCGCCGACGCCGTGGAGTTCCTTGTTGCCGCGCTGGACGCCGCGAACCCGGCCTTTGCGTGGATGGGCGTCGACGCACCGGCCACCGACGACACCAATCTCGACTGCGTGCTCAACCGCCGGGTCCGCGACTCGGTGTGTGAGGCGAGGAACCTGCTCCGGGGCTACTCCTGGACGACGGTGTGCCCCGAGGAACTGTTGAGGACGCTCGGCGGCCCCGACGCGCTGGCCGCATCCGGCGCGTTCCACCGAGTTATCCCTCTCTCAGGCGGCGGTGTCGTGCTTCAGGCAACGCCCACAGTCGCTGACTACGCCGATGACGCCGTTCACAGGGTGTTCCTGGCCCTGCGCGATGTACTCCCGCCTGGGATGCCACAGTTCGATCCCGCCCACCCAGAGTTGCGCTACTTTCCCGCCGACGCCTCCTCTAGCACGTAGCCCATGCTTCTCACTCGGGCGTAGCCCCTGCGCAGGGAGCCGCGGAGGTGATCGAAACTGCCCTGGCGGAGTGAACGTGACAACTCAGTCCGATCCCCGAACGCCTTCGTCGTGATCCTTCTCTACGGATACCAGTCGTCGCCACCCTCGGAGAGTGAACAGCCCAGGTACTCCCTCAGGTCTCCTGCCACCCACCAGCGACTGTCGGTCTCGTGCTCCCAGACGAAGATGTCCGGGCGCTGGCGTGTCTGAATGAACGCGAACTGGTCCCCGCCCCCGTTGTCCCCGAAGAAGAGAAGAGCGTCGAAGGGCATATACCGCTGGGCAAAGGACCTATCAGAGCGAAAGAAGAGGTTTCGCTCGGTAATCCGTTCGACTGGCCACACGGTGTTCACTGCGGTATGCCCGATGATCCCGTCACTGTCCAGGAGCAGCTGCCTCAGCTCGGCAGGCAGACCGCGTCCGAGACGGCGCTCTGCGTCAGCGAGGGTCACCGCCTGCGCAGGACTCCGGAACCCTGCCCCAGGACAGACCTCAAGGGCCGCTTCTCTCCACATGATCCGAAGACTACTCAGCGGCCAGCTGCCTCCTGAATGAAGCTACCCGGCCGCGCCATAAGCCGGGACCGCAGCCTGCCAGTCGGATACCTCCGCCCGCCTGCACCGACATCACGAGTTCAGCTTCAGTATTCGCCTACTTGTCGTCGGTGCCAGCCGGTCTCGAGGAGGTCGAGGGCGCCGAGTAAGGGAGGGAAATGCGGGGCGCAGTCGGGGCAGGCGTAGACGTTGAAGCCTGGGCCGGAGGCCTGGTGGACCTCGGAGACGGTGATGGGGGTCGCCGTGATGCGGGCGCAGCGCACGCACATGCGCGCCGGTTTGCGGGAGCCGGGCGGCGGGGTGGTGGTTGCGCACGTGGGGCATGCGTCGCGCTGCCATTTACCGGCGGCCGTGCCGGTCGTGACCGTGGTCAGGGGGCTCGTGAACGTCCCGCATGCCTCGCATGTGGTGGGCGGAGGTGTCGTGTCCATCAGGCCACCCCCAGCGTGTCCAGGTTGATGTCGAAGTCCGCCGCCAGTACCAGGGCGAGGCGTCGCTGGAGTTGGCGCGCCTGCCGTTCGTGTGCGAGGAGGTACGGCCGGACCATGGCCGTTTCGTCGGCGTCCAGCGGCTCATCGAGTCCGTATGGGGGACGGGGAGTGCGAGGTCGCGCCTGGTCCGGGGGCTGGATCGCAGGGCGGAACGCGATCGTGCGTGTCAGATGCCGGTTGCCGGCACTCGTCACGAGCACCAGCCTCACCCATAGGACGAGGGCGCGGATAGGGTCTTTCACGACGGTCTGCTCCATTCGGATCGGCCGCGTCCCGGGAGGTCTGGCCACCTCGCCGGGGCTCTTCTGTGCTCGGGAGCCTCTCTCGCCTGATGTGCGATGGTCTGCCTAGCGTGGCAATCGTGATGGACTTTGCCCCCGACCAGCCCCGATGGCGCCAGGTCGCCGCCGTGCTCCGGCAGCGCATCGCTGATGGCACGTACGCGCCCGGGACGCGTATTCCCTCGGTGATCCAGCTTCAGGAGGAGTTCGGTATCGCCGGTGCCACCGGTCAGAAGGTGCATCGCGCCCTGCGCGAGGAGGGGCTCATCGTCGTCGCGAAGTAGTCCGGCACCCGGGCGCCGCCGCGTCCGAATGGTGCAAGTGCCGCGCGAACGCCATGCGGCTGGACGGTTGTTCATTGCCGGTGTGTGTCCCGTGTCGTGAACGTTCGGTTCTGGCTCCCCGGGCGGGACGCCTCCTTCGCCGGTCTCCCTGACCTCGCCCACGACTCCAGGGCACGCCCGTTCTCGTTTCGGGCTGCGTGCGCCCGGCGTACAAGGATTGTGTGAAGGCGAATTATAGCTTCCCGCGGCCGTACCCCGACTCCACGGTGGCCAGAGCGGCCAGCTTCGCCGCCGCGCCCGGGGGGTACCACCCGTACCGAAGTGGCCACCACGGCGGCCCGGACCGGCGGGTTTCGGACCCGGTCCGGTCGGTGGCGGGGGCTTCGGCGCGTTCGGCGCGGGGAGCTCCGTACGCTTGCTGCTGCCTACGCCCACAACGGCGCCGCCACGCCGGGGCGAGTGGCTGAACCACGGTGACCACGTAGACCCCGGCGAGTGAGCCGAAGGGGTGCGCGGGCGTCGACAGGGAGAACGCGCGTAGGTCCCGGGGAACGCGGGGCCCGAGCGGGGGCACCTCCCACGCCCTTCGGGCGTAGGGGGAGTTCGACCGGCGATGTCCGCACACAGCGCCCCGGAGGCGAGCCCGCCCCCGACCAGAAGGGGCATTCCGTTGGCCCTGTACGACCTTGTCGCGCCCCGGCTCGAAGAATGCGGTGACCCGCGCTACCGCACAGCCGACATACGCGCCGCCGACCCGCTCGGCGCCGACGCCCTGCTCGCCGCGCTGCCCGCCATGAACGCCGGCGCCGATGTGCCCGCGCTCACGGTGGCCCTGCGCACCCTCGTCCCGGACCTGGACCGGGCCGCCGAGTGGAGCGTGGTCGACGCGCTCGCCGCGATGCGCGACCTCGGCATCCTGCTCGGCTCGCTGAAACGTCACGGCACCGAGCCCGTCGCCGCCGTCCCCGAGATCCTCCCGGTCCTCGAACTCCTCAGCCGCCGCACCGACATGGTGCCCCGCGACACCGTGCACCACTACACGATCTGGAACCCGACCGGCTCGCGCCGGCGGATGTACACCGGACACCCCATGGAGGCCCACCTCCAAGAGGCCGTCCGGATGGCGTTCCCCGGCCTCGTCGCCGCCCTCGACACCTGCTCCCGGCTGGCCAGGCTCGAACCGTACGACCCCGGCTTCGCGGTCGCCCTCGACCGCATCGCCCACCACCTCCAGTCGATGGTCGACTCCATCGACTTCACGATCGCCCGCGTCACCCCGGAGTTCTTCGCGCTGACCCTGCGCCCGTACTTCGAGGACATCGACGTCGCCGGGCGCGCCTACCTCGGTCCCGCCGCCACCCAGGTCCCGCTCTGGCCGGTCGATCTGACGCTCTGGCAGTGCGACCGCTCGGCCCCCGCGTACGACGCGTTCCTCGCCGACTCCGTCCCGTACAGCCTGCCGTCCTGGCGGGACTTCCACGCCCGGCACGCCGGCGGCGTCTCCGCCGTCAGCAAGCTCTCGGCGGCCGTCAGCTGGGAGACCGTCGAGCGGCTGCCTCTGCAACTGGCCGCCTCCGCCCACGCGCTCGGCCGGGTCCTCAAGATCCTCAGGACCTTCCGCGCCCGCCATATCGGCCTGGCCCGCAAGGCCGCCTACCGGGACGACCTGCGGCTGTACGAGGCGGGCAGCGGCGGCGCCCCGGTCGCCCTGCTGCGCTCGGTCCTCGATCTGACCCGGGACAACGAGACGATGGTGTACCGCGCGACGGGCGGCACTCGTCAGAGGGCCGGGACCCGATGACCAGCCACGACCGGCCCGGAGCCCCGTACGGCAGAGAGCTCCTCCACATCGTCGTCGCCGCCGGCGGCATCGCGGGCCTCACCGCCGGGCTCCAGCTCGCGGGGCCGCACGTCGTCATCGAGCCGGCGCACCGGCCCCGCCAGGTGATTACCGCCCCCGACCCGGCCGGCGGCGCCTGCGACCCGGCCGTCGTCAACCAGGGCTCCCCGTACGGGGGAACCCGCGACGAGCCGTCCCCCGGCGCGCCGCGCTGACGCCCCTCCCGGGCCGCGGCACGACCCCCGCGCGCCGTGGCCCGGGAGGGCGGGGTGGCATACCTTCGGGGGATGTACCGCCGGGATGCACAGCGTGGTGCGTCCGCTCCGCTCCGTACTCCCCTGCGAAGGTGGAACACGTGAAGGCAATCCGTCGATTCACCGTGCGCCCCGTCCTCCCCGACACCCTTCGACCTCTCACCACACTGGCGCGGAACCTGCGCTGGTCCTGGCACGAGCCGACCCGCGAGCTCTTCGACGCCGTCGACCCCGCCCAGGGCCGGACCTCCGACCCCGTCCGGCTGCTCGGCTCCGTCTCCGCCGCCCGCCTCGCCGCCCTCGCCGCCGACCAGGAGTTCCTGGCCCGGCTGCGCGCCGCGGCCGAGGACCTCGACCACTATCTGCACGCCCCCCGCTGGTACCAGGAGCAGAGCGGGGACCTGCCCGCGTCCGTCGCGTACTTCTCGCCCGAGTTCGGGGTCACCGCCGCCCTGCCGCAGTATTCGGGCGGCCTCGGCATCCTGGCCGGCGACCATCTCAAGGCCGCGAGCGACCTCGGCGTCCCGCTCGTCGGCGTCGGCCTGCTCTACCGGCACGGCTACTTCCGCCAGTCCCTCTCCCGCGAGGGCTGGCAGCAGGAGCACTACCCCGTCCTCGACCCCGGCGAGCTGCCCGTGACCCAGCTCCGCGAGAACGACGGCACACCCGCCCGGGTCACCCTCGCCCTGCCCGGCGGCCGCAGTCTGCACGCCCACATCTGGACCGCGCAGGTCGGCCGCGTACCGCTGCTGATGCTCGACTCCGACGTCGAGGAGAACGCGCCCGCCGAACGCGAGGTCACCGACCGGCTGTACGGCGGCGGCAGCGAGCACCGGCTGCTCCAGGAGATGCTCCTCGGCATCGGGGGCGTCCGCGCCGTACGCACCTTCTGCCGGCTCACCGGCACCCCCGCGCCCGAGGTCTTCCACACCAACGAGGGCCACGCCGGCTTCCTCGGCCTCGAACGCATCCGCGAGCTCCAGGAGCGGGGCGGGCTCGACTTCGGCGCCGCCCTGGAGACCGTCCGCGCCGGGACCGTCTTCACCACCCACACGCCCGTCCCCGCCGGCATCGACCGCTTCGAGCGGAGCCTCGTCGCCCGTCACCTCGGCGAGGACGCGGAGCTCCCCGGTGTCGACACCGGCCGCATCCTCGCCCTCGGCGACGAGACCCCGCTCGGCGGCGAACCCGGGCTCTTCAACATGGCCGCCATGGGCCTGCGCCTCGCGCAGCGCGCCAACGGCGTCTCCACCCTCCACGGGGCCGTCAGCCGCGAGATGTTCGCCGGCCTGTGGCCCGGCTTCGACCCGGACGAGGTGCCGATCACCTCCGTCACCAACGGCGTCCACGCGCCGACGTGGACCGCGCCCGAGGCCGCCCGCGGCGCGGAGGGGGCCGACGACCGGCAGCTGTGGGAGCTGCGGCGGACCCTGCGCGAACAGCTGGTGACCGAGGTACGGGAACGGCTGCGGGCCTCCTGGCGCCAGCGCGGGGCCGGAGCCGCCGAACTCGGCTGGACCGACTCCGTACTCGACCCGGACGTGCTCACCATCGGGTTCGCCCGCCGGGTCCCTTCGTACAAGCGGCTCACGCTGATGCTGCGCGACCCCGACCGGCTGCGGGCGCTGCTGCTGCACCCGGAGCGGCCCGTCCAGCTCGTCGTGGCCGGCAAGGCGCACCCCGCCGACCACGGCGGGAAGCGGCTGGTGCAGGAGCTGGTGCGGTTCGCCGACGACCCGCGGGTGCGGCACCGGATCGTCTTCCTGCCCGACTACGGCATGGCCATGGCGCGCACGCTGTACCCCGGTTGCGACGTCTGGCTCAACAACCCGCTGCGCCCCCTGGAGGCCTGCGGGACCAGCGGGATGAAGGCCGCCCTGAACGGCTGTCTCAACCTCTCCGTCCTGGACGGCTGGTGGGACGAGTGGTTCGAGCCGGACTTCGGCTGGGCCATCCCCACCGCCGACGGGGCGGCGACGGACGAGGAGCGCCGCGACGATCTGGAGGCGGCGGCGCTCTACGAGCTGATCGAGCGCCGGGTCGCGCCCCGCTTCTACGACCGGGGCGAGGACGGGGTGCCGGCCCGCTGGACCGAGATGGTCCGCCGGACCCTGACCGACCTCGGGCCGAAGGTGCTCGCCGACCGCATGGTGGGCGAGTACGTGGAGCGGCTGTACGCCCCGGCGGCCCTGGCCCACCGGGCCCTGGTCCCGGACACCGCGCGGGACCTGGCGGACTGGAAGTCCCGGGTGCGGGGCGCCTGGCCCAAGGTCGCCATCGACCACATCCAGATCGGCGAGCTCGGCGAGGACCTGGCGGACGCGGAGCTCGGCACGACGACGGCGGTACGGGTGCGGGTGACGCTCGGCGAGCTGCGCCCGGACGACGTGGAGGTGCAGGCGCTGGCCGGCCGGGTCAGCCCCGACGACGCCCTCGTGGACGCGCGGGTGTGCGCCCTGAAGCCGGCGGGCGGCCCGGACCTGGAGGGCCGTTGGCCCTATGAGGGCTCGCTGGTCCTGGACCGTACGGGACCCTTCGGCTGCACGGTCCGTGTGCTGCCCTCCCACCCGCTGCTCGCCTCGGCGGCCGAGCTGGGCCTGGTGACGCTGCCGGTGGAGGCGACGGGGGAGGGGGCGGGCGTTCTGATGCGCTGACAGCCGGCGAAAGGTATGGACCAGGGCCTTGACGTGTCCATGGGGTGCCTCTAAGTTCCACGCTCGACGCGGAGTTCATTCCTCCGCCCGTCGTTCACATACAGGAACGGAAGGCACCCCCCACATGCGCCTCAGAGCCCTGGTCCACACCCTCGTCCTCGCCCTGGCGGCGGCCGTCGCCGTCACTGTCGTCCCGACGGCCGCCGCCGGACCCGCCGCCGGACCCGCCGCCGGACCCGCGGCCGGACCCGCGGCCGGACCCCGACAAGCCGCCGCCCCCGCGACCTTCACCCACCCCGGCGTCCTCGTGTCCCGGCCCCAGCTCGACTTCGTACGGTCGAAGGTCCAGGCAGGGGCGCAGCCCTGGAAGGCCGCGTACGACCAGATGATGGCGAGCTCGTACGCCTCGCTGACCCGCGCGCCCAAGCCCCGCGAGATCGTCGAGTGCGGCTCCTCCTCCAACCCCAACTACGGCTGCACGGACGAGCGGCAGGACGCGGTCGCCGCCTACACCCAGGCCCTCGCCTGGTACATCACCCGCGACGCCCGGCACGCTCGGAAGGCGATCGAGATCATGGACGCCTGGTCGGCCGTGATCAAGGACCACACCAACACCAACGCACCGCTCCAGACCGGCTGGGCGGGCGCCTCCTGGCCGCGGGCCGCCGAGATCATCAAGTACACCTACACCGGGGGCTGGCCCGACTCCGGCCGCTTCGCGACGATGCTGCGCACCGTCTACCTCCCCGAGATCATCAACGGCGCCGCCACCAAGAACGGCAACTGGGAACTCATCATGACCGAGGCCGCGCTCGGCATCGCCGTCCACCTGGAGGACCGGGCCGCCTACGACAAGGCCGTCTCGACCTACCTCGGCCGAGTCCCCGCGTACGTCTACCTGGCCACCGACGGCTCCACCCCCAAGCCGCCGCCGAACAGCAGCATCGACACCCGCGACGAGATCGTGAAGTACTGGCAGGGCCAGACCACCTTCGTCGACGGCCTCTCCCAGGAGACCTGCCGGGACTTCGGCCACACCGGCTGGGGCCTCGCCGCCGCCGTCCACACCGCCGAGACCAGCCGCATCCAGGGCGCCGACCTCTACCCCCAGGTCTCGGAGCGGCTGCGGCACGCGCTCGGCTTCCACACGAAGTACGAGAACGGCACGGCCGTCCCGTCCTGGCTGTGCGGCGGCACGGTGAAGCCCGGCCTCGGCAGGGTCACCGAGGTCGGCTACAACGCCCTGCACGGCCGCATGGGGATCTCCATGACGAACACGGGCATCTACACCGAGGCGCACCGGCCCTCAGGGACGGACAACTACTTCGTGTCCTGGGAGACCCTGACCCACGCCCAGAACCCGAACTGACGCCCTCTCACCCCACCTGCGCCTTGTCGGCGAGCCGCCCGTCATCCTCACCCGGTAGTACAGACACCGGTCCATGCCGGGCGGCTCCGGCGGGGCTCCGGCGGGGCTCCGGCGGGCGGCCCGTCCAGGGGATGCGGAGGAAGCCGTACGGCGTCGGCGGTGAGCGGCTCGCCGACGCGCAGGGCGTCGTAGTCGTCCCGGTCCAGGAAGGACCGGGACTGCGTCCACAGCCAGAACACCAGCATCACCAGACCGAGCGCGGCGACCAGCGCGAGCCCGCGGCGCACCTCCCGCGTGGCCCGGTCCCGTTCCCGTACGGAGGTGGGCGCGGCGGGCGGCGCGGCGGTGGCCGCACCGGGCCTCAGCGGCAGGACCGCCCGTACGGTGAACCCGCCGTCGCCGTCCGGCCCGTGGGACAGCCGGCCTCGGCGAGCCGCACCCGCTCGTCCAGGCCGACGAGGCCGGTGCCGCCGCCCGGGACCGGGGCGCCACCGGTACCCGCGCCGTTGACCACCATCACCGTGAGGGTGTCGGCTCCGGTCCGCTCCACCACGACGCGGACGGCCGCGCCCGGCGCGTGCCTCGCCGCGTTGGCGAGGGACTCCTGCACGATCCGGTGGGCTGCCCGGTCGACCACCGGCGGGACCTCGGCGCGCGTACCGCCGGTCGTCAGCTCCACCCGCAGCCCCGAGGCGCGAGCCCGCTCCACCACCTCCTCGACGGTCTCCCCGGCCGGGGTCGTCGGGGTGCCGGGCTCCTCCTCGCCCGCGCGCAGCACGCCGATGATGTCCCGCAGCCGGTCCGTGGCGCCGCCGGCCGCCCTGCGCAGCTCCCCGGCCGCCGCCTGCTGCCGGGCGCCCAGCTCCGGATCGACCTCCAGGGCCGCCGCCCGCAGAGCGATCAGGGCGAGGTCGTGGCCGAGCGAGTCGTGCATGTCGCCCGCGGTCCTGGACCGTTCGCGCAGCCGCTCCCGGTCGGCGACGGCGGCCTGCTCGCGCTCCATGCGCTCGGCCAGCTCCCAGCCCGCCCGGACGAGCCGCGCGTACTGGCGTACGTACCGGCCCGTGAGCCAGGGCGCGACGATGGCGAGCGCGAGGACCAGGACGACGGTGAAGCCCTGGGAGACGTTCCCGTCCGCCAGCGGGACGAGACCGAAGCCGGCCGCCGCCACGAGCGCGAACAGCGCCGGCGCGGCCCGGGTGTGCTCCTGCCGCCGCCCGGCGAGATAGCCGAAGACGGCCAGCGCGAGCGTGTACGCCGGGGTGTACAGCTCCGGCGAGGTGGCGAGGTGGCGAGGCTCAGCGCGACCGCGAGGGCGAGCGAGACCAGCGGCCAAGGAGCGGCAGAAGGCCACGCCCGGACGCCCGGACGCCCGGAGGGAACGAGTCCCTCCGGGCGTCCGTCCTGCCGCTGCTGTCGTCTTGCGTCTTGCGTACGGGGCTTACGGGAACGTCAGCTTGAAGCTGTTGATGTAGCCGGTGTCGTACGCGGCCTTGTCCTGGACCCGCAGCTTCCAGGCGCCGTTGGCGACCTCGCTGGAGGCGTTGACCGTGTAGGTGGCCTTCACGTTGTCGGCCGAGTCGGAGGACGAGAACGGCTTGAGGTTGTAGACCGAGCCGTCGGGGGCCACGAGGTCGACGACCAGGTCACCGCGCCAGGTGTGGATGATGTCCACGCCCACCGCGAGGTTGGTCGGCGCGTTGCCGGTGACACCGGTGACGTTGACCGTGGAGGTCACCGCGGCGCCGTTGTCCGGGATGGACACGTCGGCCGTGTTCTCGAAGACCTTGCCGGTGCCGGGGTCACCGCCGCCGGGACGGGAGCCCACGTTGACGCCGGCCCAGGCGTGCTCGACGGCCTTCACCTCGGCGCTGCCGGCGCCGTACAGCTCGGTGGCCACCGCGACCGTACCCGTACGGGCACCGGCGTAGTTGGTGTTCGAGCTGAACTTGGTGGTGAGCGCCTTGAACCAGATCAGCGAGGCCTTGTCGCGGCCGATGCCGGTGACGGGCAGGCCGTCGGAGGTCGGCGAGTCGTACGTGACGCCGTTGACGGTCTTGACGCCGCTGCCCTCGGAGAGCAGGTAGTACCAGTGGTTCGCCGGGCCCGAGGAGTAGTGGACGTCGATCGAGCCGATGCCCGAGTACCACGCGTCCTTGGAGTTGCCGTCCTTGCTCGGCTTGTCCATGTAGCGCAGCGGGGTGCCGTTGCCGCGGATGTCGATCTTCTCGCCGACGAGGTAGTCGCCCTTGTCCGTGGCGTTGTTGGCGTAGAACTCGACGGCCGCCGCGAAGATGTCCGAGGTGGCCTCGTTGAGGCCGCCCGACTCCCCGCTGTAGACCAGGCCGGCGGTGTTGGACGTGAGGCCGTGCGTCATCTCGTGCGCGGCCACGTCGATCGAGGTGAGCGGCTTGGTGTTGTTCGAGCCGTCGCCGTACGTCATGCAGAAGCAGGAGTCGGACCAGAAGGCGTTGACGTACGCGTTGCCGTAGTGGACCCGGGAGTACGGAGCGACACCGTCGCCGCGGATTCCGTTCCGGCCGTGCACGTTCTTGTAGTAGTCCCAGGTGAGCGCGGCGCCGTAGTGCGCGTCGGCGCCCGCGGTCTCCAGGTTCTGCGGGGTGCCGTCGCCCCACACGTCGTCGGAGCCGGAGAAGAGTGTTCCGGTGCCGGACGTACCGCGGTTGAGGTTGTACGTCTTGTGGTTGCCGCGGGCGGCGTCGGTCAGCGTGTACGGGCCGCTGCCGCTCGTGCCGAGGGTCACCTGGCCGCTGTACTGGGTGTTGCCGGTGCCGGTCTCGATGGCCTGCCACTCGTACAGCTTGGCGCCGGTCTTCGCGTCGGTGACGACGTGCAGCTCGTTCGGGGTGCCGTCGTGCTGGATGCCGCCGACGACGGTCTCGTACGCGAGGACGGGCGCGCCCTGGGCCATCCAGACGACCTTGCGCGGGGCGCGGTCGGCCTTGGTCTTCTCGGAGCCCTCCGCGGTGGCGGCGTTCAGCGCCTGCTTCTCGGCGGCGGCCGGGGTGACGTCGGCGTCGGTGTCGACGTTCTTGAGCTCGGCGCGGGAGGCCTTGGTGACGCCCTGCGTCGTGCCGGCCTTGGTCTCGGCGACGATCAGGTCGCCGCCCAGGACGGGGAGCCCGGCGTAGGTGCGCTCGTAACGCGTGTGGGTCGTGCCGTCGCGGTCCTGGACCACGTCACGGACGACGAGCTTCTCCTGGGCACCGAGCCCGAGTTCCTTGGCGGTCGCCGCCTTGTCGGCCTCGGCCGCGCGTATCAGCGCGGTGCGCTGGGCGGGGGAGAGGTCGGCCGGCAGCTTGCCCGGGTTGACCTTGCCCGCGGCCGGGGCCGCGGGTGCGGCGGTCCAGGGATCGTCCGCCGCGGTGGCGGCACCGGACTGGACACCGACCGCGAGCATGGCGGCGGCAGCGATCAGAGCGCCGGTCGCGGTGGCGCGACGGCTGGGCGTGGATCTCACGCAGACTCCTTTGCGAGGGGGGTACCGGCGGACTGGGTGGGCCCACCGGGCAGAGCAAACAGAGCTGTGGAGCACGAACTCTCATACGAGTCGGGGAGAGAGTGGCAGCAGCGACCGGTATCTGTCAGGAGCGCGTCAATAAGTTGGCCGGAAATCGTCCGGTGCCCGAAAGGTCGTGTTCGTTAACCGGACGTTTCGCCGATCATGACCGCGATGCCGTCCAGCGTTCCGAGGAGCCCGAACTCGAAGAGGGGCTCGAGATCGAGGTCGAACTCCTCGCCCTCGCTCAGGCTGCTGAGCAGCGGGTACGCGCCCCCACCCTGGATCGCGTCGTAGCGTGGCTCGTTCCGCTCCATCCACTCGCCGTCCGAGATCCCCGAGTCCTGCCGGGCCTGCTCCTCCAAGTCGTCGGCCATGGCCACTCCTTGGACATAGGCGGAGATCACCGGATGCGTGGCCTCGTACACCGCCGCGATGCCTGCCACGGCCCCGGCGGCGGCCCGTGAGACCCTCGGCGGCGCGGCGGCGACGGGCGATCCGGAGGTCCTGGCCGCGGCACGCGGCGCGTTCACTGACGCGCTGAACGGGGCAGCGATAGGGGCGGCGACGGTCATGCTGGCGGCAGCGCTCCTGTCCTCGGCGCTGCTGCGGGGCAGCAGGGCGCCACGGGCTGAACGGCCCTTGAACGGGCGCCGCTCTTGTGACTGTTGTGCCCACCCGTCCCTCCGGGACGATTGCCCACAACAGTCACAGGAGGGCTCTCAGCCCACCAGGCTGTCCCGCCACGCGCGGTGGAGGCCCGCGAAGCGGCCCTCGCCGGCCACGAGCGCGGCGGGCGGGCCGTCCTCCACGATCCGGCCGCGTTCCATCACCAGGACCCGGTCCGCGATCTCCACCGTCGACAGCCGGTGCGCGATCACCACCGCGGTCCGCCCCGCGAGGACCGTGTCCATCGCCCGCTGCACCGCCCGTTCCCCCGGCACGTCGAGGGAGCTCGTCGCCTCGTCCAGGATGAGGACCGCCGGGTCCGCGAGCAGGGCGCGGGCGAAGGCCACCAACTGCCGCTGGCCCGCCGAGATCCGCCCGCCCCGCTTGCGTACGTCCGTGTCGTACCCGTCCGGAAGCCCCGCGATGAAGTCGTGCGCGCCGATCGCCTTCGCCGCGTGCTCGATCTCCGCCCGCGTCGCGTCCGGCCGCCCGATCGCGATGTTCTCTGCGACCGTCCCCGAGAACAGGAACGCCTCCTGGGTCACCATCACCACGCCACGGCGCAGTTCGGGCGTCGCGAGCTCCCGGACGTCGACCCCGTCGAGCCGCACCCGCCCCTCGGTCGGGTCGTAGAAGCGGGCCAGGAGCTTGGCGAGCGTCGACTTGCCCGCACCCGTCGAGCCGACCACCGCGACCGTCTGCCCCGCCGGGATGGTCAGGTCGAAGCGCGGCAGCACCTCGCCACCGGTCCGGTACGCGAACCGCACGCCCTCGAAGACGACCTCACGCCCCGGCGTCCCGGACCGCGCCGCCGGCAGCTCACGTGGGGCGGCCGCCTCCGGGACACCGGGCTCCTGGGCCAGCAGACCCGCGATCTTGCCCAGTGAAGCAGCCGCGGACTGGTACGAGTTGAGGAACATGCCGAGCCGGTCGATCGGGTCGTAGAGCCGCCGCATGTACAGCACCGCCGCCGCGAGCACACCGAGCGCCAGCGTCCCCTCGGCCACCCGGTACGCGCCCCACAGACACATCCCGGCCACGGCCGTGTTCGCGACGAGCCGTGAGCCGACGACATAGCGCGCCATCTCCAACAGCGCGTCGCCGTTGCTGCGTTCGTGCCGGTGGTTGAGGGCCGCGAACTCGGCGTCGTTGGCCCGCTCCCTGCGGAACGCCCGCACCGGCCGGATCCCGTTCATCGTCTCCGCGAACTTCACGATCACACCCGCGATGGCCGTGGACCGCTCGGCGAAGACGACGGCCGCGCGCCGCTGGTAGATCCGTACGAGCAGATACAGCGGTACGAAGGAGGCGACGGCGACCGCGCCGATGCCGAGATCCAGCCAGAGCAGCATCGCGGCGATGTACACGAAGGCCAGGACGACCCCGATCAGCTCCTGCAGCCCCTCGGAGAGCAGCTCGCGCAGGGACTCCACGTCCGTGGTGGACCGCGAGATGAGCCGGCCGGAGGTGTACCGCTCGTGGAAGTCCACGCTGAGCGCCTGGGCGTGCCGGAAGATCCGGCCGCGCAGGTCGAGCAGCACGTCCTGGTTGATACGGGCGGCGCCGCGGACGAAGGCGTACTGGAGGAGTCCGGAGGCCGCCGCGCAGACGAGGTAGCCGACGGCGACGGCCACGACGGGTCCGTAGTCGCCGTCCCGGAAGGCGGGCACGCCGCGGTCGATGGCGTACGCGACGAGCAGCGGACCGGCCTGCACGGCGCCCTGCTGGAGCAGCAGCACGAGCGCGGCGACGGCCACGCGCGCGCGGTGCACGGAGAGCAGCGACCGCAGCAGCGCTCCGGTGGCCCCGGCGGGCGCGGGCAGATCGTCCCGGTCGAACGGGTCACCGCCCGCCCCGGCCTCCGTCCGGGCACCGACCCCCGCCTCGGCCTCCGCCTCGGCCTCCGCCTCGGCCTCCGCCTCGGCCTCCGCCTCGGCCTCCGCCCCGGCCTCCGTCCGGGCACCGACCCCCGCCTCGGTCCCGCCCCCGCTCCCGCTCCCGCCCCCGGCCTCCGCCTCGCTCCTGCCCTCGGCCTCGGCCTCAGCCTTGTCCGTCGTCGTCGGATCGGTCATCGGTCCTCGTTCCCCTCGCCCGACATCAGCCAGGCGTACTCCGCGTTGGTCCGCAGCAGTTCGTGGTGGGTGCCCACGGCCGCGATCCGGCCTCCCGACAGCAGCGCGACCCGGTCCGCGAGCATCACCGTCGACGGGCGGTGCGCCACCACCAGGGCGGTCGTCTCGCGCAGGACCTCGCGCAGCGCCGCCTCCACCAGCGCCTCGGTGTGGACGTCCAGCGCCGAGAGCGGGTCGTCGAGGACCAGGAAGCGGGGGCGGCCGACGACCGCGCGGGCCAGCGCGAGGCGCTGGCGCTGCCCGCCGGAGAGGCTCAGGCCCTGCTCGCCGACCTGCGTGGCCGTGCCCTCGGGGAGCGCCGCCACGAAGCCGTCCGCCTGGGCCACGCCCAGCGCGCGCCGCAGCTCGGGCTCGCCCGCCCCGTCCGTCGCGCCCATCAGGACGTTCTCGCCGACGCTCGCCGAGAAGAGCGTCGGCTCCTCGAAGGCCACCGACACCAGCTCGCGCAGCCGTTCGCGCTCCATGAGCGTGATGTCCTCGCCGTCCAGCAGGATGCGCCCGCCGGTCGCCTCGTGCAGCCGCGGTACGAGGGCGGTGAGCGTCGTCTTGCCGGAACCGGTCCCGCCGACCAGGGCGAGGGTCTCGCCGGGCCGGATGTGCAGATCGACGCGGTCGAGTACGGGCGGGGCGTCGGCGGCCGCGTCCGGGTACCGGAACGAGACGTTCTCGAACCGCACCCCGTCCGGGGACCCCGGTTCGACCGACGGCGGGCCCGGCGTCTCCTCAGGCTCGTCCATCACCTCGAAGTACCGCTCGGTCGCCGTCGCCGCCTCCTGGCTCATCGCGAGCAGGAAGCCGATCGACTCCACCGGCCAGCGCAGCGCGAGGGCCGTCGACAGGAAGGCGACGAGCGTGCCCGCCGACAGCCTGCCGTCGGCGACCTGGACGGTGCCGAGCACGAGTGCCGCGCCGATCGCCAGCTCGGGAATGATCGTGATGAGCGCCCAGATCCCGGCGAGCAGCCGGGCCTTGCCCAGCTCCGTCGAGCGCAGCCGCCGGGCCAGTTCCCGGAAGGCGAGCGCCTGGCTGCGGTGGCGGCCGAAGCCCTTGACGATCCGGATGCCGAGGACGCTCTCCTCGACCACGGTCGTCAGATCGCCGACCTGGTCCTGGGCGCGCCGGGCGACGACCGCGTACTTCGTCTCGAAGAGCGAGCACAGGATCACCAGCGGGACGACGGGCGTGAGCAACACCAGCCCCAGCGTCCAGTCCTGGCCGAGCAGCAGGACGAAACCGGCCAGGATCGTCACGCCGTTGACCAGCAAGAACGTCAGAGGGAAGGCGAGGAACATCCGCAGCAGCATCAGATCGGTGGTGCCGCGCGACAGCAGCTGCCCGGAGGCCCACCGGTCGTGGAAGGCGATCGGCAACCGCTGCAGACGCCGGTACAGATCGGCTCGCATCCGCGCCTCGACCCCGGCCAGCGGCCGGGCCACCAGCCACCGCCGGAACCCGAAGAGGACCGCTTCCGCGATCCCGAGCAGCAGCAGATACAGCGCCCCGAGCCACACACCGCCGGGGTCACCCGCGGCGACCGGCCCGTCCACCATCCACTTCAGCACGAGCGGAATGACGAGCGACAGACACGAGGCGACGATCGCCACCACGGCGGCGGTGAACAACCGCCCCCGCACCGGGCGCACAGAGGGCCACAGGCGCAGCAGGGTCCGTACGGCAGACTTCTTGGCGACTACATCTTCTCCGGGCATCACGAGCGAGCCTACGGTTCACCACTGACATCCCTCATCCGGTTTTCCTCCCCACGAAACCTCGACGCCGGCCCCGGGTCGTCCCCCCGCGCCGTCGCGACGGCGTACGACCGCGGCACCCTGGGGCGCGGCTGACCTCGGCGTAGACGTAAGATCCCCGCCTACATGTGACACATGAGGGTGGGGATCATCGTGAGGCTCAAGGGAGTCCACAGAGCGGCCGTGGCCGTCGTACCGCTGCTGGGGTTGGTGGCCTGTCAGTCCGGTGGCGGCGCGAGCGGCACGGCCGAGCCGGCCGCCGAGTCCGTGTACGACAAGAAGCTCGCCGATCAGCTCCGCGCCTCCCGCAAGGCCACCGAGGAGAGCGGCTCGGCCCGCTTCACCTTAACGCTCACCTACCGGACGAAGCACGGCACCGCCGAGGACCGGACGACGGGCGCGCAGGACTACGGCAAGAAGACCGCTGACGCCGTGCGCACCGTCACCGTGCCGCGCGAGGTCTCCCAGGAGACGGCGGCGCTGCTCGGCGGGCGCCCGGGAGACCGCGTCCAGCAGACCTTCGAGGTGACCGGCAACACCGTCGCCTACCGGACCGAGCGAGGGGGCTGGCTGCGCTACACCTCGTCCGGCTCCCTGGCGTTCACCGAGAAGGCCGGAGCCGTCCTGAGCCGCTCCGGCGACCGGGTTCCCTACGGCGGCACCCTCGCCGACGTCGTCGCCGGGGCCGACGACCCGAAGAAGCAGCCCGCCGTGGACCAGGACGGCAACCGCCGCTACGAGGTGGTCGCCGCCGCGCGCAGGGCCGCGGAGGTGTTCCCCGGAGACCTCGGCGTGTCCGTCCTCACCGGCAAGGGCCAGTCGGGCGCGATCCCCCTGACGATCCGCCTCGACAAGGAGGGCCGTCTCACCGAGGCGACCGCCGACTACGCCCCCGTACTTTCCGCCCTCCACAAGGACGGCGTGCTGAAGGACGTCACCGAACTGCGCGCCGCCTACACGCTGACGGACTTCGGCAAGGCCGCACCACAGCAGACCGCGTCCGCCGCCGCGGGCACCGTGGACGCCGAGAAGGCGCTCACCCCGCTCCATGACGTGAAGCCGGGCACCTGCGCCTCCCAGGACACCGGGCTCGGCTCCGCGTCCCTGGTCCGGGTCATTGGCTGCGCCGGCCGCTTCGACCTGCGCGTCTTCGGCCAGGTCACGGTCGACAAGACGACCAAGGCCGAGCTGACCTACGAGGACGGCTACACGGAGGCACGGAACAAGTGCCGCTCGGCGTTCGGGAAGGCGCCCTCCGCGTGGACCGCGAAGGCCGAGCCCCGTGACACCTTCCTGATCGACGGGGACCCGAACCTGTCCATGTCCTACAGCCCCGGTGGTGACAACAGGATCTCCGGCGACTTCACCTGCTACGTCACCACCGCCAGGTCCTGACCCGCCCTCACCCCCCGACCCTCAGCAGCAGCACCGACCGCGCCCCCACCGTCACCGTCCCGCCGCCCCGGTGCACCGTCCCCGGGGCCTCGGACTGGTCCTCCAGGGCGGTGTCCAGGACCAGTTCGTACGACGCCGCCCACGGCGGGCCCGGCAGCCGGTACTCCACCGGGCGCGGCCCCGCGTGCAGGATCGCCAGGAAGCTGTCGTCGGTGACCTGGGCCCCGCGGGCGTCGCGGCCCGGTATGTCGCGGCCCGAGAGGTAGAGGCCGAGCGTGGCCGCGGGCGCGTACCAGTCGTGCTCGGTCATCTCCGCGCCCTCCGCCGTGAACCAGGCGAGGTCGCGCAGTCCGTCCGCGCCCTGCGGGCGGCCGGAGAAGAACGCGCGGCGGCGCAGGACGGGGTGTTCGTGGCGCAGGGCGAGCAGGCGTCGCGTCAGGGCGAGGAGTTCGGCCCGGCCGGGGTCCTCGGGCAGCGACCAGTCCAGCCAGCTCGTCTCGTTGTCCTGGCAGTACGCGTTGTTGTTGCCGCCCTGCGTGCGGCCCATCTCGTCGCCCGCCACCAGCATCGGCACCCCGGTCGAGAGCAGCAGTGTGGTCAGCAGGTTCCGCAGCTGACGCAGGCGCAGCGCGCCCACCTGCGGGTCGTCGGTGTCGCCCTCCGTCCCGCAGTTCCAGGCGCGGTTGTCGTTCGTCCCGTCCCGGTTGCCCTCCCCGTTGGCCTCGTTGTGCTTCCGCTCGTACGTCACCAGGTCGCGCAGCGTGAAGCCGTCGTGTGCGGTGACGAAGTTGACCGAGGCGTAGGGCCGCCGGCCGCCCCAGGCGTAGAGGTCGCTCGATCCCGAGAGCCGGTAGCCCAGATCCCGTACGTCGGGCAGCGCGCCGCGCCAGAAGTCCCGTACCGCGTCCCGGTAGCGGTCGTTCCACTCCGTCCACAGCGGCGGGAACGCGCCCACCTGGTAGCCGCCGTTGCCGACGTCCCACGGCTCGGCGATGAGCTTGACCCGGCGCAGCACCGGGTCCTGGGCGATGACCGCGAGGAAGGGGGAGAGCATGTCGACGTCGTGGAAGGACCGGGCCAGCGCCGCCGCCAGGTCGAAACGGAAGCCGTCGACGCCCATCTCCGTCACCCAGTACCGCAGCGAGTCCGTGATGAGCCGCAGCACCTGCGGCTGCACCACGTGCAGGGTGTTGCCGCAGCCCGTGTAGTCGGCGTACCGGCGGGCGTCGGACTGCAGCCGGTAGTAGCCGCGGTTGTCGATCCCCTTGAGCGACAGCGTCGGCCCGAGCTCGCCCGCCTCGGCCGTGTGGTTGTAGACCACGTCTAGGATGACCTCGATCCCCGCGGCGTGCAGCGCCCGCACCATCCGCTTGAACTCGCCGACCTGCTGCCCGGCCGTCCCCGAGGAGCAGTAGCCGGCGTGCGGGGCGAAGTAGCCGATGGAGTTGTACCCCCAGTAGTTGCGCAGACCCCGCCGCAGCAGATGGTCCTCGTGCGCGAACTGGTGCACCGGAAGCAGCTCGACCGCCGTCACCCCGAGCCGCACCAGATGCTCGATCGCCGCCGGATGCGCGAGCCCCGCGTAGGTGCCCCGCAGCTCCTCGGGGATCCCCGGATGGAGCTTGGTGAAGCCCTTCACGTGCAGCTCGTAGATGACCGAGTCGGGCCAGGGGGTCTTGGGCCTGCGGTCGTCGGACCAGTCGTCGTCGTCCTGGACGACGACCCCCTTCGGAACGTACGGAGCCGAGTCCCGCTCGTCCCGCACGGTGTCGGCCACATGCTGCTGCGGCCAGTCGCGCACATGCCCGTACACCTCGGGCGGAAGAGCGAAGTCGCCGTCGACGGCCCGCGCGTACGGGTCGAGGAGCAGCTTGGCCGGATTCCAGCGGGCGCCCGTCCACGGGTCCCAGCGGCCGTGCACCCGGTAGCCGTACCGCTGCCCGGCCCCCACCCCCGGCACGAAGCCGTGCCAGATCTCATGGGTCAGCTCGGTCAGCGGGAGACGCGTCTCCGTGCCGTCGCCGTCGAAGAGGCACAGCTCGACGGCCTCCGCCCCGCCCGCCCACAGCGCGAAGTTCGTGCCCGCCACCCTGTCGGGGCCGACCCGGCAGCGCGCCCCCAGCGGTGTCGGCGCGCCCGGCCACACCACCGGCCCGGCCCGCCGGACGGCCTGTTCCACGGCAGGGGAGGACGGCACCCCGTCCCGTACCCCCTCCACCGCCTCCTGCTCGGCTGCGCTCGACACCTGTCGGCCTCCCGCGGCTCGTCGGGCCCTCCCCCATAGCCTCCGGCATGGGAGGTACCCCCATGGCACGGAGACGCGGCGTCCCGGCCGCGGCTTCCCGCACGTGGTCCTCCCACCTGTTCTGCCCGTACGGCCGTGCTCCCAACATGACCCGCACGCACGTTTCCCCTGGAGGGTGGCTGTCGTTGGGCCAGTCGTGAAACACGTACTGAAGCGGGTGAGGGCCTGTCTTCCGGGTCGGGCCGGATCAGCGAGCCATGACGGAGTCATGGCGACCGACGACAACGCGGCAGATGCGCGTGTCAGGCGTCGAGAGCCCGGCAAGACCCGGAAGACAGGCCCGAAGGCCGGTGCGGTGCTCGCCCTGGCGGCGGCGGGACTGATGGCCGGGCTTGCGGGCTGCACCGACAACGGCGGCGGCGGTGGTGTCGACATCTCGCTGCCCGGGAAGGCGCGGGCGCCCGGCGACGTCATCCGGATCACCCCGGAGGACGGCAGCCGGGCGGTGCCGGCCGAGGGGCCGATCGAGGTGAGGGTGGACAGCGGACGGCTGGAGCGGGTGAAGGTCGTCCAGGTCGAGGACGCCCAGCGGACGGAGGTGCCCGGCGAGATCAGCGAGGACGGGCTGCGCTGGCGGCCCACGGCGGAATCCCGGCTCGCGCTGGCCGCCAAGTACAGCGTGGACGCCGTGGCGCTCGACGCGCACGGCCGGCGCTCCGCCCGGCACACCACCTTCACCACGATCGTCCCCGAGCGCCGCTTCATCGGCTACTTCAAGCCGGAGAACCGTTCCACGGTCGGCACCGGCATGATCGTGTCCTTCGGCTTCAACCGGGCCATCGAGAACCGCGAGGCCGTCGAACGGGCCATCACCGTCACCTCCGAGCCGCCGGTCGAGGTCGTCGGCCACTGGTTCGGCAAGGAGCGGCTCGACTTCCGCCCCGCCGAGTTCTGGAAGCCCGGCACCAAGGTGACCGTCGACCTGAAGCTGCGTGATGTCGAGGGCGCGCCGGGGGTGTACGGCATCCAGCGCAAGACGGTCGGGTTCACCGTCGGGCGCTCCCAGGTGTCCCTCGTCGACGCGGCCGCGCACACCATGGAGGTCCGCAGGGACGGTGCGCTGCTCGCGACCCTGCCCATCACGGCCGGGGCGCCGAAGACCACGACGTACAACGGGAAGATGGTGGTCACGGAGCTGTACGACGTGACGCGGATGGACGGCCGGACGGTCGGCTTCGGCGGCGAGTACGACATCAAGGACGTGCCGCACGCGATGCGGCTGACCAACTCGGGCACCTTCCTGCACGGCAACTACTGGGCCTCGGCCGGGACCTTCGGCTCGGCCAACGTCAGCCACGGCTGCGTCGGTCTGCGGGACGAGAAGGGCGGCAGCTCGGACTCGCCGGCGGGTTGGTTCTTCGACCGGACGCTCATCGGCGACGTGGTGGAAGTGGTCAACTCCCGTGACCGAAAGGTCGCTCCCGACAACGGGCTCGGAGGCTGGAACATGGAGTGGAACCAGTGGAAGGCCGGTTCCGCGCTGCGCTGAGCCCCCGTCGTCCCCTCGCTGACCTGCGTCACCGTCCCGCTTCTCGGGGCAACTGGGACTGAACGGTGACATTCGCGTGGAACTTTCGTGTCCTGCGGTGTGATTATCTAGCGCCGTGCGCGCGGAGGAGTCGCGCGGGGGTGGGGCCGTGGCGAGTCCAGGCCGTGCGAGGGGAGACGACCATTTTGAACGGGCAGCCGATATCGGCCGGGGCGGGGAGCGGACGGCGGCGCGGGGGCGGCGCGCGTCTGCAGGCTCTGGCTGTGGGGGCGTTGCTGCTGGTGCTGACGGCGTGCGGGGGCGGGGACCCGGCCGGCGGCGGCAAGGGCGGGCAGGATCCGGCGCAGAACGGCGGCGGGAAGCAGGAGATCGCGGCGTCGCAGGCGGTCGTCACGATCGCTCCGAAGGACGGCGCCGATTCGGTCGCCACCAGCGGTGTGCTGAAGGTGACGGCGGAGCAGGGCAAGCTGACGACGGTCACGGTCGCCGACACCAAGGGCGTCGAGGTCGAGGGCAAGATCGCCGCGGACGGCGCCAGCTGGCAGCCCGTCGGCCACCTGGCCGCGGGTACGCAGTACAAGGTCCACGCCGTCGCGAAGGACTCCGAGGGCCGTGAGTCGGCGAAGGACACCACCTTCACCACGCTGGTCCCGAAGAACACCTTCATCGGCCACTACACGCCGGAGGACGGTTCGACCGTCGGCGTCGGCATGCCGGTCTCGATCCGCTTCACCCGGGGCATCACCGACCCGGAGGCCGTGGAGAAGGCCATCAAGGTGACCGCCGAGCCCGCCGTGGAGATCGAGGGTCACTGGTTCGGCAACGACCGCCTCGACTTCCGCCCGGAGAACTACTGGGCCGCGGGCACCAAGGTGACCGTCGAGCTCAACCTGGACGGCGTCGAGGGCCGCCCGGGTGTGTACGGCAAGCAGAAGAAGAAGGTCTCCTTCACCATCGGCCGCCGTCAGGTCTCCACGGTCGACGCCACCGCCAAGACGATGAAGGTCGAGCGCGACGGCAAGATCATCAAGACGATCCCGATCACCGCGGGCGCGCCGTCCACGACCACGTACAACGGTCAGATGGTCATCAGCGAGAAGTACAAGGTGACCCGGATGAACGGGGCCACGGTCGGCTTCGGCGGTGAGTACGACATCAAGGACGTGCCGCACGCGATGCGTCTGTCCACCTCGGGCACCTTCGTCCACGGCAACTACTGGGCCTCGGCCGGGACCTTCGGCTCGGCCAACGTCAGCCACGGCTGCGTCGGTCTGCGGGACGCGCGCGGCGCCGGCGACAGCTCGATGCCGGCGGCCTGGTTCTACGACCGCTCGATCATCGGCGACGTGGTGATCGTGAAGAACTCCAAGGACAAGCAGATCGCCCCCGACAACGGTCTCAACGGCTGGAACATGCCGTGGTCGGAGTGGATCAAGTAGTCCGCCGAACACTCTCGTACGACGGACCCGGTGCTGTGACCAACGGCACCGGGTCCGTCGTCGTTAACGGCTACTAACCTGCCTCTATGACTGTGAACCTCGAAGTCGCCGAAGGCGTCGGCACGATCCGTCTCGACCGCCCCCCGATGAACGCCCTCGACATCGCCACCCAGGACCGGCTGCGTGAGCTGGCCGAGGAGGCGGCCGACCGCGACGACGTACGGGCCGTGATCCTGTACGGCGGCGAGAAGGTGTTCGCGGCGGGCGCGGACATCAAGGAGATGCAGGTCATGGACCACGCGGCCATGGTCAAGCGGTCGCGCGCGCTCCAGGACTCCTTCACCGCGATCGCCCGCATCCCCAAGCCCGTCGTCGCCGCGATCACCGGCTACGCCCTGGGCGGCGGCTGCGAGCTGGCTCTGTGCGCCGACTACCGGATCGCCGCCGACAACGCCAAGCTCGGCCAGCCCGAGATCCTGCTCGGCCTGATCCCGGGCGCCGGCGGCACCCAGCGGCTGTCCCGGCTGGTCGGCCCGTCGAAGGCGAAGGACCTCATCTTCACTGGCCGCATGGTCAAGGCCGACGAGGCGCTGACGCTCGGTCTGGTCGACCGGGTCGTCCCGGCGGCCGAGGTGTACGAGCAGGCGCACGCCTGGGCCGCCAAGCTCGCCCAGGGGCCGGCGATCGCGCTGCGGGCCGCCAAGGAGGCGGTCGACCAGGGTCTGGAGACCGACATCGACACCGGTCTCGCGATCGAACGCACCTGGTTCGCGGGCCTGTTCGCGACCGAGGACCGCGAGCGCGGGATGCGCAGCTTCGTCGAGGAGGGGCCGGGCAAGGCGAAGTTCCTCTGAGCCCTCTCCGGCTTGCGCCGACCGGTGGCGGCGGTGGTTCCGTACCACTGCCGCCACTGGCATATGTCAGGTGAATTCCCTGGAATTGTCGATTCCGGAGGGCGGATTCCGCCGGAACGGCCCCGCGGCCGGTTCCGTACGGCCATGATGGGGGGCATGGCGGGCCTGGAGGGTATGGAACAGCCGCGGCAGCACGGCGGTGCGACCGCCGCGCGATGGGTACCGGCAGTCGAGGACGAACAGGCCCTCAAAGCCCTGGAGTTGTACGGGAATCCGGCCGAGGACGATGTCCGGCTGCCGTCCCGTCCCGAGTCCGCCGCCATCGCCCGCCGGCTCACCCAGTGCGTCGTCCTTCGGCAGTGGGCGCTCTCCCCGCAGATCACGGAGCATGCCGTCTTACTCGTCTCCGAACTGGTCGGCAACGCCGTACGGCACACCGGAGCCCGGGTCTTCGGACTGCGCATGCTGCGCCGCCGCGGCTGGATCCGGATCGAGGTCCGTGACCCCTCGCGCGGGCTGCCGTGTCTGATGCCCGTGCACGAGCTGGACGTCAGCGGCCGCGGGCTCTTCCTCGTCGACAAGCTCTCCGACCGCTGGGGTGTGGATCTGCAGCCGCGCGGCAAGACCACCTGGTTCGAGATGCGGGTGGCGGACCGCTGACGCAGGGGCCACTGACGCAGGGCCGCTGACGCACAAAAGCCCCCATGCGGGGGCTTCCGTGGAGGGAGCGCCGTGGATCGGGGGGGTGTATCCACGGTGCTCGAACGACCTGGCCCGGGTCAATGGGGGTCGTGTCCCCGACTATGACAGACGGGCGGCGTTGTCGCCAAAAGTCCTTACTGGGGCGAAACGGACGATATGCGGACAGTTCACCAGTGAATCGTTGGTGACATAGAGCACCAACCTTGCAAACGATGAATAAATATCAGGTTCATCGATTGTTTCCTCGACTTGTCCGCATGGTGGACGCGTCAGCGCGACCCGCAAACGTCCTGAATTGGCCCAATCGTTAGTTTTCGGGCATATGGCCTCTTAAATGGTCGCGTGACCCAGACCGACCGCCGCACCGTACTGCGGGCGGGTGCGGCCGCCGCCGTCGCGGGGGCCCTCACCAGCGCCTGCGCGGCGGAGCCCCGTCCCCAGCCCGACCACCCCGCCCCCGCGCCCGCGGCCCCCCGCCGCTTCCCCGGCCGCCCCGCCGAGATCGCGAACGGCCCCCGCGACCGGCCGAGGGTCGCCCTCACCTTCCACGGCGCGGGCGACCCCGCCCTCGCCCGCGCCGTCCTCACCGCGGCCGAGAAGGGCGGGGCCCGGGTCACCGTCCTCGCCGTCGGCGACTGGCTCGACCACCACCCCGGCCTCGCCCGCCGGATCCTCGACGGCGGCCACGACCTCGGCAACCACACCCAGCGCCACCTCGACATCAACGCGATGACCGAGGAGGAGGCCCACGCCGAGATCACCGCCTGCGCCGCCCGGCTGCGCCGGCTCACCGGCTCCATCGGCACCTGGTTCCGGCCCTCCCGGACCCAGCACGCCACCGAGGCCGTCCGGCGCGCCGCCCACCGCGCCGGCTACCCGCACTGTCTCTCGTACGACGTCGACTCCCTCGACTTCACCTCGCCCGGCGCCACGGCCGTCGTCCGCAACGTCACCGGGCAGATCCGCAACGGATCAGTGGTGAGCCTGCACTTCGGCTACGCGGACACGGTCGCCGCACTGCCGCCCCTCCTCGCCGACCTCGACCGCCGCGGCCTGCGCCCGGTGACGACCACGGAGCTGCTGACCTGATGCTGCCTCTCACCACGCGTTCGAAGAGCCTCCTCGCCGCCGCGCTGCTCGTCGCGCTCGCCGGATGCGGCACCGCCGACGACACGGCCGAGTCCCGCGGCGGCGCCAAGAAGGAGGCCGCCGCGCCTCCCGCCGTACCGAAGAAGGTCGTCCCGGCGGGCCTGCCGGGCATGCCGCCGGTCCTCGACCCCAACGACGTCTACGCGGCCGACCGCCCCAACCAGCTCTCGCCCGTGGTCAAGGGCTTCCCCTCCCGGGTCTACGTCCCCAACACCAACTCGAACACGGTCTCGGTCATCGACCCGGCGACGTACAAGGTCATCGAGACCATCCCCGTCGGCATCCAGCCGCAGCACGTCGTGCCCTCCTGGGACATGAAGACCCTCTGGGTCAACAACAACCGCGGCCACACGCTCACCCCGATCGACCCGTCCACCGGCGTCGCGGGCAAGCCGGTCGAGGTCCACGACCCGTACAACCTCTACTTCACGCCCAACGGCAAGTACGCCGTCGTCATGGCCTCCATGGACCGCGAACTCGTCTTCCGTGACCCCCACACCATGGAGCGGAAGAAGACCGTCCCGGTCAGCTGCTACGGCGTCAACCACGCCGACTTCTCCGCGGACGGCCGGTACTTCGTCGTCTCCTGCGAGTTCTCCGGCGAGCTCCTCAAGGTCGACACCGAGAAGATGGAGGTCATCGGCCAGCAGAAGCTGCCCTTCGAGGGCGCGATGCCGCAGGACGTGAAGATCTCCCCGGACGGCAAGACCTTCTACATCGCCGACATGATGGCGCACGGCATGTGGGTCCTGGACGGCGAGAAGTTCACCACCCCGACGCTGCTGCCCACCGGCAAGGGCTGCCACGGCCTCTACATCAGCCGGGACTCGCGCGAGATGTACGTCCCCAACCGCGGCGAGGGCTCGATCTCGGTCTTCGACTTCGCTCAGAACAAGCTGACGAAGAAGTGGTGGCTGCCGGACGGCGGTTCCCCGGACATGGGCGGTGTCTCGGCCGACGGCAAGGTGCTGTGGCTGTCGGGCCGTTACGACTCCGAGGTCTACGCGATCGACACGACGACCGGTCAGCAGCTGGCCCGCATCCCGGTCGGCGGCGGCCCCCACGGCCTGGCGGTCTACCCCCAGCCCGGCCGCTACTCCCTGGGCCACACGGGCATCTTCCGCTAGTTCTCAGGGCTCGGTTCTCCCCCTGGCTTCGCCGGGGGACCCCCACCGGGCGCTTCGCGCCGGGCTCACAGGGCCGTACGCGCACAGCCCCCTCGTACCTCGGGGGCTGTGCGCGTACGGCCCTGTACCCCCGGCGCGCCCTTCGCCTCACTCGCCAGGTGGTCGTGGGCGTCCTGGGCTCAGCCCGCCACCAGCAGGGCCTCCGAGGCGACCGGGCGGTAGCCGGCGGCCTGGAAGACGCGGACGCTGCGGGCGTTGCCCGGGGACTGCTGGGCCCAGACGACCTCCCCCGGCGTCAGATGGCGGGCGGCCAGGGCGAGCGCCCGCCCGAGACCGCGGTGCCTGACCTGCTCGTCGACCTCGATCGCCGCCTCCCAGCGCCCGGCCACGCCCCGGCCCAGAATCACCACGCCGCCGTCGGCGGCCCACACCCGTACGTCGTCGCGGAACTTCATCGCCCGCGCCACCCGCGGATGCTCCGGGTCCTCGATCTCGCGCAGCGGCAGCTCGGGCTCCCCGGGCAGCGCCGGCGCCACCGTCAGCAGGTCGATGGTGTTCATGTGCCGGCCCGTGCGGCGCATCAGGGCGGCGAGGAACATCGGGTTCATCGAGGCGGCCAGCGGGTCGCTGGAGGCGGCCGCGAGCTCCGCCCGTACCCAGGCGGGATCCTCGTCGGTGAAGACCACCGAGTGCGCGGTGAAGGCGAGGACTCCGGCGTCCCGGGGACTCGGCTGCGGAACCACGGTCGTGGCGCCGTCCGGCGGCGGGAACTGCCCACGCGCCGCGGCTGCCAGGATCCGTGCCACTGCGTCACTGTTCATACCCCCATGATCCGCCATACGGGTGACCGATAATCTGACCCCCGTCATCGAAGCATCGGCAGGACCGAGAAAAGGGGCGGAAGCAGTGGCGGACATCGAGTCGGCGCGTACGGCGTTCGAGCGGTTCGACGTGGACGGGGACGGGTTCATCACCGCCTCGGAGTACAAGAGCGTCATGGCGCAGCTGGGTGACTTCAACGTCACCGAGACGGTCGCGGAGGCCCTGATCAACAGGCAGGACGCGAACGGCGACGGCAAGCTGTCCTGGGACGAGTTCTGGGCGAACCTGAACAAGGGCGCCGCGCAGGCCTGAGCCCTCCGGAGCAGGGCGGGCGGCGCGTACCGCGTGCGTACTCCGAGCGTACGTACGTGAGTTGCCGCCCGTCCGGGCGCCGGTGACGATCGAGCCGTGACGCCCCCCGGATCCGCAGGTACCCCGATACGTCTGACGGCCGCCGCGCTGGCCGTCATCGCCGTTCTCGCCGCCGTCCTGCTCACTCTGCTCGGCGTCGGGATCGCCCAGGCGGGCACCGGAGAACTCCGCATCCCCGCCGCCGGCACCACCAGCCTCCTCAGGCTCTGCGTCCTCGTCGCGCTCGCCGTCCATCTGGGCGAACTGGCCGGCGTCCGGCTCGCTCGCGACGGCCCGCTGCCCCGCCGCTGGTCCGTCCCCGCCGCTCTGCTCGGCGCCTCCGCCTCCGCCGGACTCATCGTGCTCTTCGCCGCGGTCAGCGGCCTCGGCCTCACCACCGTGTACGGCACCCGCGAGGGGAAACTGCTCCTCGTCACGGCCAACGCCTTCGCCCTCGCGGCCCTGTGCGCCGCGGGCCGCCGCCCCGGACTCGCCCTCGCCCCGCTCGCCGTCGTCGTCGGCGCGGAGGCCCTGCGCGCCCACCCCGAGCCGTCGTCCCCCGCGATCGGCGTCACCCTCACCGTCGTCCATCTGACGGGGGCCTCGCTGTGGTGCGGCAGCCTGCTGTACGTCCTGCGGACCATGCGGCTGCGCGAGGGCGGGCGCGACGTCCTGGTCCGCTACGCCCGGATGGCGGCATGGCTCTTCGCCGCCCTCGCCCTCACCGGCACCTGCTCGACCCTGCGCCGCCTCCCGCTCGACGTCGTCCTCACCACGGCGTACGGCAGGATCCTGCTGGCCAAGCTCGCCCTCGTCGGCCTGGCGAGCCTGCTGGCCCTGACCGCCCGCCGCCGCATGCTGCGGGGCGGGGACGCCCAGGCGCCGGCCCGCATCGAGCTCGGGGTGCTCGCGGCGGTCGTGGTGGTCTCGGCCCTGCTGACGGTGGTTCCGGACCCCCAGTGGCTGATGCCCTGAACAGGGGGGAAAATGAGAGGCGGATGCCCTGAGGCGATTTCCCCGAATGGGGTCGCCCGAACTGGATCCCCCCACCCACCCTGTGCCCATGTTCTCTGTCGTGCGGTTGGTGCGTCGATCGCTGACAGCGGTTCTTCTGAGCGCCGCGGTCGCGGTGGGGCCCTTCGCTCTCACGCCGCCGGCGGCGATGGCCGCGCCGAGCGCGAAACAGGCCTCCCTCTCCCTCTCCCCGACGCAGGGGCCGCCAGGGACGGAAGTGACGGTCGACGGAAGCGACTTCTACCCCTGCGGACAGGCGACCCTCACGTTCGACGGCGGTTCCCCCACGCCGGCGGTCGTGGACTCGTCCGCGTACACGGTCACGGGGACCGTCGTGGTCCCGCAGGGCACCGCACCGGGCTCGTACCAGATTGTGGCCACGTGCGACACCGATCCCGACACCCAGGTGGCCACGTCCGCGTCGGCCACGTTCACGGTGACCGGCGGTGGAGGCGGGACCACCACCCCCACGGACACGCCTCAGCTCACCCTGGACCCCGATCGGGGACCGCCGGGGCAGGAGTATTCGGTAAGCGGCTCGGGTTTCGGGAAGTGTACGGACGGCGTCGAGCTGTACGTGGTCGACGGGCCGGTGCTGGAGCCCAAGATCACCGTGGACGCGGAGACAGGTGGATTCTCGTACGTGGCGTACGTGTACGCCGATTCCCCTCCGAACGAGTACACCATCCGGGCCGCGTGCATCGGCTACCCGGAGACCTATGCGGACGCCGTATTCACCGTGGTGAGCCCTGCGAACCCGGTGCTGGCCCTCGATCCGACGGAGGGTGCCAAGGGGACACCCGTGCAGGCGAACGGGACCGGGTTCACCTGCCCCGACGTCGACATCCTGTGGGACGGCGACCAACTGCTCGCCAATCCCTCCGTCTCGGAGACGGGCACGTTCGCCGCCGACTTCGCGGTCCCGGACGACGCGACGCCGGGCGAGCACCCGGTGCGCGCCCAGTGCGCGGCCGACGAGCAGCAGTACGCCGAGGTCTCGTTCACGGTCACGGACGGCGGTGGTGGTACGGACACGGGTGGCACCGAGACCGGCGGTACGGACACGGGTGGCACTGACACCGGTGGTACGGATACGGGTGGCACCGACACCGGCGGTACGGACACCGGTGGCACCGACGGCGGCGGCACCGGGGGCGGCGGTGAAGGCACCACGCCCGTCGGCTGGGTCGTCGGCCCCGCCTCCCTCGGCGGCGCCCTGCTCCTGGCCGCCGCCGCGCTCGTCTACTTCGGCCGGCTGCACCGCGGCCCCCGCTGGGTCCGCAACCACGTCCGTGCCACCCTGCGGCCCGCCACCGGCACCGCCGACCTGATCGAGCAGCCTCCGCCCGGCGGACCGCCCACCCACACGACCCGGCTGGAGCCGTACGCGGATCCGGGCGAGCAGACCATCGAAGAGGAGGACCGATGACGACGATCACGCTCCCGACGACCGCGCCCGCCCCCCTGACCGTGCGCTCGTTCCTGCTCGGCGAGGGGGCGTCCACCGAGGGACCGCTGCGCGAGAACCGGACGGCCGACACCGCGCTCGGCCGGACGCGCCGTATGACACCGGCCGCGGACCGGGCCGTCGAGCACGAACTGGCCACCGTCGTCGACGACTTCCTCGGCCTCGACCTGCTCGACCTGGCCGTCGGCGGCTGGCGCCGGCACACCGCGTTCCAGGCCGCCGCGCGCCGTACCCGGGACTTCCCGGGCAGCGAGGAGGTCGTCGCGCTCGCCGACCACCGGGTCACGTCGAGCCACCGGCCCTACGTCGACGTCTATCTGGACGGCGCGAAGGTCGGCACGCTGGAGGTCGCACTGACGCTCGTCTTCCGGATCGCCGGGCTCATCTGTGTCGTCCGCGACGCCCATCTCACCGGCGTGCGGTCAGGGCAGTGCGCCCTCGACGCCTCCCTCGCGCTCCAAGGGGCTCCGCTGGCCGAGCGCAAGGGAGGACAGATCAACCTCCCGGGCGCCTTCGCCCTGCGCGCCCCGGTGCCGCTCCTGCAGGCCGAGCCGCCGCCCCCGCCTCCGCCCCCGCCCGGGTCCCCGCCTCCGCCACCGCCCGCCGCTCCGGGCCTCAGTTCGCGTTGAGGTTCGCCGTACGCGCGCCCTTGGCCGTGACCATCAGGCCGGCGATCAGGCCCGCGAGCAGCACGCCGCCGACTCCCCACCACAGGGTGGTGGCGTGGCCGCGCAGCAGCTCACCGATGAGCATCTCCCTCCCTGACACCTCGCGCACGCGATCGGCGAAGATGCCGTTGAGCAGCGCCGCGCCGAAGGCTCCGCCCACGAGCGGGGCCGCGGCGATCGTCGCCGCGGTGGTGCCGGAGTGCTGCGGGGCGACCCCGGCGGTCGCGGTGGCGTAGACCGGCATGAAGGCCATGCCGGTGCCGAGGCCGCTGAGGAGCATGGCGGGCAGGAGCCCGAGCCCGTACGAGCTGTCGGCGTCCAGAGGGGTCAGGAGCAGCAGCCCGGCCGCTGCGAGCACCAGGCCGGCCGCGATCAGCACGCGGGGCGCGACGCGGTGCAGCAGGCGGGCGGAGACCTGGGTGGAGCCGATGACGGCCGCGCCGACCAGGGGCAGGAGGGCCACCCCGGTCGCGGCCGGGGCGTAGCCGAGGACGTTCCGCAGATGGAAGGTCAGGGTCGCGAACAGGGTGACGACGCCGACGCCGGTCAGCGCCATCGCGAGGAAGCAGCCGACGCGGTCGATGCGGTCGAGCGGGCTCGACGTCCTGGTCTGCCACCACAGGAAGGCCGCGAGCAGGAGGACGCCCGCCGACAGCAGGACCACGGTCAGCGGGTCGGTCCAGCCGCGCGGCTCCGCGTCCCCGAGGCCGTAGGTGAGGGCGGCGAGTCCGCCGGAGCCGAGCAGCGCACCGAGCGTGTCGAGGCCGGCGCGGGTGCGCCCCGGGCGGTCGTGCAGCAGGGTGAGCGTGCCGATCAGGCAGAGCACGGCGACGGGGATGACGGCGTACAGGCTCAGCCGCCAGCTCAGGAACTCGAGGAGCCAACCGCCGCAGAGCAGTCCGAGTGCCGAACCGCCGGCGGCGATCGCGGCGTAGACCCCGAAGGCCCTGCCGCGTTCCTTCGGGCCGGTGAAGTTGACGGCCACCAGGGAGAGCGCGGCCGGTGTCACGAGCGCGGCGAAGACGCCCTGCAGGGCGTGGGCCCAGACCAGCATGTCGGCGTCGCCGGCCGAGCCGCCGAACGCGGCGGCCGCGGCGCATCCGACCAGGCCGACGGCCAGGAGGTTCTTGCGTCCCACGAGGTCGGCCAGGTGCCCGCCGAGGAGGAGCAGTCCGCCGAAGGCGAGGGATCCCGCCGTGTACAGCGAGTCCAGGTCGCCGACGGGGACGCCCAGGTCGGCCTGGATGGAGGGCACGGCCATGCTGAAGACCGCCCCGTCGAGCAGCGCCATCAGCTGCACCAGGGCGACCACCACCAGGCCCCACCAGCGCCGGGGGTGCGGAGGTGCCTGGTCGTGGACGGTGGCGGGGTGCGGGAGGGCCGGCGGGGGGCCGAAGCCCTGCGCGGGGACGAAGTGCGCCGGCGCCGTCGGGGCGTACGCGGGCGGTGGGGGCAGCGGCTGGGGCTGGGGCTGGGGCTGCGGCGCGGGCCGGGCGGCGGGCGTCTCGACCGGCGCGTAGTCCAGCAACTGAGCCGCATGACGCCCGAGTTGGGCCAGGACCGCGCCCGGAAGCCACTCCGTGGCCTGGTCCGTCGTCGTGCGGGCGGCCACCTCCTGCGGGGTCGGCCGCTTCGCCGGGTCCTTGTGCAGACACGCGCGTACGAGATCGACCAGCGACTCCGGTACGCCGGTCAGGTCCGCCTCCTCCTCGGCGACCCGGAACAGGTGGGCGTTCAGGCCTGTGTCCGTGGCGCCGAACAGCAGGCGCCCGGTGGCGGCGTACACGACGACGGCGCCCAGGCAGAAGACGTCGCTGGCGGGGGTGAGTTCGAGGCCGCGGACCTGTTCCGGCGACATGAAGCCGGGGGAGCCGATCAGCATCCCGGTGTGGGTGTGCAGGCTGTCCCCGGCGAGGCTGTCCATCGCCCGCGCGATGCCGAAGTCGATGACGCGCGGACCGTCGACGGTGACGAGGACGTTGGACGGCTTGAGGTCGCGGTGGATCAACCCGGCTTCGTGCACGGCCTGCAGGGCGAGGGCGAGCCGGTTGGCGAGGGCGCGGACCGAGTGCTCGGGCAACGGCCCGAAGTCCTTGGCGACCACGGCGTGCAGGTCGGGCCCCGGGATGTACTGCGTCGCCACCCAGGGCACGTCGGCCTCGGGATCGGCGTCGAGCACGTCCGCCGTCCAACTCCCACCCACCCGCCGCGCGGCGGCCACCTCACGGGCGAAGCGCCTGCGGAACTCGGGATGCCCGGCGTACTCGGCCTGCACGACCTTCACGGCCACGGTGCGTCCGCCCTCGGAGCGCCCCAGATAGACCAGACCCATGCCGCCCGCGCCCAGCCGGGCGATCAGACGGTACGGGCCGATACGGGTCGGGTCTTCGGCGATCAGCTGGTCCACGCGAGGAAGATAGTGCAACTCTCCAACACGAGTGGGGACTTCGCGCGAATCGTGCGTGTACGCGGCCGGCCCGGCCCCCGGCGGAGGGGGCGGAGCGACCGCGCGGACGAGGCCGACGGCAGCGCCGTTGGGGCGGCCCGACCACGCACCCGACAGCTCGTGCATGACCCTGGGCTCGGGCGGGACCACGGCCTGGTACTCGCCACCTCGGGCGCCGCGCCCCGGGCGCCGAGCTGCTCGGCCACCCGCTGGTCGCCGACGCGGGCCCCGAGCCGGTCACCGACGCCGAGGGGTGGCTCCACACCGGTGACATGGTCCGTCAGGACGAGCACGGCTGCCTCACCGTCATCGGCCGCTGCAAGGACGTCATCCTCACCAACGGGTACAACGTGCACCCCGGCGAGATCGAGGAAGTGCTCTGCGCCCACCCGGCCGTGGCGCAGGCCGCGGTGATCGCCCACGACGATCCGGTGCGCGGCGAGGTGCCGCACACCGTCGCCGTCCTGCGGTCCGGCACGTCCGCTTCGCCCGAGGAGCTGCTCGGGCACTGCCGTACGCGCCTGGCGCGCTTCAAACTGCCACGCCACCTGACGCTCCTCCCCGTCATGCCGCTCACGGCGACGGGAAAGGTCGACCGGCACGCCCTGCACGCCGACACGGCGCCCCGGCCGGCCGCTCCCGCTTCGTCCCAGTCCGCCGTTCCGTCACCGGCCACCGGCCGGGCCCGTCCGCACGAGGAAGCCGCATCGTCATGACCTCCTCCACACCAGCACCCCCACAGACGCCGCTGCCTCGGACACCGGGCGGCTGTTCTCTCTCGAAGGCCGTACGGCGCTGGTCACCGGGGCCTCTCGTGGCATCGGCGCCGCGATCGCCGAGGGATTCGCCCGGGCCGGTGCCACCGTGTGGCTCCTCGCCCGCTCCGCCCGCGACCTCGAAACCGTCGCCGACCGCATCCGCGCCGACGGCGGGCAGGCGCACCACGCCTCGTGCGATGTGACCGACCGGACCGCGACCGCGACGGCCTGCCGCGACATCCTCGACCGGTCCGAAGCCGTCGACGTCCTGGTCAACAACGCCGGCGGGCCCGTCTTCCAGGCACGCTTCCTCGACGTCCGCGAAGACGGCTGGGACAAGGTCTTCAACCTCAACCTCTCCAGCACCATGCGCATCACCCAGGCCATCGGCGGCCACATGGTCGAACGAGGCAGCGGCAGCGTCATCAACATCTCCTCCATCGGCGCCCTCCAGGAATGGCCCGAGATCGCGCCGTACTGCGCGGCCAAGGCCGCCGTCCTCAGCCTGACCCGCTCCCTGGCCGCGGACTGGGCGGCCCACCGGGTACGGGTGAACGCGATCTGCCCGGGCTGGATCGACACCGACGTCAACCGCGCCTACACCACCGACCCCCGACGCCGCGCCGCGACCGGCGAGAACATCCCCCTCGGCGGCTGGGCACCCCCCACCGACATCGTGGGCACCGCCCTGTGGCTGGCCTCCGACGCCTCCCGCTTCGTCACCGGCACCGTCATCCCCCTGGACGGCGGGGCCTCCGTCGGCCTGCCCGCATCCGTCCGCGCCGGCCTCGACCCCCGCTCATGACCGCCGCACCCGCACCCGCCCCCGCCCGTGTCCTTGTCGTGGGAGCAGGCCCCACCGGCCTGACCGCCGCTCTCCACGCCCACGCCGCCGGACTCCACTCCACCGTTCTGGAAGCCCAGCCCGAAGGCCGGGACCGGCGCGGCAGCCGTGCCCTCTTCATCCACCGAAAGAGCCTCGACCTGCTCGACGAAGCCTCACCCGGCTCGCGGAGGCCATCGCGGCGGACGGCCTGGTGTGGCCGACCCGCCGTACCTTCTGGGCCGGGCGGTGCGTCCACCAGCGCACCTACCCGCCTCTCCCCGTACGCACCGCGCCCTTCGCGAGCCTTCCCCAGCCCCGTATCGAGCACCACCTTCTGAACGCGTGTCGCACGGCAGGGATCCCCATCCACTGGAACCGCGAAGTCGTGCACGTCGCCGCCGCACCCCACGGCGTCACCGTCCGCACCCACGACGGCGCCGAGCACACCGGCGCCTACCTCATCGCCGCCGACGGCGCCCGCTCTGCCGTCCGGGCCCAGCTCGGCATCGCCCTGGACCAGACCCGTTCCCCGCACGCCTTCGTCATCGCCGACGTCGCGGACGGACCCCCTCTGCCCTGCTCACGGGACTTCCACTACCGCCATCCCGCCGTCGGTGGGCGCAACGTCCTCCTGGTCCCCTTCCAGGGCGGCTGGCGCGTCGACCTCCAATGCCGCCCCCACGACGACCCCGACCACTGGACGCGCAGCACCCCCGAATGGATCGGCAGCATCCTCGGCGCCGCCTACAGCGACCGCGTGACCTGGGTGTCTCCCTATCGCTTCCGCCAGCGCGTCGCCCACACCTTCCACGACCCCCACCACCGCGTACTCCTGGCAGGCGAAGCCGCGCACCAGTTCCCCCCGTTCGGCGCCCGCGGCATGAACTCCGGCATCGCCGACGCCCAGGCCGCCGCCCGAGCCATCGGCGAGGCCCTCACCCTGTCCGCCGCCGAGCGCGACGCCCCCGTCGCCGCCTACACCGACCGCCGGCGCACCGCGGCCCTGACCAACCAGGCCGCCGCGGCCGGCGCCCTCGCCCACCTCCAGGCCGACACACCCGGAGCCCGACTCCGCCAGCGCGCCGCATCACTCGCGGCATCCGCGTGGCCCCCCGCCGGCGCCTGGCTCGACCGTGCCCCGTACGGTCCCACCCTCAGGGCCACACCCACCCGCGCCTACTGACCCCCGCCGCCGACAGAGGACGACGAAGGCCCTGACCAGCGCTGAAAGACAGAAACGCGCCGGTCAGGGCCCACAGGCCTACGGCCTCAGCACTCGATGATGTTCACCGCGAGACCGCCGCGCGCGGTCTCCTTGTACTTGACCGACATGTCCGCGCCGGTCTCCTTCATGGTCTTGATGACCTTGTCCAGGGAGACCAGGTGGCTGCCGTCGCCGCGCATCGCCATCTTCGCCGCCGTGACCGCCTTGACCGCCGCCATGCCGTTGCGCTCGATGCACGGGATCTGGACCAGGCCGCCGACCGGGTCGCAGGTCAGGCCCAGGTTGTGCTCCATGCCGATCTCGGCCGCGTTCTCCACCTGCTCGGGGGTGCCGCCCAGGACCTCGGCCAGGGCGCCCGCCGCCATCGAGCAGGCCGAGCCGACCTCGCCCTGGCAGCCGACCTCGGCGCCGGAGATCGAGGCGTTCTCCTTGAAGAGCATGCCGACCGCGCCGGCCGCGAGGAGGAAGCGGACCACGCCGTCCTCGTCCGCTCCCGGCACGAAGTTCGTGTAGTAGTGCAGGACCGCCGGGATGATGCCGGCCGCGCCGTTCGTCGGGGCGGTGACCACGCGGCCGCCCGCCGCGTTCTCCTCGTTCACGGCCATCGCGTAGAGGGTGATCCACTCCATCGCCAGCGCCGCCGGGTCGCCCTCGGAGCGCAGCTTGCGGGCCGTGTTCGCGGCGCGGCGGCGGACCTTCAGGCCGCCCGGCAGGATGCCCTCGCGGGACATGCCGCGCGAGACGCAGGCCTGCATGACCCGCCAGATCTCCAGCAGGCCCTCGCGGATCTCGTCCTCGGTGCGCCAGGCCTTCTCGTTCTCCAGCATCAGGGAGGAGATGGACAGGCCGGTCTCGCGGGCCAGCCGCAGCAGCTCGTCACCGGTGCGGAAGGGGTACTTCAGGACGGTGTCGTCCGGGACGATCGGGTTCTCGCCCTGCACGGCGTCCTCGTCGACGACGAAGCCGCCGCCCACCGAGTAGTACGTCTTCTCCAGGACCAGGGCGCCCTCGGCGTCGTACGCGAAGATCGTCATGCCGTTGGCGTGGTACGGCAGCGCCTTGCGGCGGTGCAGGATCAGGTCCTCGTCGAAGTCGAAGGGGATCTCGTGCGCGCCGACCAGGTTGATCCGGCCGCTCGCCTTGATCCGCTCGAACTCCTCGTCCGCCCGCTCGACGTCGACCGTGCGCGGGGAGTTGCCCTCCAGGCCCAGCAGGACGGCCTTGGGGGTGCCGTGACCGTGGCCGGTCGCGCCGAGGGAGCCGTACAGCTCCGCGCGTATCGAGGCGGTGTGGGCCAGCAGGCCCTCGTTCTTCAGCCGGCGGGCGAACATCCGCGCCGCGCGCATCGGGCCCACCGTGTGGGAGCTGGACGGGCCGATGCCGATCGAGAACAGGTCGAAGACCGAGATGGCCACGGGGGACTCCTTGTGGGGGGCTAGACGCCGTTGTCTGCCGGGGTGGTGCAGAACAGAGCAGGGAACCGAGCGGGAAATGGGGTGGGGCACCGCGCTCACTGTCCAGTGTGCGCGGTGCCCCGGAGCAATCGTACGAACCAAACCTGGAACTAAAGCGTACGAAATTACTTCAGGCCGGGGTACAGCGGGTGCTTCTCGGCCAGCGCGGTCACCCGCGCCTTGAGGGCCTCGGCGTCGAAGCCGGGCTTCAGGGTCTCCGCGATGATGTCGGCGACCTCGGCGAAGTCCTCGGCGCCGAAACCACGGGTCGCGAGCGCCGGCGTGCCGATGCGCAGACCCGAGGTGACCATCGGCGGACGCGGGTCGTTCGGGATCGCGTTCCGGTTGACCGTGATGCCGACCTCGTGGAGACGGTCCTCGGCCTGCTGACCGTCCAGCTCGGAGTTGCGCAGGTCCACGAGGACCAGGTGCACGTCCGTGCCGCCGGACAGGACCGAGACGCCGTGCGCGGTGACGTCGTCCTGGACCAGGCGCTCGGCGAGGATGCGGGCGCCGTCCAGCGTGCGCTGCTGGCGCTCCTTGAACTCCTCCGAGGCCGCGATCTTGAAGGAGACGGCCTTGGCCGCGATCACGTGCTCCAGCGGGCCGCCCTGGAAGCCGGGGAAGACCGAGGAGTTCAGCTTCTTCGCGAACTCCTTCTTCGCCAGGATGATGCCGCCGCGCGGGCCGCCGAGCGTCTTGTGCGTGGTGGAGGTCACCACGTCCGCGTACTCGACCGGGTTCGGGTGCAGACCGGCCGCGACCAGGCCCGCGAAGTGGGCCATGTCGACCCAGAGGTACGCCTCGACCTCGTCGGCGATCCGGCGGAACTCCGCGAAGTCCAGCTGACGCGGGTAGGCGGACCAGCCCGCGATGATCACCTTCGGGCGGTGCTCCTTGGCCAGGCGCTCGACCTCGGCCATGTCGACCAGGCCGGCCTCGTCGACGTGGTACGCGACCACGTTGAACTGCTTGCCCGAGAAGTTCAGGCGCATGCCGTGCGTGAGGTGACCGCCGTGGGCCAGGTCCAGGCCCAGGATCGTGTCGCCGGGCTGGGCGATCGCGAACAGCGCGGCCTGGTTCGCGGAGGCGCCGGAGTGCGGCTGGACGTTGGCGTACTCGGCGCCGAACAGGTCCTTGATGCGGTCGATGGCGATCTGCTCGGCCACGTCGACGTGCTCGCAGCCGCCGTAGTAGCGGCGGCCCGGGTAGCCCTCGGCGTACTTGTTGGTGAGGACGGAGCCCTGGGCCTCCATGACCGAGACCGGAGCGAAGTTCTCCGAGGCGATCATCTCGAGGGTGGACTGCTGGCGGTGGAGCTCGGCGTCGACGGCGGCGGCGACGTCCGGGTCCAGCTCGTGGAGAGGGGTGTTCAGAAGCGACATGAATCGATCCCTAAGGGGTCTCAGTTCCCGGCGGTGAGCTCGGTGTACTCGTCGATGGAGAGCAGGTCCTTCGGCTCCTCGGCGATGCGGACCTTGAACAGCCAGCCACCCTCGAACGGGGCGGTGTTCACCAGGGAGGGGTCGTCCACGACGTCCTGGTTGGCCTCGACGACCTCGCCGGTCACCGGCGCGTACAGGTCGCTGACGGACTTGGTCGACTCCAGCTCGCCACAGGTCTCGCCCGCGGTGACGGTGTCCCCGACCTCGGGGAGCTGGGCGTAGACGACGTCACCGAGCGCGTTGGCCGCGAACTCCGTGATGCCGACCGTCGCGACGCCGTCCACGACGTCCGACAGCCACTCGTGCTCCTTGGTGTAGCGCAGCTGCTGGGGGTTGCTCATGACCTGATTCTCCTGGATCGGGGGAGTGCTGATGAACGTGGGTCTTGCGAGGTGAGACGCCGAGTGAGACGGAAACGTCACTTCTGGCGCTTGTAGAAGGGCAGCGACACGACCTCGTACGGCTCGTGGGTGCCGCGGATGTCCACACCTACACCCTGCGTGCCGGGCTCGGCGTGCGCCGCGTCCACGTACGCCATGGCGATCGGCTTTCCGAGGGTCGGGGAGGGGGCGCCGGAGGTGACCTCGCCGACGACCTCGCCGTTCGCGACGACGGAGAACCCGGCGCGCGGGACGCGGCGGCCCTCGGCGATCAGGCCGACGAGCTTGCGCGGCGGGGCGGTCTCGGCGCGCTCGGCGGCCTTCTCCAGGGCCTCGCGGCCCACGAAGCGGCCCTCGTTCGTCGTCTTCTCGAACTTCACGACCCGGCCGAGGCCCGCGTCGAACGGGGTGAGGGAGGTGGTCAGCTCGTGCCCGTACAGCGGCATGCCCGCCTCAAGGCGGAGCGTGTCACGGCAGGACAGGCCGCAGGGGATCAGGCCGACCGGGGCGCCCGCCTCGGTCAGCGCCTTCCAGACGCCCTCGGCGTGCTCGGGCTTCAGGAACAGCTCGAAGCCGTCCTCGCCGGTGTAGCCGGTACGGGCGATCAGCGCGGGGACGCCGGCGACCGTGCCGGGCAGGCCGGCGTAGTACTTCAGGCCGTCCAGGTCGGCGTCGGTGAGCGACTTCAGGATGCCGGGGGACTCCGGGCCCTGGACGGCGATCAGGGCGTACGCGTCACGGTCGTCGCGCACCTCGGCGTCGAAGCCGGCCGCTCGCTCGGTCAGCGCGTCGAGGACGACCTGGGCGTTGGAGGCGTTGGCGACGACCATGTACTCCTGCTCCTGGAGCCGGTACACGATCAGGTCGTCGAGGATGCCGCCGTCCTCCTGGCAGATCATCGTGTAGCGGGCGCGGCCGACGCCGACCGTGGAGATGTTGCCGACGAGGGCGTAGTCGAGGAGCTCGACGGCCTGGGGGCCGGTCACGGTGATCTCGCCCATGTGGGAGAGGTCGAAGAGGCCCGCCTTGGTGCGGACGGCGTTGTGCTCGTCGCGCTCGCTGGCGTAGCGCAGCGGCATGTCCCAGCCGGCGAAGTCGGTCATGGTCGCGCCCAGGGAGCGATGCAGGGCATCGAGGGCGGTCAGACGGGGGGCAGTGCTCATGGGTGTGGCTCCCGGATCCCAAGGGCGAGAAAGAACATGACAGGCAGGACGATCCTCCCCATCTGTCATGGAACCTGAGAGGTTCACCGAGGGCATCCTCGGCTTGCACCTTGGGTGGAGCCGCGCCGGGCTGGCCGGGACGGTTCGCTTTTCAGATCTGCCTCATCCACGCGGTACGGGGCCTGAGAGATTCAAGGGAGGGTCTTGCTCCTTCGGCGCCCGGGGCCCACCGTGGTGGTCCCGGGACTCTCCCGCGCGGATTCGAGCGGCCGGTATGCGGTTGTGTGCGCTTGGCGCGCACATCATTGCATGCGGGATCTGATCGGCAAATCGCTTGTGCCTCATTACCGTTTCTTTACACTTTGTGGGAAAGGGTCCCGGGGACCCGACTGGGGGAGAAGGCAATGACGTTCCAGCACACCGGCGCCTATGCGACGAGCACGGGCATACCGGCCCCGCGCGCCCGGGCCAGGACCCGCAGGCGCGGCTCCGCCGTGCCCGTGCTCCGCGATCTGCGCGAGCGGGGCGGCCGGGGCCCGCGCGTGCTCTCCTTCGGCGGGGGCGACCTCGTGGTGGTCTCCGGGCTGCCCGGCAGCGGCAAGTCGACGCTCATGCGGCGGACGGCCGAGGGCATGGCCATCGATTCGCAGGACGCCCGTGAGCGCTGGGAGGCACGACTGCCCCGCTTCCTGCCGTACGCCGTCTACCGCCCGCTGGCCCGGATCGCCCACTACGCCGGGCTGCGCCGGGCGCTGCGCTCGGGGCGCAGCGTGGTCGTCCACGACTGCGGCACGCAGTCCTGGGTGCGCGGCTGGCTGGCCCGCGAGGCCCGCCGCCGGGGCCGCGCCCTGCACCTGGTCCTGCTGGACGTCACACCCGCGGCCGCCCGCGAGGGCCAGCGCGATCGGGGCCGCGGCGTGTCCGGCTACGCCTTCGCCCGCCACCGCCGCGCCGTCGCCCGCCTCCTGACCTCCGTCGAGTCCGGCCGCCTCCCCCGCGGCTGCGCCTCGGCAACCCTCCTGGACAGGCCCGCGGCGGGCGCCCTGATGAGAATCGCCTTCCGCGACGGCTCCTGACGGGCCGAGCGCTCGGCACCCGGCACGCCCGGAACTGGCGCCCGGCGCCCGGGGCCGACACCTGGCCCTCGCGCCCGGCACGGCCATCCCGCGCCCGGCCCGGGCCAGGTGCCTGGCGTGGCCATCCCACCCGGCACAGACAGCCGGCGCCTGGCCCGGCATGCTCGGAACAGACGCCCGGCATTCAGGCCCCGGCACGGGCCTCCGGCCCCCGACGCTCGGCCCTGGGCACCAGGCACGCAGGCCGATCCCGGCCGCTCGGCGGCCCGTCGCGGCGGTCGGTCGCGTCGGCTGCGGGCGCCGGACGAGCGGCTCCCGGTCGATCCGGATACGCGGTGTCGCGCGCACTGAGTACGCTTTTGGCCACGGCGGCGTCAGGGCGGCATTAGGGTTCTGCCCCGAGGGCGCGCGACGAGTGCGGACGGGCGCGCGCGAGAAGGGGAACCGAGGACCGTGGACGTTACGTGGCCGGGCAATGAGCTCGAAGAGGTGCTGGCCGCCTCGCTCGGCAACCCCGCCGCCGGAGGGCGGCTCGTCGAGGTGCTCGGGCGGAGCCCCGTCTGGGTGCCCCTGCCCAACGGGGGCAGCCCCGAGAGCCGCGACCTCGACCTGCCCACGATGGAGATCGACGGACTCCCGTACGTCCCCGTCTTCAGCTCCGAGCAGCAGTTCCTGGCCTGTGTCGGAAGCCACATGTCCTTCACCGTCGCGCCCGCCCGAGACTTCGCCCGCGGCCTGCCCCCACAGCTCGGCATCGCCGTGAACCCCGGCGGCACCGTCGGCGCCCCGCTGCCGCCGCCCGCCGTCGCCGAGCTCTGCCGGGTCGGCCGCACCCCGCTGGACGGCCCCGCTACCGGCGGCCGGGTCCGGCTCTTCGAGCCCGACTGGCAGGACGACCCCGTCGACTTCCTCTCCGCGGCGGCCGCCGAGTTCGAGGCCGCCGGAGTCGTCGTCTCCGCCCGCCGCGCCCTGGCCAGCGTCGAGGGCACCGAACCCGCCCTCTTCGTCGGCGTCCAGCTCGCCGCCTGGGACGGCGTCGACCGCAACGCGCCGCTCGACGCCCTCGGCCGGGCGCTCGGCCGGATCGAGGTGGCCTGGCCGGTCAATCTCATCCTCCTGGACGTTGCGCAGGACCCGGTCGGCGACTGGATGCTGGAGAAGGTGCGCCCCTTCTACCAGCGGGCCTCCGCGTAATTAAGCTGGTTCGACAAGCTGGTTCGGTGGACGGAAGAGGGGCGGGACCCAGGGTGAGCGCGTCAGGCACCGCTGCGGCCGGACAGGTCGAGCACATGCTGCGCCAAGTGGCACCCGGACGCTACGACGCGTACGAGCAACTGCTGCACGCCCTCGCCGACGGAAGCGTCTGGATGCTCCTCTGGCAGGGCGGGCCCGGCTCGCCCGACGCCCAGTACGGAAACATGGAGGTCGACGGCTTCGGGTACGCCCCGTGCGTCACCTCCGCCCAGGAGCTCGCCGCCTCCGGCTGGAACCGCGCCCACGAGGTGGTCACCGGCCGTGACATCGCCCGCGCCCTCTACCCCGACCGCTGGGGCATCTGGCTCAACCCGCACGACGCCGGCGGCGGCGTCGGCATCCCCTGGGCCGACCTCCGGAGGATCGCCACCGGTCTGGACCGGATGCCGGCCGGACCCCTGCGGCTGTCCGAGCCCGCGCTCGAGATCCCGCAGTTCTACGCGCTGCTGACCCAGAACGCCCATCGCACCCCGTCCGTACGGTCGCTGCGCCGCGCCTGGGTGCAGCCCGCGCTCGGCTCCCCGTACCTCGCCATCGGTCTCGACCTCTACGACACCTCCCCGGCCTCCGTCGACGCGGTGCGGGCCATGATGCGCCAGTCGATCTCCGCGGTCCCCGACGGCCTGCCCGTCTCGACGGTCGCGATGTCCGACGCGTACGACCCGGTGGCGCTGTGGCTACGAGCCAACGCGCGGCCGTTCTACGACCGTGACGCGCACGCCGCACCCGGACCGCACGCCCCGCATGCCCCGCACGCCCCGGGGTACGGATACCCTCCGGCCGCCGCGCCCCACGCGTACTGATTCGTCCCTTTCGATACCCCAATTCACTCCTGCGGGGCAGCAGTTGAGACGCATGTCCGTTCTGGCCGAATAGCGGGCGAGATGGTCCGCTGACGCGATCACGGCGTCCGGATAACGGAAGACAACGCACCGCATCACGGTTGAGCAAACATTCACCGCCAGGTCTGGCGGGTGATCGCGAACCCATTGAAGACTCCCCGGAACACCGGGCGTTCGGCTTCATGGCCAAAGCCCAGCAGTTGTTCCACCAAGCCGCTACCCGCGGCGGGCAAGGGCCGGCTACCGGCGGCCGAGAGGGGTCCTCACCACGATGACGGCACCACTGCACGAGACGAGTGCGGCCGAGTCGACCGCCGCCGTCGACGCCGTGCCCGAAGGCCCCGCGAAGATGATCGAGGGACGTTCTCCCTGGCAGATCGCCTGGACGAGGCTCAAGCGCGACAAGCTCGCCCTCGCGGGCGGATGCATCGTGGTCTTCCTGACCCTGGTCGCGATCTTCGCGCCGCTGATCGTGGGACTGCTCGGCCACCCGCCGGACGAGTTCCACGAGGACCAGATCGACCCGCTCTTCGGCACGCCGATCGGGTCCTGGGGCGGCGTCAGTTCCGAGTTCCTCTTCGGAGTCGAGCCGGTCAACGGCCGCGACGTCTTCAGCCGCATCGTCTACGGCGCCCAGATCTCGCTGCTCGTCGCCGTCCTCGCGGCGGCCTTCGCGGTGCTCCTCGGCACGGTCCTCGGCATCATCGCCGGCTTCTTCGGCGGCTGGATCGACGCGGCGCTCAGCCGGGTCATGGACGTCATGCTCGCCTTCCCGCAGCTGCTCTTCACCATCGCGCTGGTCTCCGTGCTGCCGAACGAACTCCTCGGTCTCGACGGGTCGGGCGTCCGTATCGCCGCCCTGATCCTCGTGATCGGCTTCTTCGGTTGGCCGTACGTGGGCCGCATCGTCCGCGGCCAGACCCTCTCGCTGCGCAACCGCGAGTACGTCGAGGCCGCACAGAGCCTGGGAGCGGGCCGCCTCTACATCCTCCGCAAGGAGCTGCTGCCCAACCTGGTCGCCCCGATCACGGTCTACGCGACCCTCATGATCCCCACCAACATCCTCACCGAAGCGGCGCTCAGCTTCCTCGGCGCGGGTGTGAAGCCTCCCACCGCTTCCTGGGGGCAGATGCTGTCGACGGCCATCTCCACCTATGAGGCGGACCCGCTGTTCATGGTGATTCCCGGCCTCGCCATCTTCATCACCGTGCTGGCGTTCAACCTCTTCGGCGACGGCGTGCGTGACGCGCTCGACCCGAAGAGCTCCCGCTGACCGTACGACGGCACCCCGCAAGACCAGCCCCAGACCGCCCCTGCCGCTGTCGACAGGAGGCACATCCCCAACGGCGGACCGCCGTAACGGCCGCCACTATTCCGGAGGTTGCGAGACCATGACTCTGAACAGCTCATCGCGGCGCAGAATCGCCGCGGGCGCGCTGCTCGCCGCGGCCACGATGGTCGTCACCACCGCCTGCGGTGGCGGAAACGGCGACGGTGGCGGCAAGGGCAAGACCGGCGCGGCCGGCTTCAACGCCGCCGTGAACAAGGTCGCCAACCCCTCGGACAAGAAGGGCGGCGAGCTGAAGTTCATCGGCTCGCAGGAGGCCGACTCGTGGGACCCGCAGCGCGGCTACTACGGCTTCGTGTGGGACTTCGCCCGCTTCTACACGCGTCAGCTGGTCTCCTTCAAGGCCGAGCCGGGTGCCGCCTCCACCGAGCTGGTCGCCGACCTCGCCACCGACACCGGCAAGGTCTCGCCCGACGGTCTGTCCTACACCTTCACGCTGAAGGACGGGGTGACCTGGGAGGACGGCAAGCCGATCACCTCCAAGGACATCAAGTACGGCATCGAGCGCATCTGGGCGCAGGACGTCATCTCCGGCGGCCCGATCTACCTCCAGCAGGTCCTCGACCCCAAGGGCGAGTACAAGGGTCCCTACAAGGACACCTCCGCGGACAAGCTCGGCCTGAAGGCGATCGAGACCCCGGACGACAAGACCATCATCTTCAAGCTGCCGGTCGCCAACGGTGACTTCCTGCAGATGCTGGCCATGCCCGCCGCCTCCCCGGTCCGCCAGGACAAGGACACCAAGGCCCAGTACGGCCTGAAGCCCTTCTCCTCCGGCCCGTACAAGTGGCAGGAGTACACCCCCAACAAGTCGATGCTGCTCGTCCGCAACGACAAGTGGGACGCCAAGACGGACACCATCCGCAAGGCACTGCCGGACAAGATCAGCGTCAAGTTCACCACCAACGCCGATGACATGGACAACCGTCTGATCGAGGGCGAGTACGACCTCGACATCAACGCGACGGGCATCGGCGCCTCGGCCCGCCAGAAGGTGCTCCAGCAGCACAAGGAGAACGCGGACAACCCGCAGACCGGCTTCATCCGCTACGCGGTCTTCCCGCAGACGGTCATCGACAACGTCGAGTGCCGCAAGGCGATCATCTACGCGGCCGACTCCAAGTCCCTCCAGACCGCCCGTGGTGGCCCGCAGGCCGGTGGCGACATCGCCGCCAACATGCTGCCGCCGGCGATCAAGGGTGCCGACCCGAAGGCCGACCTGTACGGCAAGCTCGGCGGCAAGCCGGACATCGCCAAGGCCAAGGAGGCGCTGGCGAAGTGCGGTAAGCCGAACGGCTTCAAGACCACGATCGCGGTCCGCAACAACAAGAAGATCGAGATCGCGACCGCCGAGTCCCTGCAGCAGTCGCTGAAGGCCGTCGGCATCGACGCCCAGATCGACCAGTTCGACGGCGCCCAGACCTCCGGCATCATCGGTTCGCCGAAGGTGGTCAAGGAGAAGGGCTACGGCATCATCATCATGGGCTGGGGTGCCGACTTCCCGACCGGTCAGGGCTTCCTGCAGCCGCTGGTCGACGGTCGCTTCATCCTCCAGAGCGGTAACAACAACTTCTCGGAGCTGAACGACCCGGCGGTCAACAAGCTCTTCGACGACGCGCTGAAGGAGACCGACCCGGAGAAGGCCGGCGAGCTCTACAAGCAGATCAACACGAAGGTCTCCGAGGCCGCGGTCTACCTGCCCTTCACCCACGAGAAGAACATCATCTGGCGCTCCTCGCGACTGACCAACGTCTACACGGCCGACGCCTACAACGGCCGCTACGACTACGCGTCGCTCGGCGTCGTCAAGTAAGCCGAGTCCGAAACCAACTCGCTCCAACGGCGCACCCGCCGCTAGGTCCGAAGGGCAGGTGATGGCCGTGCGCGGCGGCCGGGGAACCCGATCGGGTTCCCCGGCCGCCGACCGGCCGACCGCATGCTTGCATATATAGTCCGACGGCTCTTCGCCGTCGTCGTGATGCTGCTCGTCGTCACCCTGGTGACGCTCAGCATCTTCTTCCTCATCCCCAAGATGACCGGCAGCGACCCTGCCGCGATGTTCGTCGGCAAGCAGGCGGATCCGGCTTCCATCGAGGCCATCCGGCAGAAGCTGGGCCTGGACGAGCCGATCCTGGTGCAGTTCTGGCAGTTCGTCTCCGGAATCTTCGTCGGCCGTGACTACACGGGCGGCGGCTCCACCATCCACTGCGCGGCGCCCTGCTTCGGATACTCGTTCCGCACCGAGCAGGACGTCTCGACAATGCTGGCCGAGGCGTTCCCGGTCACCCTCTCCATGGTCATCGGCGCCGCCGTGCTGTGGCTGCTCATGGGTGTCTCCGCGGGTGTGGTCTCCGCGCTCAAGCGGGGCACGGCCGTCGACCGCGCCGCGATGATCACCGCGCTCGCGGGTGTCTCGCTCCCCATCTTCTTCACCGGCATGCTGTCGATGCTCATCTTCCGCACGCAGCTGGGCTGGCTCAACGCCTCGTACACGCCGATCGGCGAGTCCTTCGGCGCCTGGTTCGGCGGTCTGCTGCTGCCCTGGGTGACCCTCGCCTTCCTGTACGCGGCGATGTACGCGCGGCTCACCCGCGCGACCATGCTGGAGGTCCTCAACGAGGACTACATCCGTACCGCCCGGGCCAAGGGTCTGCCCGAGCCGGTCGTGCTCGGCAAGCACGCCATGCGCTCCACCATGACCCCCATCCTGACCATCTTCGGCATGGACCTCGGCGCCCTCGTCGGCGGCGCGATCCTGACGGAGACCACGTTCAACCTGCAGGGTCTTGGCTGGATGGCCATCAAGGGAGTCAGCGAGCGCGACCTGCCGCTGATCCTGGCCGTCACGCTCATCACCGCGGCCTGCGTGGTCATCGCCAACCTCGTGGTGGACCTTCTGTACGCGGTGATCGACCCCCGAGTGAGGCTCGCATGACGGACAAGCTGACCAAGACGGGTGCGGCCCTGGGAGAGCCGGTCACGTCCGGGAAGTCCGCGCCCTCCGACGCGTTCCTCGACGTGCGCGACCTGAAGATCCACTTCCCGACCGACGACGGACTCGTCAAGTCCGTCGACGGCCTCACCTTCCAGCTGGAGAAGGGCAAGACCCTCGGCATCGTGGGCGAGTCCGGCTCCGGCAAGTCGGTGACCTCGCTCGGCATCATGGGCCTGCACACCGTCGGCCAGTACGGCCGGCAGAAGGCCCGGATCTCCGGCGAGATCTGGCTCAACGGCCAGGAGCTGCTGTCGGCGGACCCCGAGTCCGTACGCAAGCTCCGCGGCCGGGACATGGCGATGATCTTCCAGGATCCGCTGTCCGCGATGCACCCGTACTACACGGTCGGCGCCCAGATCGTGGAGGCGTACCGCGTCCACCACCCGGTCGACAAGAAGACCGCGCGCAAGCGGGCCGTCGAACTCCTCGACCGGGTGGGCATCCCCGAGCCGGCCAAGCGGTTCGAGAACTACCCGCACGAGTTCTCCGGCGGCATGCGCCAGCGCGCGATGATCGCGATGGCGCTGGTCAACAACCCCGAACTGCTCATCGCGGACGAGCCGACCACCGCGCTCGACGTGACCGTGCAGGCGCAGATCCTCGACCTGATCCGGGACCTGCAGAAGGAGTTCGGCTCCGCGGTCATCGTCATCACGCACGACCTCGGCGTCGTCGCCGAGCTCGCCGACGACATCCTCGTGATGTACGGCGGGCGGTGCGTGGAGCGCGGACCGGCCGAATCGGTCTTCTACGAGCCGCAGCACCCCTACACCTGGGGCCTGCTGGGCTCGATGCCGCGGATCGACCGGGAGCAGACCGACCGGCTCATCCCGGTGAAGGGCAACCCGCCCAGCCTGATCAACGTCCCGAGCGGCTGCGCCTTCAACCCGCGCTGCCCGTACGCGGACGTGCCCAAGGACGGCATCACGCGGACGCGGCGCCCCGAGCTGACCGAGACGGGCAGCCGCCACTACTCCGCCTGCCACATGTCGCAGGAGGAGCGGACCCGGATCTGGACCGAAGAGATTGCGCCGAAGCTGTGAGCGACAACAAGAGCACTGAGCCCCTGCTCAAGGTGACCGGCCTGAAGAAGCACTTCCCGATCAAGAAGGGGCTGCTTCAGCGTCAGGTCGGTGCGGTCAAGGCGGTCGACGGCATCGACTTCGAGGTGCTGCCGGGCGAGACCCTCGGCGTGGTCGGCGAGTCCGGCTGCGGCAAGTCGACGATGGGCCGGCTCATCACCCGGCTGCTCGAACCGACGGCCGGCACGGTCGAGTTCCAGGGCACGGACGTCTCGCACCTGGGCGTGAGCCAGATGCGCCCGCTGCGCCGGGACATCCAGATGATCTTCCAGGACCCGTACGGCTCGCTGAACCCGCGCCACACGGTCGGTGCGATCGTCTCGGCCCCCTTCAAGCTCCAGGGCGTGGAGCCCGAGGGCGGCGTCAAGCAGGAGGTCCAGCGCCTCCTCGGCCTGGTCGGCCTGAACCCGGAGCACTACAACCGCTACCCGCACGAGTTCTCGGGCGGTCAGCGCCAGCGCATCGGCATCGCGCGGGCGCTCGCCCTGAAGCCGAAGCTGGTCGTGGCCGACGAGCCCGTCTCGGCGCTGGACGTCTCCATCCAGGCGCAGGTGGTGAACCTCCTGGACGACCTCCAGGAGGAGCTGGGGCTCACGTACGTGATCATCGCCCACGACCTGTCGGTCATCCGGCACGTCTCGGACCGGATCGCGGTGATGTACCTCGGCAAGATCGTCGAGCTCGCGGACCGCAAGTCCCTGTACGAGTCGCCGATGCACCCGTACACCAAGGCCCTGATGTCCGCGGTCCCGATCCCGGACCCGCGCCGCCGGGGCGCGAAGAGCGAGCGGATCCTGCTGACGGGAGACGTCCCGTCCCCGATCTCCCCGCCGTCGGGCTGCCGCTTCCACACCCGCTGCTGGAAGGCGACGGACCTGTGCAAGACCCAGGAGCCCCCGCTCCTGGAGCTCCGCCCGGGCCAGCGCGTCGCCTGCCACCACCCGGAGAGCGCGGAGGGTCTGACGATCCCGTCGGCACGGGAATCGGTGGAGGTCGCGAAGCCCGAGGCGCCCGCGAAGCCCGAGGCCGCCGAGGCGCCCGAGCCCGCCGAGACCGCGGAGGCCCCGGCCCCCGCGGAGGAGGCGGAGGCCCCGGCGAAGGAGCCGGACACCACCGACGACGCGTCGAAGGCGTAGCTTCACCGAGGCCCCCGCAGCCCCCCTGGCTGCGGGGGCCTCGCCGTGTGTGCCCGCGTCCCCGGGGGAGCCCCCATGCCTGGCCGACCGCCCCGCGAGGAACCGGCACAATTGGGCGGTGCTCAATGATTTGTTCACCCCCTCCGTTCAACACACCCTCGACCTCGTCGGGATCTTCGTCTTCGCCATCTCCGGCGCCCTGCTCGCCGTCCGCAAGAACTTCGACGTCTTCGGCATCGCCGTCCTCGCCGAGGTCACCGCCCTCGGCGGCGGGCTCTTCCGCGACCTGATCATCGGCGCCGTCCCCCCGGCCGCCTTCACCGATCTCGGCTACTTCCTCATGCCGCTCGTCGCCACCGCCCTCGTCTTCTTCCTCCACCCCGAGGTCGAGCGCACCCAGACCGCCGTCAACGTCTTCGACGCCGCCGGCCTCGGTCTCTTCTGCGTCACCGGCACCACGAAGGCGTACGAGTACGGCCTCGGCCTCACCTTCTCCGCCGTGCTCGGTCTCGCGACCGCCGTCGGTGGCGGTGTCCTGCGTGACGTCCTCGCCAACGAGGTGCCCTCCCTCCTCCGCTGGGACCGGGACCTCTACGCCGTGCCCGCCATCGTCGGCGCCACCATGGTCGTCCTCTTCATCCGCTTCGACGTCCTCAACGCGTACACCAGCGGCGCCGCCGTCGTCACGGCCTTCGCCCTGCGCCTGCTCGCGATGCGCTACCACTGGCGCGCGCCGCGCGCCTGGAACCGGCGTTCCTCCGCGCAGGAGGAGCCCGAAAAAGCTACCGCTTAGTATTTGCCTGCTGTACCGTCGTTCTCATGAGCACGAGCACCGAGACGACCGCGGCGACGACCGCGGAGACGACTGCGGAGACGAGCGAGTTCGACCGCGACACCGCCGTCACCCTCCGCGCCCCCGGCGTCTACGACGCCCACCTCTCCGCCGGCTGGACGATCATCAGCGCCGTCAACGGCGGCTATCTCCTCGCCCTCCTCGGCCGTGCTCTCGGCGACCACCTGCCGCACCCTGACCCGTTCACGATCTCGGCGCACTACCTGACGCCGTCCGTGCCCGGCCCCGCCGTCATCCGGACCGAGACCGTCCGCACCGGCCGCACCCTCTCCACCGGCCAGGCGTCCCTCTTCCAGTACGCCGAGGACGGCACCGAGGTCGAGCGCATCCGCGTCCTCGCCTCGTACGGCGACCTCGACGAGCTCCCCGACGACGTGCGCACCACCGCGGCGCCCCCGGCGTTCGCGCCCATCGAGCACTGCTTCGGCGCCTCGGACGGCCCTCGCCCCCCGATCCCCGGCTCCTCCGCCATCACCGAGCGGCTCGACCTCAAGCTCGACCCGGCCACCGTCGGCTGGGCGATCGGCGCGCCCTCCGGCAAGGGCGAGATGCGCGCCTGGTTCGGCCTCGCCGACGGCCGCGAGCCCGACGCGCTCTCGCTGCTCCTGACCGTCGACGCCCTCCCGCCGACCTCCTTCGAGCTCGGCCTCAAGGGCTGGACCCCGACCGTCGAGCTCACCACCCACATCCGCTGCCGCCCGGCGCCCGGCCCGCTGCGGGTCTCCATCACCACCCGCAACCTCGCCGGCGGCTTCCTGGAGGAGGACGCCGAGGTCTGGGACAGCGCGGACCGCCTCGTCGCCCAGTCCCGCCAGCTGGCCCGCGCCCCCCGCGGCTAGCGACCTCCGGCCGGTGACGTCCGGCCGGCTCCTCACGATCCCGCTGCTCCTCCGAACGCGCGAGCGCCTCGAAGTCCCCGCACACACCATCCACCGGGACGTCGAGGCGCTCTCGGCATCCGGCGTACCCGCGCACGCCGAGCGCCGCCTCGACCGGGCCCTCGGATCCGCCCTCCGCAAGGTCATGCCGCCCCCGAACCCCACCGGCCCGCCGCCGAACTGACGAGCCGCCGCATCCCCGGCGCCTGCGCCCCGGCCCTTCCGCGCCGGCCGGGTGCACCGGGCCCGGCAGCCGCGCCGCGCGCACCGGTCCGCCCGCTCCAGGCCCCGCCACCAGTGGCGTAAACCGGCCAGGGGCCCGAGGCGCGGGACCCGCCTCGTAGAATCAAGGCACCATGGCTTACCTCGACCACGCCGCCACCACGCCCATGCTGCCCGAGGCGATCGAGGCGATGACCGCCCAGCTCGCCGTCACCGGCAACGCCTCCTCCCTGCACGCGGCCGGGCGGCGCGCCCGGCGGACCGTCGAGGAGGCGCGCGAGACCCTCGCCGCCGCCCTGGGCGCCCGGCCCAGCGAGGTCGTCTTCACCTCCGGCGGCACCGAGGCCGACAACCTCGCCGTCAAGGGCCTGTACTGGGCCCGACGTGACGCCGACCCCCGGCGCACCCGCGTCCTCGCCAGCCCCGTCGAACACCACGCCGTGCTCGACGCCGTGGACTGGCTCGCCACGCACGAGGGCGCCACCGTCGAGTACCTGCCCGTCGACCGGTACGGCCGCGTCGACCCCGACGACCTGATCGAAGCCATCGTCCGCGACCCCGACTCCGTCGCGCTCGCCACCGTCATGTGGGCGAACAACGAGATCGGCACGATCATGCCGGTACGCGAACTCGCCGACGCCGCCGCCCAGTTCGACGTCCCCCTGCACGCCGACGCCGTCCAGGCCTTCGGTCAGATTCCGGTCGACTTCGCCGCCTCGGGACTCGCCGCCATGACCGTCTCCGGCCACAAGATCGGCGGCCCCTACGGCATCGGCGCCCTGCTCCTGGGCCGCGAGTACACCCCCGTGCCCGTCCTCCACGGCGGCGGCCAGGAGCGCCATGTCCGCTCCGGCACCCTGGACGTGCCCGCGATCGCCGCGTTCGCCGTCGCCGGACAGCTCGCCGCCGAGCGGCGCGAGGACTTCGCCCGCGAGATCGGCGCCCTGCGCGACGAGCTGGTCGCGGCCGTCCGGGCCGCCGTCCCCGACGCGCTCCTCGGCGGCGACCCCGTCGACCGACTCCCCGCCAACGCCCACTTCACCTTCCCCGGCTGCGAGGGCGACTCCCTGCTCCTGCTGCTCGACGCCCAGGGCATCCAGTGCTCCACCGGCTCCGCCTGCACGGCCGGCGTCGCCCAGCCCAGCCACGTCCTGCTCGCCACCGGCACCGACCCGAACCTCGCCCGCGGCACCCTGCGCTTCACCCTCGGCCACACCTCCACCAAGGAGGACGTCGCCGAGGTCGCCGCCGCGATCGGCCCGGCCGTCGAGCGGGCCCGGACCGCCGGCCTCACGTGAGCGCAGGCCTCACGTGAGGGCCTTCGAGGCCTCCCGTACGAGCTTCATGTAGCGGTCCCAGTCCCAGTGCGGCCCGGGGTCGGTGTGGTCGGTCCCGGGCACCTCCACGTGCCCGATGATGTGCTCCCGGTCGACCGGGATGCCGTACCGGGCGCATATCCCGGCGGTCAGCCGCGCCGACGACGCGTACATCGCCGCCGTGAAGTCCTGCGGCCGGTCGACGAAGCCCTCGTGCTCGATGCCGATGCTCCGCTCGTTCATGTCCCGGTTCCCGGCGTGGAACGCCACGTCGAGCTCGCGGATCATCTGCGCGACATGGCCGTCCTCGCGGACGACGTAGTGCGTGGCGGCGCCGTGCCCCGGGTTCTTGAAGACCTTCAGCGCGGTCGCGTAGCTGCCCTGGACGACATGGATCACCACCCGGTCGATCGTGTAGTCGTCCGGCCGGTCGGCCCGCCGCCAGTTCGCCCGGGCCGCCGCCGTCCACTGGGCGCTCTTGTGGTCGAGCTCGCCCTCGACCCGCTTCTTCTCCATCCCCGGCAGCCGCCACCAGGCACGCGCCAGCTCGTCCTTGGCCAGCGCCGCCGTGCCAAGGAGGGCCGCCCCACCGCCGAGCAGCACCGCACGACGGCCCACCCCCCGCTTCTTCTCACTCCCCATGTGAGCGTGAACGCTCACGGGCACGACCACGGTTCCCGCGGCCCCGTACCCTGGTAGGGCTATGACTAAGACTCCGCCCCAGCGCCGCCTCCGTGTCCTCGCCGCCATGTCCGGCGGTGTGGACTCCGCCGTCGCCGCCGCCCGCGCCGCCGAAGCCGGGCACGACGTCACCGGGGTGCACCTGGCGCTCTCCGCGAACCCGCAGTCCTTCCGTACCGGCGCGCGCGGCTGCTGCACGATCGAGGACTCCCGCGACGCCCGGCGGGCGGCGGACGTCATCGGCATCCCCTTCTACGTCTGGGACCTCGCCGAGCGCTTCCGCGAGGACGTCGTCGAGGACTTCGTCGCGGAGTACGAGGCGGGCCGCACGCCCAACCCGTGCCTGCGCTGCAACGAGAAGATCAAGTTCGCGGCGCTGCTCGACAAGGCGCTCGCGCTCGGCTTCGACGCGGTCTGCACCGGCCACTACGCCACGGTCGTCCTGAACGAGGACGGCTCGCGCGAGCTGCACCGGGCGTCCGACATGGCCAAGGACCAGTCGTACGTCCTCGGTGTCCTGGACGAGCGACAGCTCGCCCACGCGATGTTCCCGCTGGGCGACACCCTCACCACCAAGGACGAGATCCGCGCGGAGGCGGAGCGGCGCGGGCTCGCGGTCGCGAAGAAGCCCGACAGCCACGACATCTGCTTCATCGCCGACGGCGACACCCAGGGCTTCCTCGCCAACCGCCTCGGCCGGGCGGAGGGCGACATCGTCGACGAGTCGGGGACGAAGGTCGGCACCCACGAGGGCGCGTACGGCTTCACCATCGGCCAGCGCAAGGGCCTGCGGATCGGCCACCCCGCGCCGGACGGCAAGCCGCGCTACGTCCTGGACATCTCGCCGGTCAACAACACGGTCACGGTCGGCCCCGTCGAGGCCCTCGACGTCACCGCCCTGACCGCGATCAAGCCCCGCTGGTGCGGCACGGCCCCGGAGGGCTCCGGCCGCTACACCGCCCAGCTGCGCGCCCACGGCGGCGAGACCGAGGTGACGGCAGCCCTGGAGGGCGACGAGCTGAAGGTCTCCTTCGACGAGCCCGTCCGGGGCGTGGCCCCCGGCCAGGCGATCGTGCTGTACGACGGCACGCGCGTGGTGGGCTCGGCGACGATCGCGACGACGGTACGGAGCGCGGCCGCGGCGACGCTCTGACCCGTACGCCTCACTCCTCCAGGTAGAAGTCCTCGAGCACCGGCGCGAGCACGTGCGGCGCCACCATGTGCGTCTGACCGGTCAGCGTGCGGTGCCGGCCACGGGGGAGCGCCGCGGAGACCGCCAGGGCCGCGCGGCGCGTACGGGCGGGGCTCGCGCCGCCGTCGACCACGAGCACGCGCGCGTGGATCCGCCCGAGCCGCGCGGCCGGCACGGTCCCGTCGCCCAGGACGGCGTGGTCGTACGCGAGCGTGTGCGCCACGGCCTCCAGCTGCGGGGGCACCTGCACCGCGGTCTCGGAGAGGAACAGCTCCAGGGCGGCGAAGGCATCCCGCGCCCCCGACCCCGACGGCGCCCCCGACCCCGCCCCCGCCTCCGAGGAGTACGGCGGCTCGTAGACCGACAGCTGCCGGATCGGCAGCCCGGCCTCCGTCGCGGCCAGCGCCAGCGCCCCGCCCGACGACATGCCGTGCACGGACACGTGCCCGCCCATCTCGTCGATGAGGGCAGCGAGGTCGTCGATCTCCCGCTCCACGGTGTACGGGCGGGTGTCGCCGCTCCCGCCGCGACCCCGCCGGTCGTAGGTGACGACCGAGAACCGCGGCGCGAGGAGCGCGGCCAGCGGCCGCTCGGCCGCCCCGGTGCACAGGGCCCCGCTCACCACGATCACGGGCTCGCCCTCACCGCACCGCTCGTACGCGATCCGCGTACCGTCCCCGGACGTGACCCGCCCCCGGCTCCTGCTCAGCGTGCTGTTCAGCTCGTCCATGGCGGTTACGACCGGAGCCGTTCCCGGAACTCATCGGTGTCCGGCGGGATTTCCCCGAAAATCTCGGCTGTCGACGGCACCACCTACGGTGGAGCCCAAGGCCGGCCACACCCGGGAAGGCGCTGCTCCTCGACCGGTCCGACGCGATCGTGGTCATGGTCGGCGGCACCGGCACCCTCGACGAGGCCACCGAGGTCCTGGAGCTGAGAAAGCACGGCAAGCACACCAAGCCGGTGGTGCTGCTGAACACGGCCGGGTTCTACGACGGCCTGAAGGCCCAGTTCCGCCGCATGGAGCGGGAGGGTTTCCTGCCGCTGCCGCTGCCGCTGCCGCTGCCGCTCACGGACCTCGTCTTCTTCGCGGAGGACGGCGTGACGGCGCTCGCGTACCTGGAGGAGTCCGGGCGCACCCGGTGATGCGAGCATGGGGCCCATGGCTACTCATGTGATCACCGGAGCCGGTTCCGGCATCGGCGCGGCCGTCGCGCGGCGCCTTCACGCGCGCGGGGACGAGCTCGTGCTGCACGCGCGCGACGCCGGCCGGGCCAAGGAGCTCGCGGCCGAGTTCCCCGGCGCGCGGACGCTCGTCGGGGACCTCGCCGACCCCGATCGGCTCTCCTGGGCGTTCTCTCACCAGAGTCTGCCCGAGCGGGTCGACACCCTCCTGCACATCGCGGGCGTCGTCGACCTCGGGCCGGTCGGGGAGCTGACGCCCAAGACCTGGCACCACCAGCTCAACGTCAACCTCGTCTCCCCCGCCGAGCTGACCCGGCACTTCCTGCCCCAACTGCGGGTCACCCAGGGCCACGTCGTCTTCGTGAACTCCGGCGCCGGGCTCAACGCCCACGCCGAGTGGAGCGCCTACGCCGCCTCCAAGCACGGGCTGAAGGCGCTCGCCGACTCCCTGCGCCACGAGGAGCACGCCAACGGCGTGCGGGTCACCTCGGTCTACCCGGGCAGGACCGCCAGCCCGATGCAGGCCAAGGTGCACGCGCAGGAGGGCAAGGAGTACGACCCGTCGAGGTGGATCGACCCCGAGTCGGTCGCGACGGCGATCCTCACCGCCATCGACCTGCCGCGCGACGCGGAGATCAACGACCTGACGGTCCGTCCGGGGCGCTGAGCCGACGACGGGGGCGGGGCGCAATTCGATCACCGGCGGTACGCAGGGGACCGTCGTCCAGGCCGGACACATCGAGCACCTCGTCGTCCACCAGGCCCCGCCGGCACCCGACGAGGTGACCGTCGCTCCGCCCTGGCGGCGGCGGGGCACCCCGCTGCGCGGCCGCGACGAGCTGCTCGCCCGGCTGCGGGCGGCCACCGGCACACAGGTGCTGTACGGGCTCGGGGGCGTCGGCAAGACCAGCCTCGCCCTGGAGCTGGCGGGCTCCTTCGCCGCCGAGGGCGCGCCCGTGTGGTGGGTGGCCGCCCAGGACGGCGCACGGCTGGCGGGCGGCCTGCGGGCGGTCGCCCGCCGCGTCGGGCTCGGCGAGGAGGAGCTCGCCACCGGTCAGACCGCCGACCTGCTCTGGGAACGGCTCGCCGCCCTCGCCGGTCCCTGGCTCCTCGTCCTCGACCCGGCCGCCGCGCACGCCGAGCTCACCGCAGTCCTGGACGCCCGCACCCGCGTCCTCGGCCCTGGTCACCCGGTCACCGTCGCCACCCGCGAGGCCGTGGAGCGAACGGGACGTACGCTTCCCGAGTGAGCGACAAGAGCGACAAGAGCGAGATGAACGACTTCCCCTGGGGCCCCGCCACCGGTGTCGGGTCCATGCCCGGCGGAGACGCCCGGGAGGCCGCGAAGACCGTCGCCGGTTCCTTCGAGGACTTCCCCTTCCTGGCGGAGCTGCCCGCGCGCGGGCCCGGCGCCGACATGATCGGGCGGACCATCGGGCTGCTCGTCGAGATGTACGCGCACGTGGAGCCGAGCGGCTGGCGGGTCAGCGACCGGCCCGGCCGTGACACCCGGCGCGCCCGCTCCTGGCTCCGCGAGGACCTCGACGCCCTGGAGGAGTTCACCCAGGGCTACGAGGGGCCGCTCAAGGTCCAGGCCGTGGGGCCGTGGACGCTCGCCGCGGCCCTGGAGCTGCGCGGTGGCGAGGCCGCCCTCGGCGACCCCGGCGCCTGCCGGGACCTGGTGGGCTCCCTCGCCGAGGGGCTCCGCGACCACCTCGCCGGGCTCCGCAGGAGGGTCCCCGGCGCCCGGCTCGTCCTCCAGCTCGACGAGCCCTCCCTGACGGCCGTCCTGCGCGGCCACGTCCGTACCGCCAGCGGATACCGCACCCACCGGGCCGTCGACCGGCAGGTCGTCGAGAGCGCCCTGCGCGAGGTGATCGCGGTCCACGACGGCCCGGTCGTCGTCCACTCCTGCGCCCCCGACGTACCGTTCGCGCTCCTGCGGCGGGCCGGCGTCGCCGGCGTCTCGTTCGACTTCGGACTGCTCACCGAACGTGACGAGGAGCCGATCGGCGAGGCCGTGGAGGCGGGCACCAAGCTCTTCGTGGGCGTGGTGCCCTCCACCGACGCGGCATTGTCGGACCCGGGCGGTAGCGTCATGGGTGTCAGGACGCTGTGGCGCAGGCTGGGGCTGAATCCGGGGACTCTCGCCGAGTCCGTCGTGGTCACCCCGACGTGCGGGCTCGCGGGCGCGTCGCCCGCCTACGCCCGCACGGCGCTCGCCCACTGCGCCCGGGCGGCGAGATCGCTCGCGGACAACCCTGAGTGACTTCGGTCAGAGGCAACGGGAGGACGAGTAACGGTGGCAGTCGAACAGGGGGCCCTGCCCGCCGGGGCACGGGAGCAGCACGCGGAGCTGGCCGAGCAGGTCGAGGAGCACCGCTTCCGGTACTACGTGAAGGACCAGCCGGTCGTCAGCGACGCCGAGTTCGACCGGCTGCTGCGTGCCCTGGAGGAGCTGGAGGAGCAGTTCCCCGAGCTGCGGACGCCCGACTCGCCGACCCAGAAGGTCGCGGGCCAGTACGAGACGGAGTTCACCTCCGTCGAGCACCGCGAGCGGATGCTCTCCCTCGACAACGCCTTCGACGACCTGGAACTGGCCGCCTGGGCCGAGCGGGTCGCCCGTGACGTGGGCACGTCCGACCACCACTTCCTCTGCGAGCTCAAGGTCGACGGCCTCGCGGTCAACCTCACGTACGAGCACGGCAGGCTGACCCGGGCGGCGACCCGTGGCGACGGGCGCACGGGCGAGGACATCACGCCCAACGTCCGTACGATCGCGGACATCCCGGAGCGGCTCCGGGGCGAGCGGATCCCGGACCTGGTCGAGATCCGCGGCGAGGTCTACTTCCCGATGGAGGCCTTCGAGGGGCTCAACGCCCGTCTGGTGGAGGCCGGTGACAAGCCCTTCGCCAACCCCCGTAACGCGGCGGCCGGTTCGCTGCGCCAGAAGGACCCCAAGGTCACCGCGACCCGCCCGCTGCACATGATCGTCCACGGCATCGGCGCCCGCGACGGCCTCGACATCTCCCGGCTCTCGGAGGCCTACGAGCTGCTGCGCGAGTGGGGCCTGCCGACCGCCCGGCACAACAAGGTGGTCGACTCGCTGGAGGGCGTACGGGAGTTCATCGCGTACTTCGGCGAGCACCGGCACTCCGTGGAGCACGAGATCGACGGGGTCGTCGTCAAGCTCGACGAGATCCCGCTCCAGGGGCGGCTGGGCTCCACCGCGCGCGCCCCGCGCTGGGCGATCGCCTGGAAGTACGCGCCCGAGGAGGTCAACACCAAGCTCGTCGACATCAAGGTCGGTGTCGGCCGCACGGGCCGCGTGACTCCGTACGCGCAGGTGGAGCCGGTCACGGTCGCGGGCTCCGAGGTCGAGTTCGCCACCCTCCACAACCAGGAGGTGGTGAAGACCAAGGGTGTCCTGATCGGGGACACGGTCGTGCTGCGCAAGGCCGGCGATGTCATCCCGGAGATCCTCGGCCCGGTCGCCGACCTGCGGGACGGCACCGAGCGGGAGTTCGTGATGCCGGCCGAGTGCCCCGAGTGCGGGACGCCGCTGCGGGCCATGAAGGAGGGCGACATCGATCTGCGCTGCCCCAACGCGCGGACGTGCCCCGCCCAGTTGCGTGAACGTCTCTTCTATCTGGCCGGCCGTGAGTGCCTCGACATCGAGAACTTCGGCGCGGTGGCCGCGGCGGCGCTGACCCGCCCGCTGGAGCCGGCCGAGCCGCCGCTGGCCGACGAGGGCGATCTCTTCGACCTGACCATCGAGCAGCTGCTGCCCATCAAGGCGTACGTCCTCGACCAGGACAGCGGGCTGCCCAAGCGGGACCCGAAGACCGGCGAGGAGAAGGTCGTCACGGTCTTCGCCAACCAGAAGGGCGAGCCGAAGAAGAACGCGCTGGCGATGCTGGAGAACATCGCGGCGGCCAAGGAGCGGCCGCTGGCCCGGTTCATCAACGGTCTCTCGATCCGCCATGTGGGACCGGTGGCCGCGCAGGCGCTGGCCCGCGAGTTCCGCTCCCTGGACCGGATCGAGCAGGCGACGCAGGAGGAGCTGGCGGCCGTCGACGGGGTCGGCGGGATCATCGCGGCCGCGGTGAAGGACTGGTTCGCCGAGGACTGGCACCGCGAGATCGTGCGCAAGTGGCGCGAGGCCGGGGTCCGTCTCGAGGACGAGGGCGCGGGGGAGGACCAGGGCCCGCGTCCGCTGGAGGGGCTCACGGTCGTCGTGACCGGCACCCTGCAGAACTTCACCAGGGATGGCGCAAAAGAGTCGCTCCAGAGCCGCGGAGCGAAGGTGACCGGTTCCGTTTCGAAGAAGACCGACTTCGTGGTCGTCGGCGACAACCCCGGCTCCAAGTACGACAAGGCCATGCAGCTGAAGGTTCCGGTTCTCGACGAGGACGGCTTCGCGGTGCTGCTCGAACAGGGTGCCGAAGCTGCTCGGGAGGCGGCGGTTCCGGCCGAGGGATAGCGCTTTCCGAGGCCTCCCGGCGGCCCGCGAACATCACCCGTTCGGCGCATACCAGATCGTTAGGGGTGGCTGGGTCGCATTCGGGCAAGAGATGGAGAGCGCTGCCCGTCGGAGCCCTCCGCCGCCTAGTGTTGAGACCGTGCGTCTGTCGTGCACGGCGGTGTGAGGACTCTGCCGGTCGTGGCGGCATGACAACGGCCCATCGCGTTGCAACGGCACCGCCGGCTGTGAGAGGGACGGAATGAAACCGACCGAGAGTGCCGCCGCCCCGGTCTCACGGCCGCGTGGCCGCGCGGCCTGCGTGGGCATCAGCTCCGGGCTGCCCGGAGCCGTGGTGGGCATCGCCGCCGTCGTGCTCGCCACCGGGTTCTTCCGGGCGCTGAGCACCGGCCACGGACTCTTCCCCGGCGGCGCCGCGGGCTGGTCCCTCGCCGTCCTCACCGGGCTCATCGTCGGCCACCTGGTCGCGCTCGGCCGCGACCGCTGGTGGGGCGGCACCGGCTCTGGCGCCGCCCTCACCCTCGCCGTCCTGCTCCTGTACGGCTGGGTGCCCGCCGGGCTCGTCTCGATGGCCGTCGTCGTCCTGGTCGGCGCGGCCCGCCGCCACCGCTGGCGCCAGGGCCTGCTGCACGGGGCCGTGGACGTCCTCGGCATCGGCACGGCCGCCCTGGTCCTCGCCGTGTTCGGAGACGTACCGACCGTCGAGAGGCCCTGGCAGCCCCCCGACTGGGGGATCGCGGACATACCGGAGGTCGCGCTCGCCGCGGTCGCCTATCTCGTGGTGACCCGGCTGCTCCTGTGGTACGTCCTCTCCCCCCGGGGCGGCGGACTGCCGACCATCGCCCGCACCGCCCTGCTCCGGCAGGGGCTCGTCGCCGTCGCGCTCCTCGGCATCGCCCCGCTGATCTGCGTCGTCGCCGTCTCCCAGCCGGTGCTGCTGCCGCTCTTCGCCGTCCCGCTCATCGCCCTCGACTCCACCCTCTGGATCGCCCGCGCCCGCGCCGAGGAGCAGCTGCGCGACCCGCTGACCGGCCTGCCGAACCGGCAGTGGCTCCTGGAGAGGGCCTGGACGGCTCTGGAGGAGGCCGAGGGAGGGGGCGCCCGTTCCGCCCTCGTCCTGATCGACCTCGACCGTTTCCGATCGGTCAACGACACCCTGGGGCACCTCGCCGGAGACCGGCTGCTGCTCCAGATAGCCGAGCGGCTCAAGCTCGCGCTGCCGCGCGGCGCGGAGGCCGCACGGCTCGGCGGCGACGAGTTCGCCGTGCTGCTCCCTACTGCCGACTCCACGACGAGCGCCCAGCGGGTCGCCCGCCACCTGGTCGCCGAACTCTCCTCGCCCCTCGACCTCGACGGGCTCACGCTCGTCCTGGAGGCGAGCGCCGGCGTCGCCGTCTTCCCCGACCACGCGCTCGACGCGGAGGGGCTGCTGCGGCGGGCCGACGTCGCCATGTACCAGGCGAAGCGGGACCGTACGGGCGTGGAGGTGTACGAGTCCAAGCGCGACTCCAACACCCCCGACCGGCTCGGACTCCTCGGCGACCTGCGCCGCGCCCTGGACGCCGGCGAGGTCGAGCTCCACTACCAGCCCAAGGTCCGCTTCGACGGGCAGGTCGCCGGCCTGGAGGCCCTGGTGCGCTGGGTGCACCCGGAGCGCGGCCGGGTCCCTCCGGACGAGTTCATCGCGATCGCCGAGTCCTCGGGCCTCATGCCCCACCTCACCGAGTACGTCCTGGAGACCGCGCTCGCGCAGGTCGCCCGGTGGCGCGCCCAGGGGTTGAACGTTCCTGTCGCCGTCAACGTCTCGCCCCGCGACGTCCACACCCCCGGCTTCGCCGGCGCGGTCGCCGCCCGCCTCGCCCGCCACGGCGTCCCGGCCGGAGCGCTGCAACTGGAGATAACGGAACACGTGCTCCTGGAGGACCCGCAGCGCGCCGCGGACACCATGGCCGGGCTGACCGGCCACGGCGTGAAGATGTCCCTGGACGACTTCGGGACCGGCTACTCCTCCCTGGTCCACCTGCGCCGCCTCCCGGTGAGCGAGCTGAAGATCGACCGCTCCTTCGTGGCCCGGCTCGCCGTCGACGCGGAGGACGCCGAGATCGTCCGCTGCACCCTCGACCTCGCGCACTCCCTCGGCCTGCTCGTCGTCGCCGAGGGCGTCGAGGACGACGAGACCTGGGAGCGCCTGCGCGACCTGGGCTGCGACGCGGTCCAGGGCTGGCTGGTCGCCGCGGCGATGCCGCCGGGCGAGACCACGGCCTGGCTCCGCGCCCGCGGCGAGCACGGCTGGCGCCGCCCCTCGGAGGAGGCCGCGGAGGCCGCGGAGGCCGCGCGGGCGGCGTCGATCGTGGACGTCGACCAGCCCTCCGGCCACGTCGTGCAGTAGCCGTGCCGTAGCCGGGCAGCAGCCCTCGGGGGCGGGTGGTGCGGCAGCGGGGGGCAAACCGTTTCACGGGTAGAGGTGCGGGCCCCATAGGATTGGGCCAACACCATCAAACTCACCCCGTGAGGATCGCATGCCTGGCATCACGCGCGAGGAGGTCGCCCACCTCGCACGGCTGGCGCGTCTGGAGCTGAAGGGCGAAGAGCTCGATCACTTCGCCGGTCAGCTCGACGACATCATCGGCGCGGTCGCCCGCGTCTCCGAGGTCGCCGACCAAGACGTACCGCCGACCTCCCACCCGCTGCCGCTGACGAACGTCATGCGCGCGGACGAGGTCCGTCCGTCGCTCACCCCCGAGCAGGCGCTCTCCGGCGCCCCGGCCCAGGAGCAGCAGCGTTTCAAGGTGCCGCAGATCCTGGGGGAGGACTAATCACCATGACGGACACCAACGTCACCATCATCAAGCTCACGGCCGCCGAGATCGCCGGCAGGATCGCCTCCGGCGAGCTCACCGCCGTCGAGGTCACCGAGGCCCACCTCGCCCGGATCGAGGCCGTCGACGAGAAGGTGCACGCCTTCCTGCACGTCGACCGCGAGGGCGCCCTCGCGCAGGCCCGCGCCGTGGACGAGAAGCGCGCCAGGGGCGAGAAGCTCGGCCCGCTGGCCGGCGTCCCCCTCGCGCTGAAGGACATCTTCACCACCGTCGGCGTCCCGACGACCGTCGGTTCGAAGATCCTCGAAGGCTGGATCCCGCCGTACGACGCGACCCTGGTGAAGAACCTCAAGGCCGCCGACGTCGTCATCCTCGGCAAGACCAACATGGACGAGTTCGCCATGGGGTCGTCGACGGAGAACAGCGCGTACGGCCCGACCGGCAACCCCTGGGACCTCACCCGGATCCCCGGCGGCTCCGGCGGTGGCTCCTCCGCCGCCCTCGCCGCGTACGAGGCCCCGCTGGCCATCGGCACGGACACCGGCGGCTCGATCCGCCAGCCCGCCGCCGTCACCGGCACCGTCGGCGTCAAGCCGACCTACGGCGGTGTCTCCCGCTTCGGCATGGTGGCCTTCTCCTCCTCCCTCGACCAGGGCGGCCCCTGCGCCCGTACGGTCCTGGACGCGGCGCTGCTCCACGAGGCCATCGCCGGGCACGACCCGCTCGACTCGACCTCCATCGACGCCCCGGTCCCGCCGGTCGTCGAGGCGGCCCGCAACGGCTCCGTCGCCGGCATGCGCGTCGGTGTCGTCAAGCAGTTCCGCGGCGAGGGCTACCAGGCCGGTGTCGTCCAGCGCTTCGACGAGTCCGTCGAGCTGCTGAAGTCGCTCGGCGCCGAGATCGTCGAGCTGGACTGCCCGACCTTCGACCTCGCCCTTTCGGCGTACTACCTGATCGCGCCGTCCGAGTGCTCCTCCAACCTCGCGCGCTTCGACGCGATGCGCTACGGCCTGCGCGTCGGCGACGACGGCACCCGGTCCGCCGAGGACGTCACCGCGATGACCCGCGAGGCCGGCTTCGGCGACGAGGTCAAGCGCCGCATCATCCTCGGTACGTACGCGCTGAGCTCCGGCTACTACGACGCGTACTACGGCTCGGCCCAGAAGGTCCGTACCCTCATCACCCGCGAGTTCGAGCAGGCCTTCGAGCAGGTGGACGTGATCGTCTCCCCGACGACCCCCACCACCGCCTTCCCGATCGGCGAGCGCGCCGACGACCCGATGGCGATGTACCTCGCGGACCTGTGCACGATCCCGACCAACCTGGCCGGCAACGCGGCCATGTCGCTGCCCTGCGGCCTCGCGCCGGAGGACGGTCTGCCGGTCGGCCTGCAGATCATCGCTCCCGCCATGAAGGACGACCGGCTGTACAAGGTCGGCGCCGCCGTCGAGGCCGCCTTCGTGGAAAAGTGGGGCCACCCGCTGCTTGAGGAGGCTCCGTCGCTGTGAGTGCCATGGCAAAGAAGGCCAAGAACTTCAAGAAGTCCAAGACGGGCATCTACGTCTCGCTGGCCACCACCGCGTTCGGCGCGGTCAGCGTCGCGAAGCAGGCGAAGCTCGCCCGCAACGACCACGACATGCTGCGGCTGATCGACTCCGCCGTGTCCGCCGCAGCCATCGTTACCGGCCTGGCGATCCTCTACCGGGAGCTGAAGCGCCTGGGCGACGACGACGTCCTGCTGGGCTGAGAGGGAAGTCTCACCGTGACTGTCACTGAACTGCTGTCGTACGACGCGGCGCTCGCCGAGTACGACCCCGTCATGGGCCTGGAGGTCCATGTCGAACTCGGTACGAAGACCAAGATGTTCTGCGGTTGCTCGACCGAGCTGGGCGCCGACGCCAACTCGCAGACCTGCCCCACCTGTCTCGGTCTGCCCGGCTCGCTGCCCGTCGTCAACGCGATCGGCGTCGAGTCCGCCATCAAGATCGGTCTCGCGCTGAACTGCGAGATCGCCGAGTGGTGCCGCTTCGCCCGGAAGAACTACTTCTATCCGGACATGCCGAAGAACTTCCAGACCTCGCAGTACGACGAGCCGATCGCCTTCAACGGCTATCTGGACGTCCAGCTGGAGGACGGCGAGATCTTCCGCGTGGAGATCGAGCGCGCCCACATGGAGGAGGACACCGGCAAGTCGACGCACATCGGCGGTGCCACGGGCCGTATCCACGGCGCCTCGCACTCGCTGCTCGACTACAACCGGGCCGGCATCCCCCTCATCGAGATCGTCACCAAGCCGATCGAGGGCGCGGGCGAGCGGGCTCCCGAGGTCGCCAAGGCGTACGTCGCCGAGCTGCGCGAGCTGATCCGCGCGCTGGACGTCTCCGAGGCGCGGATGGACAAGGGCCAGATGCGCTGCGACGTGAACCTGTCGCTGCGCAGGCACGGCGCCCCGGCCTTCGGCACGCGCAGCGAGACGAAGAACGTCAACTCGCTGCGCAGCGTCGAGCGCGCCTGCCGCTTCGAGATCCAGCGCCACGCGGCGGTGCTCTCGGCCGGCGGCACGATCGTGCAGGAGACCCGTCACTTCCACGAGGACGACGGCACCACCACCTCCGGCCGGATCAAGGACAACGCCGAGGACTACCGGTACTTCCCGGAGCCCGACCTCGTCCCCGTCGCCCCGTCCCGCGAGTGGGTCGAGGAGCTGCGTGCCACGCTGCCCGAGCTGCCGCGCGTGCGCCGCAACCGGCTCCGCGAGGAGTGGGGTGTGTCGGAGCACGACATGCAGTCGATCCTCAACGCGGGCGCCGTCGACCTGATCGTCGCGACCACGGACGCCGGTGCTCCGGCGGACCAGGCCCGCAAGTGGTGGATGGGCGAACTGGCCCGCTCCGCCAACGAGTCGGGCGTCGCCCTGGACGAGCTGGCGATCACCCCGGCGCAGGTCGCCCGGGTGACGGAGCTGGTCGCCGCCGGTGAACTCACCGACAAGCTGGCCCGCCAGGTCATCGAGGGCGTGCTCGCCGGCGAGGGCGGCCCGGACGAGGTCGTCGAGAAGCGCGGCCTGAAGGTCGTCTCCGACGAGGGCGCGCTCGGCACGGCCGTCGACGAGGCCATCGCGTCCAACGCGGGCATCGCCGACAAGATCCGCGGCGGCAAGGTCGCGGCGGTCGGCGCCCTGGTCGGCGCGGTCATGAAGGCCACCCGCGGCCAGGCGGACGCGGCGCGCGTGAAGGAGCTCATCCTGGAGCGCCTGGGCGTCTCCGAGGGCTGAGTCCGGCGTCTTGTACGCGTACGAGGGCGGCGCCCCGGGTCTCACGACCCGGGGCGCCGCCCTCTTCGTAGCATCGTGAGGCAGCCGTCCCTGGTCTGGCGCAGGTGCCCGAGGAGCTCGGCGTACACGGGCGGATTGGCGGGGGCGGAGCGCTCGGCCAGGGTGATCGCCTCGCCGACGGGCACCAGCGCCTCCTCCCACCGCCCCTCGAGGGCGAGGAAACGGCCGAGGTTGTTGAGGACCCGGGCCAGGTCGAAGGTGTACGCGGCCGGGCCGGCGTCGAACGCCGTACGGTACAGCTCCACGGCGCGCCGGGTCGCGGCGAGCCCCTCGGGGCGCCGCCCGGCCTCCTCCAGGCACATGCCGAGGTTCGACAGCGACTGGGCGAGGTCGGCCCGGTGGGGGTCCGGATGCTCGGCGTACAGGCGCTCGCGGAGGGAGACGGCCTCCTCGGCGGCGGCCAGGGCCTCGGCCGGACGACCCACCCCCAGCAGGTAGTTGGCCAGATTCGACAGCGACTGGGCGAGCCCGGGGGAGTGGGCGGCCAGGTTGCCCGCGGCGAGGCGGCGGCGGATCGCGACGGCCTCGGCCGTCACGTCCACGGCCTCGGGCAGACGACCGGCCGCCGCGAGGTCGGCGCCCAGACTCGTCAAGCCGAGGGCGAGTGTCGGTTCGTGCGCGGCGGCGTTGGCCCGGGCGAGGCTGCGCTGGACGGTCACCGCCTGCAGCGAGAGCGCCAGGGCATCGGCCTGTCGCCCCTGAGCGGCCAGGTGGTTGGCGAGGTTGGTGAGGGAGCCCGCGAGGTCCGGCTCGTGGGCGGCGGGGTCTCGTTCGGCGAGCCGCAGCCACAGGGCGACCGCCTCGCGCGTCGCGTCGGCGGCCTCGGGCCAACGGCCGAGGTCGGAAAGGTAGTTGCCGAGGCTGTGCAGCGCCCCGGCCAGGTGCTCCTCGTGTGCGGGATCGGCGGCGACGATCCCGCGCCACGCGGCCACGGACCGCTCGCCCACGGCGAGGGCCTCCCGGTGCCTACCGGTCATGGCGAGCCAGATGCCCAGGTCGTTGAGGAGTCCCGCGTGCATTCCCTCCCATCGCGCGGGCTCGGCCTCGGCGAGCCGCCCGAACAGCGCGGCCGACTCTTGGGTCACGACCACGGCCTGCGCGGGCCGCCCGGAGAGGGCCAGACAGTGGCCGAGGCGGGCGAGCGAGGTGGCGAGCGCCGGGACATCCTCGGGGAGTTCCTCCTGCGCGGCGAGGGCCTGTTCGGCCGCCTCCAGGGCCCGGTCGATATGTCCGGCGTGCGAGAGGCGGGTGCTGAGGTGGTGGTACCCGGTCGCGCGGGTGGCGGGAGAGCCGTCGAGGGCGATCAACTCGTCGACGATCCGGCGCGTGACGGCGGCCATGCCCGCGTCGAGATCCACGTGGCGGTGGACCGGGAAGCGGGCCTCGACCGCGGAGAGGAGCCGGATCGGTACGTCGTCCAGGGCGGCGAGCGCGCTGAGGGCGGCGCCGCCGGCGGCGAGCGCGAGGCCGGGATCGGAGGCGAGGAGCGGGTAGAGGTGCCGTGGCGCGAGGTGGGGCCAGCGCTGCGCGGCGGCGGCCAGGAAGGTGACCGCGCGCTCGGCGTGCGGGCCGATCAGGTGCGCGGTGGTGGGCGCGGCCCAGTCCATGGCCGGGTAGTCGGCGCTGTGCCCCGGGAGCGTGAGGGCGAGGAAGTCCTCGGCGAGCCGGTCGGGGTAGAGCGGCTCCAGGACGGTGCCGCGTTCGGGATCGGTGGCCGGGTAGCAGAAGGCGTGGTCGTCGAGGACCCGGCCGGGGGCAAGACCGGTGTCGAGCCCGGCCACGACGGCCGACCCCGTGGACCGGTCGAGCGACCCGGTGAGCGCGGCGGCGAAGACGGCCCGGTTCATGGCCTGCGGTGAGGTCGCGTACGGCCCGCCCCGGGCGAAGAGGGTGCCCCAGTGCAGGTGCTCGCGGTCGAGGAGATAGACGGTGAGCCCGGCGAGATCGGTGGGCGGCCGGCGCCCGTGCGCGTGGGCGTCGACGGCGACGAGGGCGGCCATGTGCAGGGCGAGGGTCAGCCCGTACGGGGGAGGGGGACCCGGTACGGCGGCCGGGACGCCGTACCGTACGGCGAAGGCGTCCCGGGCGGCGTCGTACATCCGGGCGCCGTCGGGGAGTTCGCTCAGGAGGTGGCTTGAGGTCCCGGCCTGGTGGTTGGCGAGCGAGGCGCGGACGGCGGGCCAGGCGTCGGCGGTACGGGCGAGCAGCAGGATCCTCGTCGGCAGACCGGGCCGGTGGAGCAGGGCGTTGCTGAACAGCCAGGTGAGGTGGGTGAGGGGCCAGCGGTCCGCGTAGTCGACGACCAGGAGGACGCCGGGGTGTCCGTCGATCGTCAGGTCCTGGCTGCCGGGCGGTGGTTGGACGGAACCGGGTCCGTTGGTGGCGGCGACGACCCGCCAGCCCGCCTGCCGGGTCTCGTCGGCGAACCGGGCGGCGAGGCGGGTCTTGCCCTGCCCGCCGGGGGCGTGCATCCAGCGGACGGCGAGCCGGGCCCTTTGGTCACGCCACGCGCGCAGGTCGGCCAGCTCGGCCTCGCGCCCCGTGAACGGCACCACTTCGAAACGGGAGTTGAGCATGCGGCTCGGTAACTCCCGCAGCCACTCCGGATCGGGTTCGGGTGCGGGGCGCCAGTTGTGGAGGAGGTAGACGGGTGATCCGTCCCCGAACACATGGATGTCCGCCCCGATGGCTCCGTACGCGTACCCGGAGAGCGCGGTGACGTGCTGCTCGACGCTCACGCGTCCGGGTTGCGGTGGAAGACGATGTTCCCGTGCTGGACACCGAAGACCCGCGCGTTGTCGTGGGCGGTGTTGTGCTGCACGGACTGCTGGGCGCCAGGGGCGTCCCGTATCAGCGCGCGCAGCTCGTCGGCGTACTCCGGGTGCTCGGCAAGGAGGGCGCGCAGCCGCAGGGCCCAGGCGGGCACGAGCGCCTGCCGCGCGTCGTCGGCGGCCTGGGCGTCCTCGGCCCCGGCGACGAGGGCGGCGTCCTCCTCAAGCCGCCCTTCGACCTCCGCCCGCCCCCGGAACAGCCGGACCACCCCGTCCCGGGTGACCTGCCAGGCATCCGTGGCCATGGCGGCGACAACGGCCCCGCCGCCGGCGGCGGCCAGGGCGGTCAGCGACTCTTCCAGCATGTGAACTCGGCCCAGGCGGAGGGGGAGACGCTGAAGACGGGGCTGCTGTCGGCGAGCTTGGAGTCGCGGACGTGGACGGCGGCGGGGTGGGCGGCGACCTCGATGCAGTCGCCGCCTTCGCTGCCGCTGTAACTGGACTTGTGCCAGTCGTAGGCGACTTCGAGGCAGGCGCCACCCTCGCTGCCGCTGTAGCTGGACTTGAACCACGAAAGTGCTGCAGAGCTCATGTCTCTCCTGCCAGACGATCCAGCAGGCCCATGGTTTCCTCGGGCGTCAGGGCCTGTGATCGCAGCATTCCATACTTCTGCTGGAGGATCCCGACCTCGTCGGGGTCGTCGATGAGGAAGCTGACGCGCTGCCCCTCGATGTAGGCGAGATGGGCGTGTTCAGGCGTCTCGACCAGCACCATGGGCCCGTCGAGCCCCGCATGTCTCGTGAGCTTCTTCGGAAGGATCTGCAGGGCGAGGAAGGGTAGTTCGGCCGCTTCGCGCAGGTGGCGGATCTGCTCGTGCAGGACCTCCGCCCCGCCGATCGGCTGCTCCAGGATCGACTCGTTGAGGAGGAAGGACATCATCGGCGGCCAGGGCTTCTGCTCGAAGATCCGCTGCCGGTCGATCCGGGCGAGCAGGCGCTCCTCCGCCTGTTGCTCCGTGATGGGCGGGTAGAGGCTGTCGAAGACGGCGCGGGCGTACTCGGGTGTCTGAAGCAGGCCGGGTACGACCTGGTTCTCGTACCAGCACAGGCTGAGCGCTTTTGCCTCCTCGTCGATGAAGTCCCGCGCGAACTCCGGGTACCGCTCCCGCTCCGGCACCTTGCTCACCGCCGCCGTCAACGCCCCCTTCGTGTCCAGGAGTTCGTCCAGCTCGGCTGCGAGTTTGATCCGCAAGGGTCTCCGCCCCTGCTCGATCGACCCCAGCGTCTCAAGCCCGATGCACAGGAGCGACGCGAGGTGCGGCTGGGTCATGCCCGCGTTCTTCCGGTAGAGGCCGACGAGCGCGCCGACGACTTCCCACGAGGGGACCTTCTTGCGAGGTTTCTTCCCTGGCTGCATGGGCAGTGCCTTCCCCGCCCCGTGCGTACCCGACGCATTCCGGACCCGTACAAAGAATTTGTACGGCTTCCCTCCCTGGGGCGCATGAGGCGCGAGTCGTCATCGTGCCACCATGACCGATCAACTCACCCTCCTCCACCAGGCGTTCTTCCGTCGAGAGCGCCGATCCGTGCGCCTCGCCAGGGAGTTCACCCGCAGGGTCCTGACCGAATGGCGTCTGGACGCCCGTACGGACGACGTACTCCTGTGCGTCAGCGAGCTCGCCACCAACGCCCTTCTCCACGGCGTCCCCCCGGGCCGCGGCTATGCCCTCCACCTCTCCGTCCACCCGTCCGGCCGCACGCTCCGCATCGAGCTCCACGACAGCGGCGACGGCACCCCGACCCTCCGCGAACCCACCGACGAGTCCGGCCGTGGCCTCCTGCTCGTCTCGGCCCTGGCCGACCGCTGGGGGGTGGGGGAGCGCAACCCCGGCAAGATCGTCTGGTGCGAGTTCAGCGGTGCGATCCAGCTTGACGGTGGGGTGGGGGCGGTCGCCGGGGCCGGATCGGTTGCGGACGGTCCGGCGCGGACGACGGCTTGGTCTCCTCGTGGACCGAACAGGTGCAGGATCTCCACGGTGTTCGTGTCCGCGGGGCCGAACCAGTGCGGCTCGGTGGTGTCGAACTCGGCCACTTCGCCGGGGCGCAGCGTGACGTCCTGCGCCCCGAGGATGAGGCGTAGCCGACCGGCGAGGACGTAGAGCCATTCGTAGCCCTCGTGGGTGACCAGTTCCGGTTGGCGGGGTGCCAGTACCTGCTTGAAGACCTGGACTCGGCCCGGGTACTGCGTCAGGGGCACGAGGACGCTGCCGTGCTTCTTGTGCACGGGCCGGAGGTGCACCCGAGGGTCACCGCTGGTCCAGCGTCGGGCGCCGCTTGCCCGATTCCACCCGGGACAGTGTGCTGACGGAGATCCCGGTCGTGGCCGCCAGTGCCTCGAGCGTGAGTCCCCGTTCCCTGCGCAGCCTGGGCCCTATGCCGTCGAGAATCTGCTCCAGCTCCGCGTCCTTGGAACCTGTGTTCATGGATCCAGTTTTGCAGTGTTCGCAAAATCGATGGGCTGTGGGCGTCGTCCCCTCCGATCCTTGCCGGGCAGTGTTCCCGGACGTGAGAGGTGGACCTTGACCGCGACGACTCACCCAGTTCAGCCCATGCTGAGTGCGCGCAGGCGCTGGACGGTACTGGCCGTCTGCTGCCTGAGCATGTTCCTGGTGGGCCTGGACACCACCATCGTCAATGTGGGTCTGCCGGCCATCGGGCGCGGCCTGGATGTCGACACGCGCGGTCTCGAATGGATCGTGGACGCCTACACCCTCGTCCTGGCCAGTCTCCTGATCTCCTCCGGCGCACTGGCGGATCGCTTCGGGCGCCGCCGGGTGTTCCAGTGCGGGCTGGTCGTGTTCGGCGCGGCCTCACTGGTCTGCGCGCTCGCCCCGTCGGCGGGCGTACTCGTCGCGGCCCGCGCCCTGCAGGGCGTCGGCGCCTCGATGCTCAGCCCCGTGGCGCTCGCGATCGTGGTGAACGCGATGCCGGACCCGAAGGAACGGGCGCAGGCGATCGGCGTCTGGGCGTCGGTGTTCGGGCTGAGCATGGCCGCCGGTCCCGTCACGGGCGGCGCGCTGCTCGCGGGGCTCGACTGGCGGGCGCTGTTCTGGATCAACGCACCGGTCATCGCGGCCGCTCTGCTGCTCAGTGCGCTGTTCGTGCCGGAGTCCCGGGCGCAGCGGGCCCGGCGGCTCGACCTGCCCGGCCAGGTCCTGCTGACCGCGGTCCTCGCGGTCGTGGTCGGCGTCCTGATCGAAGGGCCGCGCATCGGCTGGACGTCGCCCGCGGCGCTGGCGGGATACGTAGGGGCTGCCGCGGCTACCGCCGGATTCGTATGGGTCGAGTCCCGCCGACGTGAGCCGCTGATGGATCTGCGGCTCTTCGGGCGCCCGGTCTTCAGCGGCGCCGTCGTGGGCGCCGTGGCGGTCTTCGTCGCCCTGAGCATGACACTGCTCCTCAACACCCTCTACCTGCAGCACACCCGGGAATGGACGCCGCTGGCCGCCGGCGTGGCGACCTTGCCCCTGGCCGCCGGCGCGATCGTCTGCGCCCCGTGGTCCGGCCGCATGGTCGGCCGCACGGGACCGCGGCTGCCGCTGCTCCTCGCCGGCGGTTTCATCACGGTCGGCGGGCTCTGCCTGGTTGGGCTCACCCCGCACACGAGCGTGCTCCTGCTTCTGGCCGCGTACGTGCTCATCGGCATCGGGTTCGGCTTCGCCAACGCCCCGATCACCAACACCGCGGTCAACGGACTGCCACCCGCCCGTGCCGGCGTGGCCGGGGCGATCACCTCCACCGCACGGCAACTCGGCTCTGCCATCGGCATCGCCCTCGCCGGCGGCCTGGTCACGGCCGCCGGCCCGACGGGGCTCGCGCACGCGTCCCGCCCGGGCTGGATCCTGGTCGCCGGCTGTGGCGTACTGCTCCTCCTCGTCGCCCGCGTGGGCCCCGCTTCCCCGCAAGCGCGGTGAGCGACGCGATCGCCCTGTCAGGCGTCGAAGCGGTGGCGGGAGGTCTCGATGTGGCCGAGGTACCGGTGCGTCCAGGCGCACAGCCCGTCGATCGTCACCCGCAGGGCCTGGCCCGGCTCGGTGAGGGCGTACTCGACCCGCGGGGGCACGACGGGGTGCACCGTCCGCTCGACGAGACCGTTGCGCTCCAGCATGCGCAGGTTCTGGGTGAGCATCTTGTGGCTGATGCCCTCGATCTCGTTCCGCAGTTCACTGAAGCGCAGGGTGCCCTCCCCCAGGGCCTCGATGATCAGGAGCGCCCACTTGTTGGCGACGTCCGAGAAGATCTCCCGCGCCAGAGAGTCCGCACGCCTCAGGTCCGCGTCCTCGGGCGAGCCGCTGAACTGCTTGGTTCCCATGAGGTTCCCCAGTCACCGAAAAGTGCGTTCTTCCACGTCAGCGGTCACTCTCCTACGGTTTCTGAGTAACCACAAGAGACCAAGGGACGTCTTGGTCGCGACATGGAGGCATGCATCATGGCCATCACCCTGGTGAACCCCGCAGGATTGCCCGAGATCGACGTCTACCGGCAGGTGTCGATCGCGTCCGGGTCGAAACTGGTCTTCGTCGCCGGGCAGGTCGCCTGGGATGGCGCCGGGGTCACGGTCGGCGCAGGCGACCTCGCCGCGCAGGTCGAGCAGTGCTACCTCAACATCGCCACCGCCCTGGCCGGGGCCGGGGGTTCCTTCGACGACGTGGCGAAACTGACCGTCCACGTCGTCGACTGGACCCCCGACAAGATGCCCCTGCTCCTGGAGGGGATGTCCCGGGCGGCCGCGAAGCTGGGGGTCACCCCCGTCCCGCCGGCCACGCTGCTGGGCGTGGCGGCACTGGACGTACCCGACCACCTGGTCGAGATCGAAGCCACCGCGGTCCTCGACTGAACGCAGCTCGGTCACATCCACACGTGACCGACCGGGCACGTCCTAGCAGCGTGCCGCGATACCCCTGGCGGCCAGGAGCTCCAGGGAGCCGGGGAGCATGTGCTCCAGCGCGCGCCCGCCGGTGAAGAGCGTGTCGAGGTCGTCGACGCCGTGTGCTTGCATGTGCTCCCTCAGGCTGAACATGGGCGCCAGCGTCTCGTCCCAGTACATGAGCTTCTCGACGACGAGGAGCTTGAAGCTGAAGTCACGGAAGTCGGTCATGGGACACGTATATCAACGGGCTCCGACATCCCTGCCGCCGCGGAGCATGGCCGATGCCCGACCCCGGTCGGCATGCCTTCTAGGCTGGCCGGGTGACGGACGTGGACGTGAGCAAGCCGCAGGACGGGGCCATAGGCCGACGGGCGTACTTCCTTTTCACCCTCGCCGTGGTGGCGCTCGGTTGGGTGATCGCGGCGGCCAACACCGGGATCTCGTACCTCGCGTTGGGCCTCGACGCCATCCCGATCTTTGCCGGCTTCCTCGGGTGTTGTGTCTTCACCATCGTCCTGCGCTTCCTCCACTGCGCGTGGTGGCTCGCCTTCCTCTCCCTGCTGCCGGCCCTCCTCGTGCTCGTCGGCTCCGTCCAGTACCCCATCGAGGCCGCCCTCGACAGCAGAGGTGTGCGCGAGAGCGTCCTCGTCACGGCCGACGAGAACCACCGCTACACCCTGGTCGGCCGGCTGGGCGAGCTCAAGGAGACCCTGGAGTACGAGGAGGGCGAGCGGAAGTACCAGGTGGGCGACCGGGTCGAGGTGATCCACGACCCGGAGGGCGTTGTTCCGCTGGAGGAGGCGAGCGACGTCGATCCGGGCGGCCGGCTCTTCGGCCTCATCCTCGGCGTCGTGGGCTGGACTGGCATCACCCTGCTCGCCGGCCGGCGCGGTTTCGTACGCCGACGGGCGGGCCGCCGCCCCCTTCTCGACGATGTCTCCTGAACCGAGCTGCTCCGCTCAAGCCTTCAGCCCGGCCTCCCACTTGCGCCGCTGCAGCACGTAGTCGCTGAGCAGGTGCCTGCCCCGGTTCAGCAGCCGGAGCGCGGGGTCTGCGCGGGGCGAACGAGATACCGCTGGTCAGGCCGCCTCCCACGCCTCCGTCCGGCACCCCATCTCCCAGTGCCACCACCCCTCGTCCTCGCCGCGTGCCAGCAGCTCCTTGATCCGGGCGAACGGCGCGTCCGCCGGGACGTTCAGGGCCACCAGGGGGAAGTCGGTGCTGAACGACTCGCCGCCCAGGCCGAAGGGGGAGAGGCGGTCGTGGACCGCCTTCGCGTTCGGGCCGAGGGGGCCGGCGGGGACCGGGAGCACGCGCAGGGTGCAGTTGCCGGAGGCCGTCGTGCGGGCGGCGGCCCAGTGCACGCCCTCGGCGTCCGTCGTGTAGCGGACGACATCGCCCTGGGCCACACCGTCCTGGAGGAACGGCACGTTGTCCACGCGCGCCGTGTCGGGGCCGACCGGGGTCGCCCAGAGGCCCTCGGTGTCCTGGGGGAGCCAGCCCTCGCGCGGGACGAAGCGGAACCAGACCTTGATACGTCCTTCAGTCATCCCGACAGCATCGCGCACCGCGGCCGCGGCCACGCGCTTGGACTCTCGGCACCAGGTGTTGGACGTTCGCCGCCCGGTCGGCGCGAGGTCTTCTCTCCGTCACCCGCTCTCACTACCGTCCCCGGCGAACCACCCAATGGCTCGAAGGCGAACCATTGGCCGTCGACTGGAGGTCGGTCTTGTCACCCGAGAAGTCCCGGACACCCTGGATGTCCCAGACGTCCCAGATGTCCCGCAGAAGGCTCCTCGCGCTGGGCGGAGGCGCCCTCGGCGCCGCCGCGGCGGGGTCGCTGCTCCCTCCCTCGCTGCGGGAGGCGATCGCCGCGGGGCCCCCGGCCGGCGGGATGTCGGCGGTGAAGCACGTGGTGATCCTCATGCAGGAGAACCGATCCTTCGACCACTACTTCGGCACCCTGCGCGGCGTCCGCGGCTTCGGCGACCGCAACGCCATCGAACTCCCCTCCGGCAAGCCGGTGTTCGAGCAGCCGGCCGCGCTCGGCCGGACCGTGCTCCCCTTCCCGATCCGGGGCGCCGCCGAGACCCAGCAGAAGGATCTCCAGTACATCGGCGACCTCGACCACTCCTGGAGCGGCGGCGGCAAGGCCTGGCGCGGCGGTTGGATGGACGGCTGGGTCTCGGCCAAGACCGCGGCGACGATGGCGTACTACGACCGCCAGGACCTCCCGCTGCACTACGAACTCGCCGACACCTTCACCATCTGCGACGCCTACCACTCCTCCATCCACACCTCGACGAGCCCGAACCGGAACCACCTCTGGTCCGGCTGGACCGGCTTCGAGGCCGACGGCAGCCGGGCCGTCACCAACGCCGCGTACGCCGAGGGCACCCACCCCGGCTACTCCTGGCCCACCTACGCCGAGCGCCTCGAAGCGGCCGGGCGGACCTGGAAGACGTACACGGAGTGGGAGAACTTCACCGACAACAACATCGAGTTCTTCACCACCTTCAAGAAGATCGCCCGCAAGGCGCTCGCCACGACCGGCGGGCACACCTTCATGGAGTCGTTCTACGCCGCCGTCCGCGACACGCGGGACCCGAACGAACGGGCCAGGCTCCTCGCCGCCCTCGAGGACGGCGTCGCCACGCTCACCGACGCCGAGCGCTCGCTCTTCGAGCGCGGACTGCGTCGCGTCGAGACCGGGAAGCTGGCCGACACCTTCCGCGCCGACGTGGCCGCCGGGACGCTGCCCGAGGTCTCGTACCTCGTCCCGTCGGCGATCGACTCCGAGCACCCCGGCTCCTCCTCGCCGATCGCCTCCGCCACCCTCGTCTACAAGGTGCTCGACGCCCTCGGCGCACACCCGGACGTCTGGCGCCACACCGTCGTGCTGATCAACTACGACGAGAACGACGGCTTCTTCGACCACGTGCCGCCGCCCGTCCCGCCCGCCGGCCACACGGACGAGCGCTGGAAGGGCCTGCCCACCGGCCTCGGCATCCGCGTCCCGCTGCTCGTCGTCTCGCCCTGGTCGGTCGGCGGCTACGTCTGCTCCGAGACCTTCGACCACACCTCGGTGGTCCGCTTCCTGGAGAAGCTCACCGGCATCGAGGAGCCCAACATCACCCCGTGGCGGCGCGCCGTCACCGGCGACCTGACCTCCGCCTTCGACTTCCGGCGCGGTCACCGGCAGCCCGAGGTCGACGAGCCCGGCCCGATCCCGCCGTTCTCCGGGCGGTGGCGGCCGCAGCCCCCGCTGGTCCAGCGGATGCCCCTCCAGGAGCCGGGCACCCGCCCCGCCCGCCCGCTGCCGTACCAGCCGGACGCCTCCGCGGCGATGGGCCTGGGGGAGATCACCGTCGCCCTCAAGAACACCGGCAAGGCGAGCGCGCACTTCGCGCTCTACCCGTACGCGGGTGAGTTCGATGTCCCCCAGCACCAGGATGTAAGGGGCACGGGGCAGTGGACGGTACCCCTTACGCGTGATCATTACCGGTTCACGATCACCGGGCCGAACGGCTTCCGCCGCGAGTTCGAGGGCCCCGCCGCGGGCGGTGCCGAGGTCGCCTCGTGCATCGATCACCACGACCGTGACCTGCACCTCACCGTCCGCAACACGACGGACGCCCCGCTCTCCTTCACCGTCCGGCCGCTCGGATACGTCGACGCGGACGACCTCGGGGACTGGACCCGCACCGTCACGGTGAAGCCCGGCAGGAGCCGTACCCTCGTCCACTCGGCCGCCGACGCCCACGGCTGGTACGACGTCGAGGTGACCGCTCCCGGCGGCTTCCGCCGCCGGCTGATGGGGCACATCGAGAACGGGCGCGCGAGCGTCTCCGGCTGACGCATCCGTACGCAGCGCGTGCGCGGGAGGCGGGGGCCCGGGCCCAAAGGCCTGACCTTCCGCGCATCACTGTGAGTATCGACACGAAAGGGGCAATTGATCTTATTGGGCTGCGACAGTGGCCTGACGTAGGTCAAGTGTTCTTTTCGGGCTGTTCCCCGGTAAAGATCCACGAACCACCCACCAGGGAGCACGTCCTTTGGCAGCTATCGCACGGTGGTGCATCAAGCACCGCCTCGTCGCCGTTCTGCTCTGGCTCATCGCCCTCGGCGGAGCCGTCGCCGGGGCCTCGGTCGCCGGCAACGCGTACTCCAACGACTACGACGTCCCCGGCACCGAGTCCGGCCGCGCCACGGCCCTCCTCGACAAGGGCTTCCCCGGCGCCGGCGGCGACAGCGACACGATCGTCTGGCACACCGACCAGGGCAGCGTCCGCGCCACCGGCATCGAGCAGCGCATGACCGAGATGCTCGACGAGGTCGCCGAGCTGCCCGGCATCGCGTCGGTCGCCTCGCCGTACGGAGCGAACCCGGCCGCCCACGCCCAGGTCAGCGAGGACGGACACACCGCCTACGCGGCCGTCACCTTCCACGAGCAGGCCGACGACATCCCCGAGGCCCAGGCCCAGGCCCTCGTCGACACGGCCCGCGCGGCCGCCGGCGACGGCGTCCAGGTCGAGCTCGGCGGCAGCGCCGTCGCCCTCACCGAGGCGCCCGGCGGGCACGTCGCCGAGGCCGTCGGCGTCGTCGTCGCGGCGGTCGTCCTCTTCCTCGCCTTCGGCTCCCTCGCCGCCTCCGCGCTCCCCATCGCCACCGCGCTCGTCAGCGTCGGCATCGCGTACTCCGGGATCGCGCTCCTCGGCCACGTCATGACGGTAGCCGACTTCGCCCCCATGCTGGGCCTGCTCATCGGCCTCGGCGTCGGCATCGACTACGCCCTGTTCATCGTCACCCGCCACCGCAAGGGCCTCAAACGCGGCCTCTCGGTCCCCGAATCCGCGCAGATCGCCGTCGCCACCACCGGCCGCGCCGTCGTCTTCGCGGGCGCGACCGTCTGTATCGCGCTGCTCGGCATGCTGATCCTGCGGCTCAGCTTCCTCAACGGCGTCGCCATCGCCGCCTCGCTCACGGTGGTCCTCACCGTCGCCGCCTCCGTCACCCTGCTGCCCGCGCTGCTCTCCCTCATCGGGATGCGGGCGCTCAGCCGGCGCGAGCGACGGCAGCTCGCCGAGCACGGTCCGCAGCCGGAGGTGCCGACCGGCTTCGCCGCCCGCTGGTCCGCCTTCGTCGAGCGCCACCCCAAGCTGCTCGGCGGTGTCGCCGCGGCCGTCATGCTGCTCCTCGCCCTGCCGACCTTCTCGCTCCACCTCGGCACGTCCGACCAGGGCAACAACCCGGCCACGGCGACGACGCGACAGGCGTACGACCTGCTGGCCGAGGGCTTCGGGCCCGGCGTCAACGGGCCGCTCACCCTCGTCGCCCAGATCGACGGCGGCGACGACCGCGTCGCGCTCGGACAGCTGCCGGCCGCGCTCGAGAACACCAGCGGAGTCGAGTCCGTCTCCCCGATCACGTACAACAGCGCCGGCGACACGGCCGTGCTGACCGTCGTACCGGACTCCGCGCCCCAGTCCAAGGCCACCAGCGACCTCGTCGACCGGCTGCGCCAGGACGTGCTGCCCTCGGCCGAACAGGGCACGTCGCTCGACGTGCACGTCGGCGGGGTCACCGCCTCGTACGACGACTTCGCCGAGATCATCGTCGGCAAGCTGCCGCTCTTCGTGGGCGTCGTCATCGCGCTCGGCTGCCTGCTGCTCCTGCTCGCCTTCCGGTCGATCGGCATCCCGCTGAAGGCCGCGCTGATGAACGTGGCCGCCGTCGCCTCCGCCTTCGGCATCGTCGTCGCGATCTTCCAGTGGGGCTGGGGCAGCGAACTGCTCGGGCTCGGCAGCGCGGGCCCGATCGAACCCTTCCTGCCCGTGATCATGGTGTCCGTGCTCTTCGGGCTCTCCATGGACTACCAGGTCTTCCTGGTCAGCCGGATGTACGAGGAGTGGCTGGAGACCGGCGACAACCGGCGGGCGGTCCGGGTCGGGCTCGCCGAGACCAGCCGGGTGATCAACTCCGCGGCGGTCATCATGATCTCCGTCTTCCTGGCGTTCGTGCTCTCCGGGGACCGGGTCATCGCGATGTTCGGCATCGCGCTCGCGGCGGCCGTCGCCCTGGACGCCTTCATCCTCCGTACCCTGCTCGTCCCGGCCCTCATGCACATGCTCGGCGGCGCGAACTGGTGGCTGCCGCGCTGGCTCGACCGCCGGCTGCCGAGGATCAGCATCGAGCCTCCCGAGTGCCGTGCCGCCGCCGATGCCCGTGCGAAGATCCCCACACAGCGTGTGACGGTTCCGACGGGCAAGGAGAACAAGGATGTTCGCGATATCGCTGGGTGACGACGGCGCCGAACTGAGGCCCCTGGAGCCCTGGCGGGCCGAGGAGTTCCTCGCCCACATGGACCGCGGACGTGAGTTCATCGGGCAGCACATCGCCCTCGCGGACGCCGTCACCGACCTGACCTCCGCCCGCGCCTTCCTCAAGGCGTACGCGGAGAAGGCGGCGACCGACACCGGCCGCATCTACGGCATCTGGACCGACGGCCTGCTCGTCGGCGGCGTGCTCTTCCGGACCATGGACGTGAACAACGGGACGGCCGAGGCGGGCTGCTGGCTGGAGCCCGCGGCGGTCGGCAAGGGCCTGGTCACCCGGGCCACGAAGGTGATCATCGACTGGGCGGTCGAGGAGCGCGGGATCCACCGGGTGGAGTGGCTCGTCAAGTCGAAGAACCTCCCCAGTATCGCCGTCGCCCGGCGGCTGGGCATGACGAGGGACGGCGTCCTGCGCGAGAGCTACCTGTACCGGGGCGAGCGCCACGACATGGAGATCTGGTCCGTGCTCGCGCGGGAGTGGAAGCGGGAGTGGAAGGCGTCTTAAGGTCCCTCTCATGAGCGGCACCTAGCGTGCCGCTCATGACTACCAAGACTGACGAGACCGAAGAGGCCGCGGAGGCCGCCGAGGCCGTCGAGGCTGATGGTGACCTCGACGCGCTGGACGCGCTGGACGACGACGCGCTGGACGCGCTGGACGACGCCGCCCCGGCCCCCGCCCCCGCCCCCGTGGCGTCCTCCGGTGTCGGCGCGGGCGCCACGGCCGTCGTCTCCGCCGCCCTCGGGCTCGCCGCCCTCACCGGCACCTGGGTCGGCAAGGTCGCGAGCGAGCGCGAGACGCTCATCGGCCAGATCAAGGCCCAGGGCGGCACCGCGGCCCAGCAGATCTCCGAGATCTACGGCGACGCCTGGCACACCACCGCCCTGGTCAACGGCGTCTTCGCCCTCCTCGCCCTGATCACCGCGGTGGTCGTCCTCGTCCGCCCGCGGCGCCCCGTCTGGGTGCGGGCCGTCGCCGTCGCCGGAGCCGTCCTGGGCGGAATCGGTCTCTTCCTGTCGACGGGGATGTACTTCGACCTGTTCCTGAGTCTGCCGACGGCCCCGTAGGCACACCCCTGGGCACGTCCCTGGGCACGGTCCCTAGGTACCTCCTGGGGACCCCCTAAGGCCCCCCGTACCCCGAACATGCGGCACTCTCCCGATGTGGCCGTACCCCCTGGGTGACGAAAGTAGAGGCATCGCAAGGAGCGATACCGACACCAGGGAGAACGAGATGTTCGAGTACGAACTGCACCGCATGCACCACGCCGAGCTCATCCGCGAGGCCGGCGCCCAGCGCCTGTCCCGTCAGGCCGCCAAGGCGCTGCGGGCGGCCAAGGCCCGCCGCCGGTCCCCCGGCCAAGACTCCGAAGGGCGGGTGGGAGCCGAGCGCGGCCGCTTCGTCCGGGCCGCGTGACCCCCGTATGAGCACGATCCCGGACGCCTGTGCGATGCTCGGCGCCGTGGAGACCAGGTCAGTCAGCCCCGTGTTCGTCGGCCGGGCCGGTGAACTCACCGCCCTCACCGACGCGTTGGCCCGCGCCGGCGAAGGAGAGCCCCAGGCTCTGCTCGTCGGCGGTGAGGCCGGCGTCGGCAAGACGCGGCTCATCGAGGAGTTCATCGACGCGGCCTGCGACCGCGGCGCCGTCATCGCGCTCGGAGGCTGTGTCGAAATCGGCGCGGACGGGCTGCCGTTCGCCCCCTTCTCCACCGCCCTGCGCTCGCTCAACCGTCGCCTCCCCGAGGAACTCGCGGCCGCCGCCGCCGGACAGGAAGGCGAACTCGCCCGGCTGCTGCCCGAACTCGGCGACGTCGGCAGCCACGAGCCGTCCAACGAGGACTCCACCGCCCGCCTCTTCGAACTGACCGTACGGCTCCTGGAGCGGCTCGCCGCCGACCGTACGATCGTGCTCGTCCTGGAGGACCTGCACTGGGCCGACGCGTCCACCCGGCACCTTCTCGCGTACCTCTTCCGCACCCTGCGCCGCGGCCGGATCGTGGTCGTCGCCAGCTACCGCGCCGACGACATCCACCGCCGCCACCCGCTGCGCCCCCTCCTCGCCGAACTCGACCGGCTGCGGACCATCCAGCGCATCGAGCTCTCCCGCTTCACCCGCGCCGAGGTGCGCCGCCAGCTCACCGGCATCCTCGCCGCCGAACCCGAAGCCGCCCTCGTCGACGAGGTCTTCGACCGCTCCGACGGCAACGCCTTCTTCGTCGAGGAACTCGTCGTCTCCCACGCGGCCGGCTGCGCCCCGGGCTCCCTCAGCGACTCCCTGCGCGATCTGCTGCTCGTACGGGTCGAGACGCTCCCCGAGGACGCCCAGCGGGTCGCCAGAATCGTCGCCGAGGGCGGCTCCACCGTCGAGTACGCGCTGCTCGCCGCCGTCGCCCGGCTCTCCGAGGACGACCTCATCGAAGCGCTGCGGGCCGCCGTCGGCGCCAACATCCTGCTCGCCGTCCCCGACGGCGACGGCTACCGTTTTCGCCACTCCCTGGTCCGCGAGGCCGTCAGCGACGACCTCCTGCCCGGCGAACGCTCCCGCCTCAACCGGCGCTACGCCGAGGCCCTGGAGGCCGACCCCTCCCTCGTCCGCGCCGACGAGCGCGCGACCCGGCTCGCCACCTACTGGTACCACGCGCACGACCCCGCCCGGGCGCTCCCGGCCGTGCTCCGCGCCTCCGTCGAGACCCGCGAGCGCTATGCGTACGCGGAGCAACTGCGGCTGCTCGAACGGGCCATGGAGCTGTGGGACGAGGTGTCCGCCGAGGTGCGGGGCTCGCTGCGGCCGATGGACTACGCCGAGGCCTACCCTCCCTGTGGCTGCGACCCCGAGACCACGCCGCTGCGCTATCTCGACCTGCTCGCCGAGGCCGCGTACGCCGCCCGGCTGTGCGGAGAACGCGAACGCGCCCTGAAGATCGGCAAGATGGCGCTGCGGCTCCTCGACGGGGAGGACGGCGAGGAGCGCGACCCGCTGCGGGCCGCCTGGTTCTGGACCGAGCGCTCCCGCATCGTCTCCGGGCTCGGCCGCTCCGACGGCTGGGTCGAGATCGCCAAGGCGCAGGAACTCGTCAAGGGGCTGTCGCCGTCCGCCGTCCACGCGGTCGTCCTCACCGTGGCCGCCGGCTGGGGCATGCTCCACCAGCCCGGCCCCGAGAGCCTCGCCGCAGCCGAACGGGCCGTCGAATACGCCCGGTTGGTGAAGGCCGAGGCCATCGAGCTCGGCGCCCGGGTCACCCTCGGCACGCTTCAGGTCGCGGCGGGCGACCTGGAGGCCGGGCTGGCCTCCATGTACGAGGTGCGCGACCGCACCCTCGCCCTCGGGCTCTACCACGAATGCTCCCGCACCCATGTCAACCTCTCCTCCAGCCTGGAGAGCCTCGGCCGCTCCCGGGAGGCCGTCGAGGTCACCGAGGCCGCCATCCGGCTCACCCGCGACCACGGACTCCTCGACAGCCAGGGCTGGGTACGCGCCAACCAGGCCGAGTCGCAGTTCTCCCTCGGCCTGTGGGAGGAGACCCAGCGCAACGGCGAGTGGCTGGAGCGCGCCGGACAGAGCTCCAAGCCGCGCGGCTCCGCCGCCCTCCGGCTGGCCCAGCTCGCCGTCGCCCGCGGCGAACTGGCCGAGGCCACCAGCCAGTTGGCCAACGCCCGCGAGCACTTCGGCAAGGCCGATCCGATGCCGCAGTACACGATCCCGATGAGGTACGTCGGGGTGAGCATCGCCGCCGGAAGCGGACGGATCCACGACGCCCGGGCCGAGCTGACCGCCGCCGCGGAGACCGGATTCCCGCCCGGCACCCATCGCGACGCCTGGCCACTGCTCCTCGCCGCCGCCACCGCGGAGGCGGACGCGCTCGGCCTGCCCGCCGCCGAGCAGGGCCGCGAGGAGGCTGTCGCCCTGCTCCGCCGCTGCGCACGGGGTCTGGCGACCCCGGCGCCCGTCTGGGTGGCGTACTCCCTGCACGTCTCGGCGGAGCTGGACCGCGCCGAGGGCCGTCACCCGGTCGACCGCTGGACCGAGATCGTCGCCGCGTACGAGCCGCTGGAGCGCCCCTACCCGCTCGCCGTCGCCCGGCACCGCCTCGCCGACGCCCTCCTGGCCGAGGGCGGCCACCGCGACGAGGCCGCGGCGCTGCTGCGCGAGGCGCACGCCACCGCCGTCCGTCTCGGCGCGCACCCCCTGCGCGAGGACGTCGAGCTGCTCGCCGCCCGCGCCCGCCTCCCGCTGACCGCCCCGGACCGCGCCCCGGAACCGGATCCGGGCGACGACGCCTTCGGCCTGACCCCCCGGGAGCAGGACGTCCTGCGCCTGGTCGCCGCCGGCCGCACCAACCGCCAGATCGCCGAGGAGCTCTTCATCTCCCCGAAGACGGCGAGCGTCCACGTCTCGAACATCCTCGCCAAGCTGGGAGTCTCCGGCCGCGGCGAGGCGGCCGCGCTGGCCCACCGCCTTCGCCTGCTGGAGGCCCCGGCATAACGACCGCCCGGCCGGAGGGGGCCCGGCGTCGCGTCGGCCCCGCCCTGCCGGTGCGGAGGCAGGCCCACCGCAGGCTGCTTCCCGTCCTGTCGGCGCCCTCGCCGCAGCCCCCGGCCGGGCCCCCGGCCCGCGGTCAGCCCGACCCGTCGTCGGCGGGGGCGGACTCGTCCGTCACCGGGGCCGAGACCCGTATCGTCACCCGGCCCGACGTCAGGTCTATCGGGCCGCGGCCGGGGTCCCCGTCGCCCAGGTCCTCCCGGGTCAGGGCCAGCCGCTGGCGCTCGTCCTCCGTGTGCTTGCGGCCCGGTGCGAACAGCTCCTCCATCAGGTTGAACATCGATTCCGCCCCCTCACCTCACCTCCAGCCGGAGGATCTTGTCGTCGCCGGGCGCGGGCGTGCCCCGGGTGTCGGTCTCGCTCGTCGTCAGCCAGAGCCGGCCGTCACCCGCCGCCAGGACCGTGCGCAGGCGGCCGTACTCCTCCACGAAGAACGCCTCGGGGTCCCCCGAGCGTTCCGCCCCCGAGAGGGGTATGCGCCAAAGCCGCTCGCCCCGGAGGCCTGCCATCCAGATCGCGTCCCCGGCGTACGCGATGCCGCTCGGCGAGGCCTCCGCCGTCCTCCACTGGGCCACCGGGTCCACGAAGTCGGACACCCCCGCCCGGCCCTCCACCTTCGGCCACCCGTAGTTCTTGCCGGGCTCGATCAGATTCAGCTCGTCCCAGGTGTTCTGACCGAACTCGGCCGCCCACAGCCGTCCGTCCGCGTCCCAGGCCAGGCCCTGCACATTGCGGTGCCCGAGCGAGTACACCACCGAGCCAGGGAACGGATTGCCGGGCGCCGGCTCGCCCTCCGGCGTCATCCGCAGGATCTTCCCGCCCAGCGACCCCACGCTCTGCGCGAGGCCCGTCTCGCCCCGCTCGCCCGTCCCCGCGTACAGCATCCCGTCCGGCCCGAACGCGATCCGCCCGCCGTTGTGCACGTTCCCCTTCGGGATGCCCGAGAGGACCACCTCGGGCGCGCCCAGCCGGTCCCCGCTCCCGCCTCCGTACCGCATCCGGACGATGCGGTTGTCCGACTCCGCCGTGAAGTACGCGTACACCCAGCCGTCCCGCACGGCGAGCCCGAGGAGTCCGCCCTCACCGCCGGGAACCACCCCCGGCACCTCTCCGACCAGGGACTTCTCGCCTGTCTTCGCATCGACGCGCGTGATCGTCCGCTCGTCGCGCGAGGAGACCAGGAGATCCCCGCCGGGCAGCGCGGCCACACCCCACGGCGACTTCAGATCCTCGGTGAGCGTCCCGGCGACGCGCACGGCGGCCGTGGCACTCGGCGAGCCCGGCTCCTTCGCGGGCGGCGACGCGCCCCCGTCACCGCCCCCGCCCGACGAACAGCCCACCACCAGCCCCAGCACGGCGGCTGCCCCCACAGCTCCCACAAAAGCTCGGCCCACGGTCCCGATCCCTTCGAGCGGCGATCACTACCCTTGATACACCGCCCGAGCCGATCAGGTTCCCGACCTCAGTCCCACGACCCCCGCGGCGCCGGCAGCCCCGCGATCTCCGCGAGGTCCGCGGCCGTCAGCACCAGCTCCGCCGCCCGTGCGTTCTCCACCGCCCACCGCTCCCGCTTCGCCCCCGGGATCGGCACCACGTGCGGCCCCTGCGCCAGCGCCCACGCCAGCGCCACCTGCGCCGGAGTGACGTCCTCGCCGTGCCGGGCCGCCACCCGCCGCAGCCCGGCCACCAGCGGCTGGTTCGCCGCCATCATCTCGGCGGTGAAGCGGGGATGCCGGGCCCGCGGGTCGTCCGGCTCGAAGCCCCCGCCCGGTGTCAGCGTCCCGGTCAGGAACCCGTTCCCCAGCGGCATCGCGGCCAGGAACCCCACGCCCCGCGCCTCGCACCACGGCAGCAGCCGCTCCAGCGCCTCGGGCGACCACACCGACAGCTCGGCCTCCACGGCGCTCACCGGAAAGACCTGCTGGATCCGCTCCAGCTGGCGGATCGTTCCTTCATGCACATCGGACGCACCGCCGCGCCGCGCCGCCCGCGCCCCCACCGCGCACAGCCCCAGCGCCCGCACCTTGCCCGCGGACACCAGCTCGGCCATCGCGCCCCAGGTCTCCTCGACCGGCACCTCCGGATCGGCCCGGTGGAGCTGGTAGAGGTCGATGACATCCGTCTGCAGCCGCCGCAGCGAGGCGTCGCAGGCCCGCCGTACGTACCCGGGCCGGCCGTTGGCCACCACGTGCTGGTCGCCCACGAGCAGGCCGCACTTCGTCGACACGAACGCGTCCGCGCGGCGCTCCTTCAACGCCCGCCCCACCAGCAGCTCATTGGTGAACGGACCGTACATGTCAGCGGTGTCGAGCAGGGTCACCCCGGCGTCCAGCGCCGCGTGCACCGTCCGCAGCGAGCGGTCGCCGCGCTGCTGAGAGGCGCTGTAGGCCCAGTTCATCGGCATACAGCCCAGGCCGACCGCGCCCACGTCGAGCGCCGCCGCCCCGATTGTCCTGCGCTCCACCTGCCGGTACCCCTCCCTGTGCGGTCCCAACGTAACCAATGGAGCGCGGGATTCATCGCATAGCCTCCCCGTCATGACACTCGATGAGACGACCGCCGACGTCTGGCTGCCGATCCCCGCGGACGAGATCGAAGGGCTTCCCGCGCCGGACGCGTCGGGGCTGAACTACCGCTTCTGGGACGGCGGTCCCGACTTCCCCGCCGACCCGGCACGCTGCGCCTTCTACGTCGTGCCGTACATGAAGGGGTCGGAGGTAGCGGTCCGGCCGCTCGCCGCGATGACGTCGGTGCGCGCCGTGCAGACGCTCTCGGCGGGCACGGACCATGTGACACCCGGACTCGGCTCCCTGCGCGCGGGGGTCGAACTGTGCAACGCCAAGGGCGTCCACGAGGCCAGCACGGCCGAGTTGACGCTCGCCCTGATCCTCGCCTCGCTGCGCGGCATCCCGGGCTTCGTCCGGGGGCAGGACGCCGAGGAGTGGCGGGACGGGTTCTATCCGGCGCTCGCGGACAAGTCCGTGCTGATCGTGGGGTACGGATCGATCGGCGCCGCCATCGAGGACCGGCTCGCGCCCTTCGAGTGCGCGCGGGTGGCGCGCGTCGCGCGCTCCGCACGCACCACGGAGCGCGGTCCGGTGCAGCCGTTGTCCGAGCTGCCCGCCCTGCTGCCGCAGGCGGACGTGGTCGTCCTCTCCACTCCGCTCACGCCCGAGACCCGGCACCTCGCCGACGCGGGCTTTCTCGGCCGCATGAAGGACGGCGCGCTTCTGGTGAACGTGGCCCGAGGCCCCGTGGTGGACACGGCCGCGCTGCTCAAGGAGGTCGAGAGCGGCCGGATCACCGCCGCGCTCGACGTCACCGACCCGGAACCGCTGCCGCCCGGCCATCCGTTGTGGCACGCTCCCGGTGTCCTGGTGAGTCCGCATGTCGGCGGTTCCACTTCGGCGTTCATGCCCCGCGCCAAGCGCCTGATCGCCGCCCAGCTGACCCGGTTCGCGGCGGGGGAGCGGCTGGCGAACGTGGTCCTGACCACCTGAGCCGCCGCTCCGTTCCGCGCGCCCCCTCGGTGCGCCCGCCGCGAGCCCCCTGGCCGTCACGGAGAGTACAGCGCCCCTGTCCCTGAGTGACGGTCCTGGTGTATCGTCCCGAAGCGGGGGGCTGCGTCGAGTACGAGATGGCGCTGGGGAGCAACGTGACGGGTCATCAGATTCCGAGGGGGGCGACGGGTGAAGTACGGCCGATGGACCGACGATCCGACGCGGCGGGGCCGCCGTCGACGACCCTCGCGCGCCCCATTCCGGCACAGGGGACGCCCGAGGGCGACGGTGCGCGCAGGGACGCCCCGATGAGCGCCCCCGGAGCACTCATCGGCCGCAGCCCGGTCGCCGCAGGCAAGCCGGGCGGCGCGAAGGCCGGACCCACGGGAGGCCCCCCAGGAGGCCCCGCGGAAAGCCCCTCGGGAGGTACGCCAGGAGGCCGGGCAGGAGGCGGCGCCCCGCTGAAGGGCGGCGGCGCGGGCGGATCGGGCAGCCCCGGTCCGGCCGGCTCCGGAACCGGCGGGATCCTCGCCCAGGTCATCCTCGGACTCATCTGCGCGGGGTACGCCACGGGAGCCGCACTCGGCTGGGGATCCGAGCAACTGGCCCTCATCATGGGGGACTTCGGCCTCAGCGCCGCCGCCCTCGCCGCCTGCGTCTCCTGCCTCCTCTACGCCCGCGTCCGCGAGAGCCGCTTCCGGCCCGCCTGGCTGCTCTTCGCCTTCTCCTCCGCCATGGCGGCCGCGGGCAACGCCGTCTGGGGGTGGTACGAAGTCGTCCGGCACCAGGAGGTCCCCAGCCCCTCCATCGCCGACCTCTTCTTCCTGCTCTTCGCCCCGCCCGCCATCGTCGGCCTGCTCGTCCTCGCCAAGAAGCCCGTCACCCGGGCCGGCTGGGTCTGCCTCGCGCTCGACGCCTGGCTCATCGGCGGCTCCCTGCTCACCCTCTCCTGGAGCCTCGCCCTCGCGCACACCGCGCACTTCCAGGGCGAGAGCGTCGCCAGGGCCGCGCTCTCACTGGCGTACCCCCTGCTCGACATCGTCCTCGTCAGCATGGTCCTGGCCCTGCACTTCCGCCGCTCCCAGGTGAACCGCTCGGCGACCAACACCGCCATCGCCGCACTCGCCCTCACCGTGCTGTGCGACGCCCTGTTCACCTCCCCGCTGCTGCGCGAGAACTACACCTCGGGCCAGCTGCTCGACGCCGGCTGGTTCGCGGGCTCCCTGCTCCTCGCGTACGCCCCCTGGGGCGTCCGCCGGCCCGCCGGCGGCGCCGGCACCTCCGCCGCGCGCGGCCAGCGCCTCCCCAGCCGCCCTGTCGCCGGCTCGCTGGCCGCCCTCACCCCGTATCTCGCCGCGGCGGTCTGCACGCTCGGCATCCTGTACAACGTCGTCGAGGGACGCAGAGTGGACCGCGTGGTCGTCTTCACCGGCTGTACGGTCGTGCTGGCCCTGGTCGTACGCCAGGGCATCATGCTCCTCGACAACATCGCCCTCACCCACGAACTGGCCCAGAAGGAGAACCACTTCAGGTCCCTGGTGCAGGGCTCGAGCGACGTCATCATGATCGCCGCGCCCACGGGCATACTCCGGTACGTGAGCCCCGCCGCCTCGGGGGTCTACGGGCGCGAGGCCGAGGATCTGATCGGCTCCGAACTGGCCTCGCTCATCCACCCAGAAGACCTCGGCGGCGTGGTGCACGAGGTCCGTCGGTTCCTCGCCGCTCCTCCTTCGGAGGAGCCGACCACCCGCATCGAGTGCCGCTTCCGCTCCGGTCGCGGCGACTGGCTCAACGTCGAGTCCACCGTCAACCGCCACCAGGGCGGGCTGATCTTCAACAGCCGGGACGTCACCGAGCGGGTCCGCCTCCAGGCCCAGCTGCAGCACAACGCCGAGCACGACCCGCTCACCGACCTGCCCAACCGGGCGCTGTTCACCCGGCGCGTCCGCAAGGCGCTCGCCGGCCGGCGCTCCTCCGACCCCGGCACGGCCGTGCTCTTCATCGACCTCGACGGCTTCAAGGCCGTCAACGACCGGCTCGGCCACCAGGCCGGGGACGAGCTGCTCGTCCAGGCCGCCCGCCGCCTCCAGGACTCCGTACGGGCCGGGGACACCGCCGCCCGTCTCGGCGGCGACGAGTTCGCCGCGCTGATCCTCGGCGACGGCACCCGGGACCGCTCCGCCCGCGAGCGCCAGGTCCACGAGATCGCCGACCGGCTGCGCCTCACGCTCTCCCAGCCGTACCGCGTCGAGGGCGGGAACGAGGTCCGGGTCGCCGCTTCCATCGGCGTCGCCTTCGCCGAGCCCGGGATCAGCGCGGGCGACCTGCTGCGCAACGCCGACCTGGCCATGTACCGGGCCAAGGCCGCCGGCAAGGACCGCGTCGAGCTGTACGCCCCGCAGATGCAGGCCGAGGTCGTCCGCAGGACCGAGCTGGCCACCCGGCTGCGCACCGCCCTGGACGACGGAGAGTTCGCCCTGCTCCACCAGCCGGTCGTGGACCTCGCCACCGGCCGGATCACCGCCGTCGCCGCCCAGGCCCGCTGGCGCTCCGCCCAGGGCATCCTCTTCACGCCCGCCGAGTTCCTGCGCGTCGCCGACGACAGCGAGCGCGTCGCCGAGCTCGGCCGCTGGCTCCTCGAACAGGCCGTGGAGCAGGCCGCCGAACGGGCCGGACTCGGCCATCGCACGCCGGTCTCCATCCGGCTCTCCGCCCGCGGACTGCTCGACCGCTCCCTGCCGCTCGGCTCCGTCGAGGCGCTCCTGACCCGCCACGGGCTCCCCTCGGGATCCCTGATGATCGAGCTCGCCGACAGCGACCCCCGGGTCTCCCTCGACGACCTGGAGCAGCGCCTGGTCGCCCTGCGCCGGCTCGGCGTACGGATCGCGCTCGACGGCTTCGGCAGCGGCCACGCGGCCATCAGCGCCCTGCGCCGCCTCCCCGTCGACGTACTGAAACTGGACAGAGGTCTCGTCGAGGGCGTGGTCGAGTCCGCCCGGCTGCGCAAGATCACCAGCGGGCTGCTCCGGATCGCCTCCGACCTCGGGCTGCAGTCCGTCGCCGACGGGGTGGACGTCCCCGAGCAGGTGCTCGCCCTGCGCGCCATGGGCTGCACGGACGGCCAGGGCATGGCGTTCTCCGGCCCGCTCGACGAGTACAGGCTGCGCCGCGCGCTCGTACGGAACGAGTACCCCGTCCCCGGAGGGGTGGCCGTTCCTGTCGGAAACCATCCCCCGTTCCGCTCAAATACTGAGACGCCCGTCCCACCCACTTGACACTGGTGGTGCGTCGGGGGGAGGGTCAGTGCCATGCGCACCCGAATTCTCGTACTTGGAAAGCGCGTCGGCTGAAGCAGGGCCATGACGGCCCGGCTTGAACGCTACCGACGCGCTCCCCTCGCTTGCCTCACGGCACGAGGGGTTTTTTGTTGCACCGGCTCCTCCCAAAGTCGTACCAAACCCTCGCAAAAACCTCTGCTTCGAGAAGAGAATGCTGATGACCGAGCAGGCCACCGGGCACCATCCGCAGCCGCGGGCCCGTAGCGGCGGACAGACCGCCACCACCGTCGAGCACGTCACGGGTGCGCAGTCCCTCATCCGTTCTCTCGAGGAAGTGGGGGCCGACACCGTCTTCGGTATTCCGGGCGGCGCCATCCTCCCCGCGTACGACCCGATGATGGACTCCACCAAGGTCCGCCACATCCTGGTCCGCCACGAGCAGGGCGCGGGCCACGCCGCCACCGGCTACGCCCAGGCCACCGGCAAGGTCGGCGTCTGCATGGCGACCTCGGGCCCCGGGGCCACCAACCTGGTCACCCCGATCGCCGACGCGCACATGGACTCCGTCCCGCTGGTCGCGATCACCGGCCAGGTCGCCTCGAAGGCCATCGGCACGGACGCCTTCCAGGAGGCGGACATCTGCGGCATCACGATGCCGATCACCAAGCACAACTTCCTGGTCACCAAGGCCGAGGACATCCCGCGGACGATCGCCGAGGCCTTCCACATCGCCTCCACCGGCCGTCCCGGCCCGGTTCTGGTCGACATCGCCAAGGACGCCCTGCAGGCGAAGACCACCTTCAGCTGGCCGCCGCAGACCGAGCTCCCCGGCTACCGCCCGGTGACCAAGCCGCACGCCAAGCAGATCCGCGAGGCCGCCAAGCTCATCACCGGCGCCAAGCGCCCCGTCCTGTACGTCGGCGGCGGCGTCCTGAAGGCCGGCGCCACCACCGAGCTGAAGGTCCTCGCCGAGCTCACCGGCGCCCCCGTCACCACCACCCTGATGGCGCTGGGCGCGTTCCCCGACAGCCACCCGCTGCACGTGGGAATGCCGGGCATGCACGGTTCGGTCACCGCCGTCACCGCGCTGCAGAAGGCCGACCTGATCGTCGCCCTCGGAGCCCGCTTCGACGACCGCGTCACCGGCAAGCTGGACAGCTTCGCCCCGTACGCCAAGATCGTCCACGCCGACATCGACCCGGCCGAGATCGGCAAGAACCGCGCCGCCGACGTCCCGATCGTCGGTGACGCCCGCGAGGTCATCGCCGACCTGGTCCAGGCCGTCCAGGCCGAGCACAGCGAGGGCCACAAGGGCGACTACACCGCCTGGTGGAGCGACCTGAACCGCTGGCGCGAGACGTACCCGCTCGGCTACGACCTGCCGGAGGACGGCAGCCTCTCGCCGCAGCAGGTCATCCAGCGCATCGGCCAGCTCGCCCCGGCCGACACCATCTACGCGGCCGGCGTCGGCCAGCACCAGATGTGGGCGGCGCACTTCATCAACTACGAGAAGCCGGCCACCTGGCTGAACTCCGGCGGCGCCGGAACCATGGGCTACGCGGTCCCGGCCGCCATGGGCGCCAAGGCCGGCATGCCGGACCGGCCGGTCTGGGCCATCGACGGCGACGGCTGCTTCCAGATGACCAACCAGGAGCTCGTCACCTGCGCGCTCAACAACATCCCGATCAAGGTTGCCATCATCAACAACGGCGCCCTCGGGATGGTCCGCCAGTGGCAGACCCTCTTCTACAACCAGCGCTACTCCAGCACCGTCCTGCACGCCGAGGAGACCGGCCACGAGGCCGCCGGCTCGCAGGTCGGCGCGAGCACGGCGCCCCGCAAGGGCACCCGTGTCCCGGACTTCGTCAAGCTGTCCGAGGCCATGGGCTGTGTCGCGCTGCGCTGCGAGGACCCGGCCGACCTGGACAAGGTCATCGCCGAGGCCAACGCCATCAACGACCGCCCGGTCGTGATCGACTTCATCGTCCACGAGGACGCCCAGGTCTGGCCCATGGTCGCCGCCGGCACCTCCAACGACGAGGTCATGGCCGCCCGGGGCGTCCGCCCCGACTTCGGCGACAACGAAGACGACTGAGACCGAGAGCCGTAAGGACCTCAGGAAGAGGAACGACGCACATGTCCAAGCACACGCTCTCCGTCCTGGTGGAGAACACCCCCGGCATCCTCGCCCGGATCGCCGCCCTGTTCTCCCGCCGCGGCTTCAACATCGACTCGCTCGCCGTCGGTGTCACCGAGCACCCCGACATCTCCCGCATCACCATCGTGGTCAATGTCGAGGACCTGCCCCTCGAGCAGGTGACCAAGCAGCTCAACAAGCTGGTCAACGTCCTGAAGATCGTCGAACTCGAGCCCAGCGCCGCGATCCAGCGCGAGCTCGTCCTGGTGAAGGTCCGCGCCGACAACGAGACCCGCTCCCAGATCGTCGAGATCGTCCAGCTGTTCCGCGCCAAGACCGTGGACGTCTCACCCGAGGCGGTCACCATCGAAGCCACCGGTTCGAGTGACAAGCTCGACGCGATGCTCAAGATGCTGGAGCAGTTCGGCATCAAGGAGCTCGTGCAGTCCGGCACGATCGCCATAGGGCGTGGTTCCCGGTCCATCACGGACCGGTCCCTGCGGGCCCTCGACCGCAGCGCCTGACGTCAACCAGGTGTGACCGCCGGTCCGTCCGGCGGTCCGCCTGGCGAGACCCGAAAACTTCCCTCCCGCTCCCCGCCGTACGGTGGGACGCAACACCAGCACATCAAGGAGATTCCCAGTGGCCGAGCTGTTCTACGACGACGACGCCGACCTGTCCATCATCCAGGGCCGCAAGGTCGCGGTGATCGGTTACGGCAGCCAGGGCCACGCCCACGCGCTGTCGCTCCGTGACTCGGGTGTCGACGTCCGCGTCGGTCTGCACGAGGGCTCCAAGTCCAAGGCGAAGGCCGAGGAGCAGGGCCTGCGCGTGGTGACGCCCGCCGAGGCCGCCGCCGAGGCCGACGTCATCATGATCCTGATCCCGGACCCGATCCAGGCCCAGGTCTACGAGGCGTCCATCGCCCCGCACCTGAAGGACGGCGACGCCCTCTTCTTCGCCCACGGCTTCAACGTCCGCTTCGGCTTCATCAAGCCCCCGGCCGGCGTCGACGTCGCGCTCGTCGCCCCGAAGGGCCCGGGCCACCTGGTCCGCCGCCAGTACGAGGAGGGCCGCGGCGTCCCCGCGATCGCCGCTGTCGAGCAGGACGCGACCGGCAACGCCTTCGCGCTGGCCCTGTCGTACGCCAAGGCCATCGGTGGCACCCGCGCCGGCGTCATCAAGACGACCTTCACCGAGGAGACCGAGACCGACCTGTTCGGTGAGCAGGCCGTCCTGTGCGGTGGCGCCTCGGCGCTGGTGAAGGCGGGCTTCGAGACCCTGGTCGAGGCCGGCTACCAGCCGGAGATCGCCTACTTCGAGTGCCTGCACGAGCTGAAGCTCATCGTCGACCTCATGTACGAGGGCGGCCTGGAGAAGATGCGCTGGTCGGTCTCCGAGACCGCCGAGTGGGGCGACTACGTCACCGGCCCGCGGATCATCACCGACGCCACCAAGGCCGAGATGAAGAAGGTCCTCACGGAGATCCAGGACGGCACCTTCGCCAAGAACTGGATGGACGAGTACCACGGCGGCCTGAAGAAGTACAACGAGTACAAGACCCAGGACGAGAAGCACCTCCTGGAGACCACCGGCAAGGAGCTGCGCAAGCTCATGAGCTGGGTGAACGACGAGGAGGCGTAAGCCTTCCGGGAGAGGGCCGGACACAGTGTCCGGCCCTCTCCCACACCGTTGGACACCCCGTCCAACCACGGACGGGTGATCCTTCCAACGAGGCGCATGATGTGCGCCCCTGCCGCACTACACTGCTCAACAACATTCGCGTTCAGGCCCACAGCGTCGTGCGCTTTCACGCGGCAAGCCCCCTCCACCGCCTGCGGCCGTCGGGACGGCCGTCCGCACTGGATCTGTGAGGACTCACGTGAGCTCGAAACCCGTCGTACTCATCGCTGAAGAGCTGTCGCCCGCCACCGTCGACGCCCTGGGCCCGGACTTCGAGATCCGGCACTGCAACGGCGCCGACCGCGCCGAGCTGCTCCCCGCCATCGCCGACGTGGACGCGATCCTGGTCCGCTCCGCGACCAAGGTCGACGCGGAGGCCATCGCCGCCGCGAACAAGCTGCGGGTCGTCGCCCGCGCCGGTGTCGGTCTGGACAACGTCGACGTCTCCGCCGCCACCAAGGCCGGCGTGATGGTCGTCAACGCCCCGACCTCCAACATCGTCACCGCCGCCGAGCTCGCGTGCGGTCTGCTCGTCGCCACCGCGCGCAACATCCCGCAGGCCAACACCGCGCTGAAGAACGGCGAGTGGAAGCGCTCCAAGTACACGGGCGTCGAGCTGAGCGAGAAGACCCTCGGCGTCGTCGGCCTCGGCCGTATCGGCGTCCTGGTCGCCCAGCGCATGTCCGCCTTCGGCATGAAGATCGTCGCGTACGACCCCTACGTGCAGCCGGCCCGCGCCGCCCAGATGGGGGTGAAGCTGCTGGCCCTGGACGAGCTCCTGGAGGTCGCCGACTTCATCACCGTCCACCTGCCGAAGACCCCGGAGACCCTCGGTCTCATCGGCGACGAGGCGCTGCACAAGGTCAAGCCGAGCGTCCGGATCGTCAACGCCGCGCGCGGCGGGATCGTCGACGAGGCGGCGCTGTACTCGGCGCTGAAGGAGGGCCGGGTCGCCGGCGCCGGCCTCGACGTGTACGCGAAGGAGCCCTGCACGGACTCCCCGCTCTTCGAGCTCGACCAGGTCGTCTGCACCCCGCACCTCGGCGCGTCCACGGACGAGGCCCAGGAGAAGGCCGGTATCGCGGTCGCCCGCTCGGTGCGCCTCGCGCTCGCCGGCGAGCTGGTCCCGGACGCGGTGAACGTCCAGGGCGGCGTCATCGCCGAGGACGTCAAGCCGGGTCTGCCGCTCGCCGAGAAGCTCGGCCGGATCTTCACCGCGCTGGCGGGCGAGGTCGCGGCGCGTCTCGACGTCGAGGTGTACGGCGAGATCACCCAGCACGACGTGAAGGTGCTCGAACTTTCGGCGCTCAAGGGTGTGTTCGAGGACGTGGTCGACGAGACCGTGTCGTACGTCAACGCCCCGCTGTTCGCGCAGGAGCGCGGTGTCGAGGTCCGTCTGACCACGAGCAGCGAGTCGCCCGACTTCCGCAACGTGGTCACCGTGCGCGGCACGCTCGCGAACGGTGAGGAGGTCGCGGTCTCCGGCACGCTGGCCGGCCCCAAGCACCTCCAGAAGATCGTCGCCGTCGGCGATTTCGACATGGACGTCGCGCTCGCCGACCACATGGTGGTGCTGCGCTACGAGGACCGCCCGGGTGTCGTCGGCACGGTGGGCCGGATCCTCGGCGAGGCCGGTCTGAACATCGCGGGCATGCAGGTGGCGCGCGCGGAGGAGGGCGGCGAGGCGCTCGTCCTGCTCACCGTGGACGACACCGTTCCGACGGCGGTGCTCGCGGAGATCGCGGAGGAGATCGGCGCGACCTCGGCGCGCTCGGTCAACCTGGTCTGATCCCGGTACCGGGCATCCCGGTATCCCGGTTTCCTCCCTGTACCCGCTCGCTGTACGACCGTCTTACACGGACGTACAGAGGGCGGGTACGGTGCTGTCATGGGACACAAGGAAGACCTGCTCGACGGCGCCAAGCGCTGCCTCCTGGAGAAGGGCTACGCCCGCACCACGGCCCGCGACATCGTCGCCGCCTCGGGCACCAACCTGGCGTCCATCGGCTACCACTACGGCTCCAAGGACGCCCTGCTCCAGCAGGCGTTCCTCGCACTGACGGAGGAGTGGGGCCGGCAGGTCGGCCCGGCGGGGAGCGGCGAGGACAAGAAGGAGCTCCCGGCCGACCCGTACGCGCGCTTCCACACCGTCTGGGAGCAGGTCATCGCGGCGGCGGACACCAGCCGCCCGGTCTGGAAGCTCCAGACCGAGGTCGTCACCCGCCTCGACGACGACGAGACGCTCCGCGCGGCCATCAAGGAGCCCCAGCGGGAGGGCCGCCTCGGGATGGCGGAGGTCTTCCTGGGCCTCGACCCGGAGGCGGACCCGGAGAAGGCCCGGGTGGCAGGGCTGCTCTGCCAGGCCCTCGCGACCGGCGTGATGATCCAGTGGATGGTGGACCCGGAGACGGCCCCGACGGCGGACGACCTGACCGAGGGACTCAAGATCCTGATGGCGGAGGGGAACTGACGACGACCTTCGCGCGCGCGTGCTCGATCTCCACGTAGCGGATGGCCTCGGCCACCTCGCTCAACGGATAGGTCCGGTCGATCACCGGTGTGATGCTTCCGCTCTCGGCGAGGTCACGCAGGGCCGCGAGCTTCTCCCTGCCGGGGGAGGCCGAGAGCACGAGCAGCCGTTGGCGTACGAAGTGCGACAGCACCTGCCCCTTGAGGAGCAGCCCCATCGGCCCGACCAGACTGCCCCCTTCGAAGACGCCGCCGCCGGACAGGACGAGCGTCCCGGTGGGGGTGAGGGCGCGTCGGCACTCGGCCAGCGAACGGTTCCCCACCAGGTCGAACACGAGGTCGTGGCGCTCCGCGCCCGTGGCGAAGTCCTCCTGGGTGTAGTCGACGACATGGTCCGCGCCGAGCGAGCGGACCAGGTCCACGTTCCGCGTGCTGCACACACCGGTGACGTCCGCGCCGAGCGCCTTCGCGATCTGGACGGCGAAGGTCCCCACACCTCCTGACGCGCCGTTGATCAGCACCTTCTGTCCCGGGCGCACACGCCCCAGATCGCGCAGCCCCATGAGGGCGGTGGTGCCCGCCAGCGGTACGGCCGCCGCCTGCTCGTACGTCAGGTTGGCCGGTCTTCGCTCCACGACGTCCTCGGAGGCGCACATGTACTCCGCGAACGCTCCTTCGGCTTCACCGAACACCTCGTCACCGGGGCGCAGCCGCGTCACGCCCGCGCCCACCGCCTCCACCCGGCCCGCGAAGTCCGTACCGAGGATCTTCGCCTTCGGTCTGCGGACTCCGAGCACCAGACGTGCCAGATACGGGTCGCCACGCATCAGATGCCAGTCGCGCGCGTTGACCGACGCCGCGTGGACCCGTACGAGCACCTCGCGGTCCCCGGGCACGGGCGTCTCGATGTCCTTGAACTCCAGCACCTCGGCCGAGCCGTACCGGTCCTGAACGATCGCCTTCATGGGCCTCCCCCCAACTACCTACGACGGTAGGTGCACCAGATGCCCGGGGGTATCGGGGACGACCCCGAGAACATCCCCATGGACCCCCGAGAAAGAACCGGGGTGGGGACAGCCGCCAGGCTGACTACAACTTCGCCGCCTTGAGCGCCATGTGGAGCAGCAGCCGGTCCTCGCCCGCGTCGAGGTCGAGACCGGTGAGCTGTTCGACCCGGGAGAGGCGGTAGTACAGGGTCTGGCGGTGGATGCCCAGGGCCGCCGCCGTGCGGCCCGCCTGGCCCGCGTTGTCGAGGAACACCTCGGCGGTGCGGGCCAGTTCGGTGTGGGCGGGCGCGAGCAGGGCGCGGACCGCCGGGTCGGGGGCGGACAGGGGGAGGGTGGCGAGGAGACGGTACGGACCGATGGCCGACCACTCGGCGAGCGGGCCGAGCCCGGGCTGGGCCGTGGCCGCCCGGGCCGCGGCGGTGGCCTCGGCCCAGGCGGCGTCCAGGTCGGCGAGGCCGCGCCGGGGGTCGGCGACCCCGGTGACGGCGCCGTCGCCCGCGGTGCTCCGGAGCCGGCCACCCGCCGTCGTCGCCGGGGCCAGGTTGTCGGCGGACCGCAGCCGGACCAGCGCGGCGAGCGCGCGCGCCCCCTCGGCGGTGGAAGGCGCTCCGGCTCCGGCTCCGGCTCCGGCTCCGGCTCCGGCCCCGGCCCCGGCTCCGAGACCGCGGTCCGCCTCGCCGCCCACGGCGCCCGCGCCGTCGCCGACGTCCTGCGCCGCCCCCGCGGTCCGCCCCCCGCTCCGGCCCGCCGCCGTTCGCCGCGCCGGACCGCCCGCGGCCGCCGGCCGCGCCGGGACGCGCCACGGCACCGTGCACAGGGCCGAGGCGCCCGGGACCGTGCGGGCCGAGGGGGCGTCCTCGTCCGGCCAGGGGGACACGCACAGCACCGCGTGCAGGCCGTCCGCGTCGGGACCCAGCGTGTCGCGCAGGGCCGCGAGGGCCATGTCGTACTGCCAGCCGCGCTCGGCCGTCAGGGCCGCCCGCAGCTCGCGCGAGAGGTCGGCGCCCGCGCGCTCCTCGTCCGCCAGCAGGCCGCCGATCCGGGTCGCGGCCTCCATCGCCGCCGCCAGCTGGGCATGCGTCGGCCCCGGCTCGGCGTCCAGCAGCCAGACGTAGCCGAGGACGACGCCCCGATGCCGTACGGGAAGACAGATCCGGTCCCGGAAGACCCCCGCGTCGGGCGCCGCCGGGATCCGTACCGGGCCGGTCGCCCGGGTGATGCCGAAGCCCTCGAACCAGGAGCGGACCGCCGGGGTCGACTTCCGCGTCAGGATCGACCGCGTCCGGACCGGGTCCATGGCGCTGTCGTCGTCACTGTCGTGGGCCCCGAAGGCGATCAGCCCGAAATCCCGGTTCTCCAGCGTCGCCGGGGCGCCGAGCAGCGCCGAGATCTCGTCCACCAGTTCCTGGTAATCGCCCTTCACGGCGCCATTCTCGCACCGTTCACCGCGCCCTTCAGACATATGTATGAGATGCCGCCCACGGATGCGTGACAGCTGTCGATGGCAGACGATCGGAGCGATCCTTAGGTTTCACGGTGGTTCTCCGTGCTGTTCCCGATTCCTTACGAAAGATCGGGTACGGCACCCTTCGTCACCCCGTCCTCTGGAGGTCCCCGTGCTGGGTCCTGTGATCCTCGCCGCATCGCGCAGCGACAAGATGCGCCGTCTCGTGTCGGCCGCCCCCGGGACCAAGCAGGTCGTCGAACGGTTCATCGCCGGTGAGACGGTCGAGGACGTCATCCCGATCGTCAAGGACATCACCGGCCGCGGCCTGGAGGTCACCCTCGACGTCGTCGGCGAGGACATCACCACCGTCGAGCAGTCGTACGCCGCCCGGGACGCCTACCTGGAGCTCATCGGCCGCCTCAAGGAGCTGGGCCTCGGCGAGCGCGCCGAGATGTCCGTGAAGCTGTCCATGTTCGGCCAAGCGCTGGAAGGCGGACACGAGCTCGCCCTCGCCAACGTCCGCCCGGTCGTCGCGGCCGCCGCCGAGATCGGCACCACGGTCACCCTGGACGCCGAGGACCACACCACCCTCGACTCGATGTTCGCGATCCACGAGGAGCTGCGGAAGGACTTCCCGCAGACCGGCTGCGTCATCCAGGCGTACCTCTTCCGCACCGAGGACGACGCCCGCCGCCTCGCCGCCAACGGCTCCCGCGTCCGGATCGTGAAGGGCGCCTACAAGGAGCCCGCCTCCGTCGCCATCCAGGACAAGCCCGAGATCGACAAGGCGTACGTCCGGATCATGAAGATCCTCATGGAGGGCGAGGGCTACCCGATGATCGGGTCCCACGACCCGCGCCTGATCTCCATCGGCCAGGAGCTCGCCCGCCGTGCGGGGCGCAAGCTGGACGAGTACGAGTTCCAGATGCTGTACGGCATCCGCAGCGAGGAGCAGAACCGGCTGGCCGCCGAGGGGCACCGCATGCGCGTGTACACCGCCTACGGCACCGACTGGTACGGCTACTTCATGCGGCGCCTCGCGGAGAAGCCGGCCAACCTCCTCTTCTTCGCCCGCTCCATCCTCACCAAGGGCTGAGCCCACCCCTCAAAAGGAGTTACGAGACTCATGGACGCTGTGACCCAGGTCCCCGCTCCGGTCAACGAGCCGGTGCACAGCTACGCCCCCGGTTCCCCCGAGCGCGCCCGGCTGGAGGCCAAGCTCAAGGAGCTGGCCGAGAACCCGCGCGAGCTGCCGATGACCATCGGCGGCGTCAAGCGCATGGGCGGCGGCGAGCGCGTCGACGTCGTGCAGCCGCACAACCACAAGGCCGTCATCGGCACCTTCGCCGGCGCCACCCAGCAGGACGCCCAGGACGCCATCGACGCCGCCCTGGCCGCCGCCCCGGCCTGGCGCGCGATGTCCTTCGACGACCGCGCCGCGATCATCCTGCGCGCCGCCGAGCTGCTCGCCGGCCCCTGGCGCGAGACGCTGGCCGCCTCCACGATGCTCGGCCAGTCCAAGACCGCCCAGCAGGCCGAGATCGACACCCCGTGCGAGCTCGTCGACTTCTGGCGCTTCAACGTGGCGTACGCCCGCCAGATCCTCGCCGAGCAGCCGCCGGCGAACTCCCCGGGCGTGTGGAACCGACTGGACCACCGCCCGCTGGAGGGCTTCGTCTACGCGATCACGCCGTTCAACTTCACCGCCATCGCGGGCAACCTGCCCACCGCCCCCGCCCTCATGGGCAACGTGGTGATCTGGAAGCCGTCCCCGACCCAGACCCACTCCGCCGTGCTCCTCATGGAGCTCCTGGAGGAGGCCGGTCTGCCCAAGGGCGTCATCAACCTGGTGACGGGCGACGGCATCGCCGTCTCCGAGGTGGCCCTGAACCACCCCGACCTGGCCGGCATCCACTTCACCGGCTCGACCAAGACCTTCCAGCACCTGTGGAAGACGGTCGGCACCAACATCGAGACGTACCGCTCCTACCCGCGGATCGTCGGCGAGACGGGCGGCAAGGACTTCGTCGTCGCCCACCCGAGCGCCGACCGCGCCGTCCTGAAGACCGCGCTGACCCGCGGCTCCTTCGAGTTCCAGGGCCAGAAGTGCTCCGCGTCCTCGCGCGCGTACGTCCCGGCCTCCATCTGGAACTCGGGCTTCAAGGAGGAGTTCGCGGCCGAGGTCGACGGCATCAAGATGGGTGACGTCACCGACCTGTCGAACTTCATCGGCGCCGTGATCGACGACCGTTCCTTCGCCAAGAACAAGGCCGCGATCGACCGCGCGAAGGCCGACGAGACCTGCACGATCGTCGCCGGCGGCACGTACGACGACTCCGAGGGCTGGTTCGTCCGCCCGACCGTCATCGAGTGCACCGACCCGGAGAACGAGGTCTTCACGACCGAGTACTTCGGCCCGATCCTCGCCGTCCACGTCTACGAGGACGACAAGTACGAGGAGATGCTGGCGCAGATGGAGTCGGTGTCGGCGTACGCGCTGACCGGCTCGATCATCGCCGGTGACCGCGCCGCCGCGGCCGACGCGATGGAGAAGCTCCGCTACGCCGCGGGCAACTTCTACATCAACGACAAGTCGACCGGTGCCGTCGTCGGCCAGCAGCCCTTCGGCGGTGGCCGCGCCTCCGGTACGAACGACAAGGCCGGCGCCCCGCAGAACCTGATGCGCTGGACGCTGACCCGCGCCATCAAGGAGACGCTGGTCCCGCCGACCGAGTACGGCTACCCCCACATGGGCTGACGCCCCCGCCTCTGGCGAGGCCCCTGAACACCGCCCCCCTCCTGGGTCCCCCAACCGAGGACGGGGGCGGTTCTCATGCCCGGACGTTCCGTGCGAGGAAGTCCCCGATGAGCGAGGCGATCCGCGGCGCGTGCGTCTCCAGGGCGAAGTGGCCGGTCGGGAGCAGGTGGATCTCGGCGTCCGGGAGGTCGCGGCGGAAGGCTTCCGCGCCGGCCGGGACGAAGACCTCGTCGCCCTCGCCCCAGACCGCGAGGAGGGGGACCTGGGAGGTACGGAAGTACTCCTGGAAGGCGGGGTAGAGCGCGAAGTTGGAGCCGTAGTCGGCGATCAGGTCGAGCTGGATGCCGTCCTGGCCGTCCCGGGTCATCAGGGCGGCGTCGTGGTGCCAGGCGTCGGGGCTGAGCAGGTCCCGGTACGCGGCGGGGACGCCCGTCTCGTACTGCCACTTGATGCCGTCGAGGGAGCGGATCGCGCGGACGGGTTCCTCGGTCTCGGGTGTGCGGTCGGCGATCAGCGCGAGGACCGGGGCCCAGGCGTCGGCGCCGAGGCCCTCCTCGTACGCGTTGCCGTTCTGGGTGACGATCGCCGTGACGCGCTCGGGGTGGGCGAGGGCCAGGCGGAGGCCGATGGGGGCGCCGTAGTCCTGGATGTACAGGGCGAAACGGTCGATGCCCAGGGCTTCGGTGAACTCGACGGTGAGGGCGGCCAGTTCGGCGAAGGTGTAGTCGAAGTCCGCGGCCGAGGGTGCGTCGCTGCGGCCGAAGCCGAGGTGGTCGGGGGCGATCAGCCGGATGGGGGTACCCCCGCTCGGAGAGTGGGGGAGGTCGGCCAGCAGCGGGATCAGGTCGCGGAACATGTGCGAGCTGGTGGGGAAGCCGTGCAGCAGAAGCAGGACGGGGGCGTCGGCGGGGCCGGCCTCGCGGTAGAAGATCTCGTGCCCCCGGACGGTGGTGGTGCGGTGGTGGACCTGCTGCACAGGAGACACGTCTAACCCCTCAAGATGTCGTGACTGGTTACGAGGGCGAGTGAAGCAGCCTCGCCCTAACCTGTCAATAAATAATTGATGGTTAGGGTCGGCGAGGGGGAGACTGGAGGCGTGACCGTGACGACCGCAGCCACCCATGAACTCGGGACCGGACGTCTGCGCGCGATCAGGCGGATGCTCGACACCGCCTTCGACGGCGACTTCTCCGACGAGGACTGGGACCACGCCCTCGGCGGCGTCCACGCCTGCATCGAGGACGACCACGGCATCGCCGCCCACGGCAGCGTCGTCATGCGCCGCGTGCTGCACAACAGCCGTTCGTACCGCGTCGGTTACGTCGAAGGCGTCGGCGTCCGCGCCGACCGGCGGCGCCAGGGGCTCGCGGGGCTCGTCATGGCCGAGCTGGAGCGGGTGATCGACGGGGCGTACGCCTTCGGGGCGCTGTCCGCGTCGGACGAGGGGGCCGCGCTCTACCGGGCGCGCGGCTGGGAGCCGTGGAAGGGGCGGATCGAGGTGCTCGGCCCCGACGGGATCGTCCGTCTCCCCGACGAGGAGGGATCCACCTATCTGCGTCCGGCCGCGGGCGGCCCCCTGCCGGACCCCACCGCCGCGCTCGTCTTCGACTGGCGCGACGGCGACGTGCTCTGACCCGTCACGGGCCCCGCGCCCGGAAATCGGCCTCCACCAGGCCGGCCTCCTGCGGCCCGGCTAGTGCGGCCGGCCGGATCGGGCCACCAACATCTTCCCGATGTTCTCCCCGCGCAGCATCCCGAGGAACGCGTCCACGATGTGCGGGAAGCCGTCGACGACCGTCACGTCCAGGGGCAGCCGCCCGCTGCGCAGGTGCGGCACGGCGAAGTCGTACAACTCCGCCTGCGCGTCCCGGTGGTTGCTCACCAGGAACCCTTCGAGCCGGATGCTCTTCTCCACCAGGTCGAAGAGGTTGCGCGGAGCCGGCGGGGGAGTGGAGAGCGAGTGGTACTGCGCGACGGCGCCGACCCAGGCGATCCGGCCGTGCTCGCGCAGCGCGGCGATCGACGCCTCCAGATGGTCTCCGCCCACCCCGTCGAGCACGGCGTCCAGGCCGTCCGGGGCCGCCTTCGCGAGGAGCTCGGTCACCGGTCCTTCGTGGTAGTCGAAGGCCGCGTCGAGGCCGACCTCCTCGGTCAGGTAGGCGACCTTCCGTGCCGAGCCCGCGCTGCCGACGATCCGTCCGGCGCCCAGAAGCCGGGCGAAGCGGCCGGCCGCCGTGCCGACCCCGCCGGCCGCCGCCGAGACGAACAGGTCCTCGCCCGGCTGGAGCCGGGCGATCCGGGTCAGGCCGACGTACGCCGAAAGACCCGTGCCGCCGAGGACGCTCAGGTGCGCGGCGAGGGGCACGCCGTCGAAGTCCGGGACGGCGCGCACCTCGTCCGGGGCGACCACGGAGTGGGTGCGCCAGCCCTTGCGGTGCAGGACGAGGTCGCCGGGGGAGAGCTCGGGGGTACGGGAGTCCAGGACCCGGCCCAGGGTGCGGCCCTCCATGGGGGAGTTCAGCGTCCACAGGAAGTCCCCGTCCATCGCCTCGCGGTGGTACGGGTCCACGGACCACAGGAGGTTCTCGACGAGCGCGCTGCCGGGGGCCGGGTCGGGCACCGGGGCCTCGACGAAGGCGAAGTGGGCGGGGGTGGGGAAGCCCTCGGGGCGGGACGTCTGCTGGACGGTGATCATGGTGTCGTGCGTCATGGGGGAGACCGTAGGAAGGAATCCCACGGTCGGGCAGTAGGTTGCGTCGATGGAAGCGACCGATCCATGAACGTTCCTCATACTCCGAGGTGGGAGCCGCGATGACCGACCTTGCGCCGCACGAACTGCGCGTCCTGGTGGCCGTCGGGCGCGAGCGCGGCTTCTCGGCCGCCGCGAGCGCGCTCGGCATGACCCAGTCCGCCGTCTCCCACTCGGTGCGCACCAGTGAGCGCAAGCTCGGCGCCGTCCTCTTCGACCGGGGCAGGACCGGGGCCACGCCCACCGCGGCCGGGGAGCGGGCCCTCGCCCATGCCCGGCGGGTGCTGCGGCTGCTCGAGGTGATGGCGGCGGAGGTGCGGGGCGCGGAGAGCGGAACCGCCGCCGGGCCGCTGCGGATCGCCGCCTTCCGCAGCGCCGCGCTGCATCTGCTGCCGCGCGCCCTGGAACGGCTGGCCGCCCGCCATCCGGCCATCGTCCCGGAGGTGCGGATCGTACGGGAGGTGGGGCGCGGGACGGCCGGCGAGGTCCTCGACGGGCGGGCGGACCTCGGCATCGCGACGATCGGGACGACGTCCCCCGTACCCCCGCAGCTGGTCGGGGGCGTGCTCGTCGAGGAGGGGTACGCGCTGGTGCACCCGGCCGGGCACGCGGCGCCGCGCTCGCTGCCGCTCGTGGACTGGACGGAGAACTGCTCCTCCTACACGCGCGCGTGGTGGGCGGAGCAGGACTGGCTGCCGGCCGCGACCGTCGAGGCCGAGGACGACGGAGCGGTGCTCTCGATGGTGAGCAGTGGTTTCGGCATGGCCGTGATGCCGGAACTCTCCCTGGTCGGAGCACCGCCCTCGGTGCGGATCACCGATCTCGGTCCGGAGCGGCCGACGCGGACCGTCGGCTATGTCACCACCCCTGAGCTGGCACGATCCCTCGCCGTACGGGCCCTGATCCGCGAGCTGCGGGCCGGTGTGACCTGATCGCCGTCTCAGATAGTAGGAAGTCCGAGTAATTGTGGAGACAGATACGACGGCCTGTCCTAGCTTTGTAGAAGCCGAACGTCCCGCTTCATCGAGCGAAGGGCGGTCGAGAGCGCGACGCCCCTGTGCAGGCAACCCCTGCGGCCGCGCTCCCCGCCACCTCCGGCGCCTTCGATCACCGCTGATCTCAAGGAGTCGATCCCTCATGGCCGCTCAGACCGCACGTCGCGTCCGCCACTCCGCCACCCGCCCCAGCAGCGACGACGCCCGCAAGAACGCCGCCGCCGCCCTCCAGCGAGCCCTCGACCGCCGTGACAACGGCGGATCGACCGGTCACTGAGCCGAGCGCCGCACCTCGAAGTGGTCGATGCGCTCGCCGCTCTCGGCGAGCGCGGACACCTTCAGTACGGGTGACGCCCCGGCCACCGCCTCCACCGCGAGGAACGAGAAGCCGGTGTAGCGCACCCGCGACCACTCGACCACGTCCGGGTCCGGCAGCCGCAGCTTCGTCCAGTGGAACGTCAGGATGTGGTCGTGGTCGTGGACATGCCCCTCGTAGCTGTCCCGCACGCCGAGCCCGAAGCTGTACAGATCCTTGCCCGCGCCGCCGGCCGTGACGTACACGATGCCGTCGCGCGTCGGGTCGGTCGTGCCGCCGATCGGCACCGTCCTGCCCACCTCGCCGCCCTTGATCGCGTCGGTGCGCTCGTACACGTGGTTGTGCCCGTTGACCACCAGGTCCACCTGGTGCTTGGCGAACAGCGGTACCCACCAGTCGCGTACGCCGCCGTCCGAGGCGTGCGTGGAGGTCGAGTACGCGCAGTGGTGGAAGAAGACCACCACGAAGTCGATCTCCGGCCGCGCGCGCAGCTCGCCGAGCCGCCGGTCGAGCCAGGCCGTCTGGCGGCCCGCCGTGTAGCCCTTGTTGGCCTGGATCTCGTACGAGACGTCGTTGGCGTCGAGTGCGACGACCCCGACGTTGCCGTAGGTGAAGGAGTACACCCCGGGCGCCAGCGCCGGGTCCGGGCCGTTGCCGGGCAGTGACCAGCGGGCCGACTGGCCGCCGTAGCCGTTCGGCGAGTACCACGCCTCCATGTCGTGGTTGCCGGTCGTCACCATCCACGGCACCCGGGCCGCCACGCTCTCCGTCTGGGCCAGGAACTGGTCCCAGACACGGGCGTCGTACGTGTCCGACTCCTTGCCCTGCCCCGTGCTGTCCGCGTAGCAGATGTCGCCCGCGTGCAGGTGGAACGCCGGGTTCTGGCCGAGGATCAGCTGGTCGTTGGCGAGCGCGTGGTAGCTGACGCCCTGGTCGCCGAAGGCCGTGAAGACGAAGGTCTCGGGCGCCGCCGGAGCCGTACGGAACGAGCCGAGCGTGGACATCCGCTCGGGGGAGGCCGGGTCGAAGCCGTCGTGCCCCACGCCGTAGTAGTACGTCGTGCCCGGCTGGAGCCCGTCCAGGCCCGCGTGCAGATAGACCTGGTCGACGGCCGGCAGCTTGGTGGAGAGCGAGGGGGTGTGCAGCGCGCGCACCTCGGCCTCGATCTTCGCCCCGAGCTCCCAGGGGCGCAGCCCCACCCGGACGTACGGGCGCGTGACGGCGAAGGGCACCTGCCAGGAGATCCGCATCTGGGTCTTCGGATCCGCGCCGAAGGCGAGATGGCGGCCGAACGGGGCGACCAGCGAGCCGTCCACGGTGGCGGTGGCGGAGGCCGTGACCAGGGTGGGGGAGGCCTTCACGGCAGCCGCGGCGGGACTCCCGGCCAGCACGCCGGTCCCGGCCGCGGCGGCGGTCGCGACGGAGCCGGCGAGTATCCGACGGCGCGTCAACTTCGCGCGCAGATACTCGTGTTGCTCGGGCATGGACATACGGCGGGCGAGGGCTTCGGGGATCCCGAAGCGTGGGGTGTCCTCAGTCATGGCGGGCAACTTGCCAGTAACTTACGGCCTCACGCCAGACGCGGGATGAACGAAATTCAAAGAAATCGTCGACGCGTTCACGTCCGTCCGTATGGTGGACAACGCGTGTCAGGCACTGGGACGAGGAGTAGGGTGCCGACATGTCTCACAGCATCAATCTCGCAGTCATTCCCGGCGACGGCATCGGCCAGGAGGTCGTGGCCCAGGGCCTCAAGGTCCTCGCGGCCGCGCTCCCGCAGGATGTGAAGCTGGAGACCAAGGAGTACGACTTCGGCGCCAAGCGCTACCACGCGACCGGTGAGACCCTCACCGACGCCGACGTCCAGGCCCTCAAGCAGCACGACGCCATCCTGCTCGGCGCGATCGGCGATCCCTCGGTCCCGTCCGGCGTGCTTGAGCGCGGCTTCCTGCTGAAGCTCCGCTTCCTCTTCGACCACCACGTCAACCTGCGTCCCTCGAAGCTGCTCCCCGGCGTGTCGACCCCGCTCAAGGGCCAGCCCGAGATCGACTTCATCGTGGTCCGCGAGGGCACCGAGGGCCCGTACACCGGCAACGGCGGCTCGATCCGCACCGGCACCCCGCACGAGGTCGCCACCGAGGTCTCCGTCAACACGGCCTTCGGCGTCGAGCGCGTGGTCCGCGACGCGTTCGCCCGCGCCCAGGCCCGCCCCCGCAAGAAGCTGACGCTGGTCCACAAGAACAACGTCCTGGCGTACGCGGGGCACCTCTGGACCAACATCTTCAACAAGGTGGCCGAGGAGTTCCCCGAGGTCACCACCGACTACCTGCACGTGGACGCGGCGACGATCTTCCTCGTCACGCAGCCCGAGCGGTTCGACGTGATCGTCACCGACAACCTCTTCGGTGACATCATCACCGACCTCGCCGCGGCCGTCTCCGGCGGCATCGGTGTCGCCGCCTCCGGCAACATCAACCCGAGCGGCGAGTTCCCGTCCATGTTCGAGCCCGTCCACGGCTCCGCGCCGGACATCGCGGGCCAGGGCAAGGCCGACCCGACGGCCACCGTTCTCTCCGTCGCGCTCCTGCTGCGCCACCTCGGCTACGAGAACGAGGCGGCCCGCATCGAGGCCGCCGTCGCCGCCGACCTCACGGAGCGCGGAGACGCCAAGAACGCGGTCCGTACGACGGACGAGATCGGCGACGCGCTCGCCGTACGAGTAGCGAGCTGACCCGTCGACTGACGTCATACACGACGCCACACACACAGCCGCCGGGTCGCATCAGCACCCGGCGGCTGTACCTATGCGGTCGCTGGGTGCCACCATCAGATTCATGGACCGCACGCACACCGTTTTCGTGCACCGTCGTCCACGGGCGATAATCGAACGTGGGGCCGCGGCATGCGGGAAAGCTCGGACGTCCTAGCAGAGCACTGATAGCGGCGTGAGCGCGGTCCGTCACACACAACCGGTGAAGGACAAGCACTCATGACGACGCCCACGATCGAGCTCAAGCCCTCCTCCAGCCCGCTGTCGGACGCGGAGCGCGAGGCGATTCTGGCCAACCCGGGATTCGGCCGCCACTTCACCGATCACATGGTGACCATCCGCTGGACCGAGGGCCGCGGCTGGCACGACGGCCAGCTCGTGCCGTACGGGCCGCTCTCCCTCGACCCGGCCACGAACGTCCTGCACTACGCGCAGGAGATCTTCGAGGGCCTGAAGGCGTACCGCCGTCCCGACGGCTCCGTCGCCACCTTCCGCCCGGACGCCAACGCGCGGCGCTTCCAGGCCTCCGCCCGCCGCCTGGCCATGCCGGAGCTGCCCGTCGAGACCTTCATCGAGGCCTGTGACGTCCTCGTCCAGCAGGACAAGGCGTGGGTCCCGGCGCACGGCGGCGAGGAGTCCCTCTACCTGCGCCCGTTCATGATCGCGACCGAGGTCGGTCTGGGCGTGCGGCCGGCGAACGAGTACCTCTTCGTCGTCATCGCCTCGCCCGCCGGACCGTACTTCCCCGGTGGCGTGAAGCCCGTCTCCATCTGGCTCTCCGAGGACCGCGTCCGCGCCGTCCCCGGCGGCATGGGCGACGCCAAGACCGGCGGCAACTACGCGGCCTCCCTCCTGGCCCAGGCCGAGGCGGCGGAGAAGGGCTGCGACCAGGTCGCCTACCTCGACGCCGTGGAGCACACGTGGGTCGAGGAGCTCGGCGGGATGAACCTGTACTTCGTGTACGAGGACCGCATCGTCACCCCCGAGCTGACCGGCTCCCTGCTCGCCGGCATCACCCGCGACTCGCTCCTGCGCCTCGCCGCGGACCTCGGCTACCGGCCCGAGGAGGGCCGGGTCTCCATCGACCAGTGGAAGGCCGACACCGAGAACGGCACGCTCAAGGAGGTCTTCGCCTGCGGTACGGCCGCGGTGATCACCCCGGTCGGCACGGTGAAGTCGGCCCGTGGCGAGTGGCAGCAGTCGGGCGGGCAGCCCGGTGAGGTCACGATGAAGCTCCGCGACGCGCTGCTCGCGATCCAGACCGGCAAGGCCGAGGACGTCCACGGCTGGACGCACGAGCTGGGCTAGTCGACACTCCGCCGACGACGAGGGCCCCCGGGGTACTCCCCGGGGGCCTTCGCGTGCGCTCAGGACGCGGCGAGTTCCTGTTCCTGCTCCCGTACGGCCTCCGGCGTGGCCGCCGTGCCCGGCGTCAGCACCGCGTACAGCGCGCCGCCGACCAGGCCGGACAGGATGAAGCTGCAGTCGATCCCGCCCGTCAGGGCGAGCAGCGGCCCCTCGTACAGGGGTGTCGACACCGACGCGAGGCCCACACCGGCACCGACCGCCCACGACAGCGTCGCGCGCGGGTGCCAGCCGGCCGTGAACCAGTACACCCCGCCCCGCGCCCGGCGGTTGTAGACCTGGAGCGCCTCCGGGTCGTACGCGCCCCCGCAGCGCGCGTGCCCGATCAGGGTGATCACCGCCCAGGGCGTACCGATCGCCGTGAGCAGCAGCACGAACGAGGTCATCGCGGTCTGCGCGTCCGAGGCGAAGTGGCCGAGGAAGACGAACGCCGTCGCGATCACCGCGACCACCAGCGTGGCCCGCGAGCGCGTCGCGCGCGGCAGGATCGCGTCCAGGTCGAGGCCCATCGAGTAGAGCATCAGACCCGCGTTGCCGACCGAGCCGGCGGTCGCCGCGAGCAGCAGCGGCACCAAGTACCAGACGGGGGAGGCCTCGACGAGCGGGCCCGCGTAGTCCAGACCGCCGCGCGCCGCCAACGCCGTGAACGTACCGAAGAGCTGAGGGATCAGCAGACCGGCCACGAGGCCCAGGCAGGTGGTCCGCCAGACGGTCTTCGCGCTGTGCCGCTCGGGGGATATGTAGCGGGTGTAGTCGCCGAGCAGCGTGATGAAGGCGACCGGGCCGCTGAGTCCGGCGGCGACCGCCGACAGCACCCAGGTCGGCCAGAACGAGCCGAGCAGGTACGGGGTTTCGGGCACGGGGGCCGTGGTGAAGTCGCCCGCGTACGCGACGAGGCCCAGCGCGAGCAGCAGGGTCATGCCGATCGCGAGGGCCTTGCTGAGCTTGAGCAGCAGGCGGTAGCCGTAGACCGCGGCGACGACCGTGCAGGCGGCGAGCACGGCGTACACCACCGTGTGCGTGACGTCGCCGGTCGGCAGGCCGATCAGCCGCTCCAACGTGCCGACCATGACGTCTCCGCCGATCCACAGCGTCAGCGCCGTGTAGCCGAGGGAGAGCAGCAGCCCGACCACCGAGCCGACGAGCCGTCCGCGTACGCCGAAGAAGGCGCCGCTGGAGGTGGAGAGGTTGGTCGCGGTGCGCAGTGAGACGAGCGCGAGCGGGGCGGTCACGGCGACACCGACGAGCGTGCCGGCCACGACGGAGGTCACCGAGGCCCACAGCCCGAGGCCGAAGGAGACCGGCAGCCACCCGAAGATGATCACTCCGAGGCAGAGGTTCGAGCCGAGCAGGATCGAGAGAAGGTCGCGCGGACCGCTGGTGCGTTCCGCTTCGGGGATGGTGTCGACTCCGCGCTGTTCTATCGGCATGGGTACTCCCTGCGGGGAAGAGGGGGCGGGGTGGGGGGTGGGGGAGATTTTGAGCGGCGCTCAATGTGACCCATGTCAGTGGACCACGTCAATGCTTGGATGTGAAGGTTTCAGCGTTTAGAGTGTTGCTCAAACAGGAGGTGTTTTCGACGTGCGACTGACCCCCACGGAACGCGACCGGCTGCTGATCTTCGGCGCCGCGGAGCTCGCCCGGGCCCGCCGGGCACGGGGCCTGCGGCTCAATGTGCCGGAGGCGACCGCCCTCATTGCGGACACCGTCTGCGAGGCGGCCCGCGACGGCAGGCGCCTCGCCGAGGCGATCGACGCCGCCCGGTCCGTACTCGGTCCGGACGACGTGCTGCCGGGCGTGGCCGATGTCGTCACCGAAGTGCATGTCGAGGCCGTTTTCGAGGACGGCTCGCGGCTCGCGGTCGTCTCCGACCCGATCGGCGGCGGAAACCTCGGCGACGGCGCCCCCGGCGCCCTGCTGCCCGGGCCCACCGAGGCCGAGCAACCCCCCACGCTGATCCTCAAGGTCCGCAACACCGCGACCGTCCCCGTCAGCGTCACCTCCCACTTCCACTTCTTCGAGTCCAACCCGCGCCTCGACTTCGACCGCGCCGCCGCGTACGGCATGCGGCTCGCCGTCCCCGCCGGGTCGTCGTTCCGCTTCGACCCGGACGGCGAGGCGGAGGTCGGACTCGTGCCGATCGGCGGCGGCCGCGTCGCCATCGGCTTCGCGGGCCTGGTCGACGGCCCGCTGGACGCGCCCGGCGCGAAGGAAGAGGCCCTGCGGCGCGCGGCGGCCTGCGGCTACCTGGGAGTACAGCTCACGAAGGAGGGCGAGTGATGGACCCGTACGAGTACGCATCGGTGCACGGCCCCCGCGCGGGCGACCGGGTCGTCCTGGGCGACTCCGGGCTCGTCGTCCGGGTCGAGTCGGACTCCCAGAAGCCCGGGGACGAGTTCCTCGCCGGCTTCGGCAAGACCGCCCGCGACGGGCTGCACCTCAAGGCGGCCGCCGTCCGTGAGACCTGCGACGTCGTGATCAGCAACGTCCTCGTGATCGACGCCGTTCAGGGCATCCGCAAGGTGTCCATCGGTATGCGCGAGGGCCGGATCCACGCCATCGGGCGCGCGGGCAACCCGGACACCCTCGACGGTGTCGACGTCGTCGTCGGCACCGGCACGTCGATCGTCTCCGGCGAGGGCCTGATCGCCACCGCCGGTGCTGTGGACACCCACGTCCACCTGCTGTCCCCCCGCATCATGGAGGCCTCCCTCGCCTCTGGTGTCACCACCATCATCGGACAGGAGTTCGGTCCTGTCTGGGGGGTTGGCGTCAACTCGCCATGGGCCCTGAAGCACGCCTTCAACGCCTTCGACGCCTGGCCGGTCAACATCGGCTTCCTCGCCCGCGGCTCGTCCTCGGACGCGGCCCCGCTGGTCGAGGCGCTCGCCGAGGGCGGCGCGTCCGGCTTCAAGGTCCACGAGGACATGGGCGCCCACACCCGCGCCCTGGACACCGCGCTGCGCGTCGCCGAGGACCACGACGTCCAGGTCGCCCTCCACAGCGACGGCCTCAACGAGTGCCTGTCCGTGGAGGACACCCTGCGCGTCCTCGACGGCCGGACCATCCACGCCTTCCACATCGAGGGCTGCGGCGGCGGACACGTACCGAACGTCCTCAAGATGGCGGGCGTGCCGAACGTCATCGGCTCGTCCACCAACCCCACGCTCCCCTTCGGCCGCGACGCGGTCGCCGAGCACTACGGGATGATCGTCTCCGTCCACGACCTGAAGACCGACCTCCCCGGCGACGCCGCCATGGCGCGCGACCGGATCAGGGCCGGGACGATGGGCGCGGAGGACGTCCTGCACGACCTCGGCGCGATCGGGATCACCTCGTCCGACGCGCAGGGGATGGGAAGGGCCGGCGAGACCGTACGCCGGACCTTCGCCATGGCCGGGAAGATGAAGGCCGAGCTGGGCCCGCTGGAGGGCGACGGCGCGCACGACGACAACGCGCGCGTGCTGCGCTACATGGCCAAGCTGACCATCAACCCGGCGATCGCCCACGGCCTCGCGCACGAGATCGGCTCGATCGAGGTCGGCAAGATGGCCGACATCGTGCTGTGGCGGCCGGAGTTCTTCGGCGCCAAGCCGCAGCTGGTGCTCAAGTCCGGCTTCCCGGCGTACGGGGTCGTGGGCGACCCGAACGCGGCCACCGACACCTGTGAACCGCTGGTTCTCGGGCCGCAGTTCGGGTCGTACGGAGCCACCCCCGCCGACATCTCGGTCGCCTTCGTCGCCCAGGCCGCCGTCGACCTCGGCTCCGACCGGATGCCGACCCGGCGCCGCCGGGTGGCCGTCCGCGGAACGCGCGGCATCGGCCCCGGCGACCTGCTCCTGAACTCCCGTATCGGCCAGGTGGGGGTGGACGGCCGGACCGGACTCGTGTCGCTGGACGGCGAACCGATCCGCTCAGAACCGGCCGCGTCCATCTCCCTGAACCGTCTCTACTTCCTCTAGGACTCCTCACATGACCTTCCGAATGCCGCCCGAGTGGGCCCCGCACGAGCGCACGTGGATGGCCTGGCCCAGCCCGAACCCCACCTTCACGAACGACGAGGAGCTGGCCGAGGCCCGTACCGCGTGGGCGTCGGTGGCTCGTGCCGTACGCCGCTTCGAGCCGGTGACGATGGTCGTCGGCCCGGGGGGAGCGGACTCCGCGCGCGAGCTGCTCGGTCCGGACGTCGAGCTCGTGGAGCGCGAGCTCGACGACGCCTGGATGCGGGACATCGGCCCCACGTTCGTGACCAACGGCACCGAACTGGCAGCCGTGGACTGGGTGTTCAACGGCTGGGGCGGGCAGGACTGGGCCCGCTGGGAGCACGACTCCAAGATCGCCCGTCACGTGGCGGACCTGGCAGGCGTCTCCGTGCTCTCCTCCCCCCTGGTGAACGAGGGCGGCGCGATCCACGTCGACGGCGAGGGAACGGTTCTGCTGACCGACACCGTCCAGCTCGGCGCGGGCCGCAACCCCGAGTGGACCCGTGAGCAGGTCGAGGCCGAGATCCACGCCAAGCTCGGCACGACGAAGGCGATCTGGCTCCCGCACGGCCTGACCGGCGACTACGGCCTCTTCGGCACCCAGGGACACGTCGACATCGTCGCCGCCTTCGCCCGCCCCGGCGTCGTGGTCGTCCACAGCCAGCAGGACCCGGCCCACCCGGACTACGAGCGCTCCCGGATGTACGTCGACATCCTCGGCCGCCAGACGGACGCGAAGGGCCGCCGCCTGGAGGTCGTGGAGATCCCGGCCCCGACCGTCCTGAAGGACGAGGAGGGCGACTGGGTCGACTACTCGTACATCAACCACTACCTCTGCAACGGCGGCGTGGTGCTCTGCGGCTTCGACGACCCGAACGACGAGATCGCGGCGGGCATCTTCCGCCGGCTGTTCCCCGAGCGGATCGTGACGCTGGTGGACGCGCGCGCGATCTTCGCGGGCGGGGGCGGCATCCACTGCATCACGCAGCAGCAGCCGAAGGTCTGAGACGCGGCGGTCCGGCCGCGGGCTGTGTGGCAGCCCGCGGCCGTGCCGTGCCGTGCGGTGCCGCGTGCGATGCCGTGCCGTGCCGTGCCGTCCCCGCACGCCGCCTTCGGGCGCCGGCCCGACGGGGCCATGAGGTAGAACGTATGCGTGAGCAGCATGAGCCCGAATCACCCCGCCTCTCCCCGTCGGCGCAACCATCCCGCCCCGCCCCGCGAGGACGTCCTCGCCGCCGCGATGGACACCATCGCCGAGCGCGGGCTCGACGGACTCACCATGGCGGGGCTCGGGCGTGAGGTCGGGATGAGCAGCGGGCACCTGCTCTACTACTTCCGGACCAAGGACGAGCTGCTCCTGCAGACCCTGGAGTGGAGCGAGGGGCGGCTCGGTGCCGAGCGGAGCGCGCTGTTGTCGCGGCCCGGGACCGCGCGCGAGCGGCTCGACGGATATGTCGACGTGTACATTCCCGACGGCCCCCGCGACCCGCACTGGACCCTCTGGCTGGAGGTCTGGAACCGGTCCCAGAACGCCACCGACGACGCCCGTGCCCGGCAGGCCGCCATCGAGGGGGCCTGGCACCGGGACCTGGTCGCGCTGATCGCCGAGGGCGTCTCGCGCGGGGAGTTCCGGGCGGTCGACCCGGACCGGTACGCCGCCCGGATGCGGGCCCTGCTCGACGGGTTCAGCGTCCATGTCGCGGTGGGTATCCCCGGCACCGGGCGCGAGCAAGTCCTCGCGCATGTACGGGAGTTCGTGGCCGAAACGCTGATCCGGCGACCGTAACGCACGCAAGTACTCCCGATCGTTGCCCGCGTCGGCCTTGTTGCGTCGATGTCACGTCCGGCAGCGTTCGGGGTCATGGGACGAGAGCACTGGAAGAAGATCTGGGTCGGTTCTGCCGGCAACATGGTCGAGTGGTTCGACTGGTTCGTGTACGCGAGTTTCGCGACCTACTTCGCGGGGGCGTTCTTCCCCGAGGGCAATGACACCGCCAAGCTCATGAACACCGCCGGCATCTTCGCCGTCGGTTTCTTCATGCGCCCCGTCGGCGGCTGGCTGCTCGGCCGCGTCGGCGACCGCAAGGGCCGCAAGGCGGCGCTCACCCTCACCGTGACGCTGATGTCCGCCTCCGCCCTACTGATCGCGATCGCGCCGACGTACTCCGTCGCCGGCTACGGCGGCGCCGCGGTCCTGCTGATCGCCCGCCTGCTCCAGGGCCTGTCGGTCGGCGGCGAGTACGCGGCCAGCGCCACCTATCTCACCGAGGCGTCCGCGCCGCAGCACCGGGGTTTCGCCTCCAGCTTCCAGTACGTGTCGATGACGGCCGGTCAGATCCTCGGCCTCGGCCTGCAGATCGTCCTCCAGCGCACGATGTCCGTGGAGGCGCTGCACAGTTGGGGCTGGCGCATCCCGTTCATCATCGGCGCGCTCGGCGCGGCCGTCGTCTTCTACCTGCGGCGCAACATGCTGGAGACGGAGGTGTACGAGGAGACCGCCGACGACGGGGTCGCGCACGGCGAGAAGGGCACCCTCAAGGCGCTCTGGGCGCACCGGCGCGAGGCGTTCCTCGTCATCGCCCTCACCATGGGCGGCACGGTGGCCTACTACACGTACACCACCTATCTGACGAAGTACCTCTCCAACTCCGCCGGGCTGCCCAAGCAGACGGCGACCCTGGTCTCGTTCTGCGCGCTGATCGTCTTCGCCTGTCTGCAGCCGCTCGCGGGCAGGCTGTCCGACCGGATCGGCCGCCGCCCGCTCCTGATCACCTTCGCGGTCGGCTCCACCTTCCTGACCGTGCCGATCATGACGATGCTCAGGAGCGCGGGCTCCTTCTGGCCGGCCCTCGGACTCTCGCTCCTCGCGCTGGTCGTCATCACGGGCTACACCTCGATCAACGCGTGCGTGAAGGCGGAGCTGTTCCCGACCGGCATCCGCGCGCTCGGCGTCGCCCTGCCGTACGCCATCGCCAACGCGCTTTTCGGCGGCACGGCCGAGTACGTGGCGCTGTGGTTCAAGGACGCGGGGATCGAGTCGGGCTTCTACTGGTACGTGGCGGGCTGCGCGGCCGTCTCGCTGATCGTGTACCTGACGATGCGCGAGACCCGCGACATCGACCTGGGCCGGGTGGGCAGGGGGCCGCGGGTGCCCGGCCAGGAGACGGCGGAGGCGGCGCCCGCGACCGCGCGCTGACCGGTCAGGACTCGACGAGTCCGAGGATCTCGCGAGGGCGTGACTCGCGGTCGTCGTAGGCGAGGTCGAGCCCTGCCCCCATCACGGCCGCGAGCGATGCGTCGCGCGCGCCCTCGGACTCCCACCGCACGATCGACACCACCGCGTCCCCCGCCGTCCAGCACTCGGCCGAGAGGCAGCCGGGGGTCCGTCGGAACTCCTCGGCGACCTGGTGGACGCGCGCGATGAACTCCTCGCGGTGAGCGGCGTGCGGGTAGTGGTGCGCCACCATCCCCACCTTGCCTGCCTTGCCTGCCTTGCCAGTCTTCATGAGGCCCTCCCCGGGCATCGGTCCGTCTTGCGGCACTGCACGGGTCCAAAGTAACCTACATACATGTCTGTACGTAAAGAGGGTCGCCGTACGCAGGCGGACCGGCGCGCCCGGACCAGGAACGCCCTGCTGGAGGCCGCGGCCCGCGGACTGTCCACGTACGGCTACGGCAACCTGGCGCTGGAGTGGGTGGCGAGCGAGGCGGGCTACACCCGGGGCGCCCTCTACCACCAGTTCGCCAACAAGGAGGAACTGGCGCTGGCGGTGGTGAAGTGGGTCGAGGAGACCTGGGCCGACGAGGTCGGCCGGCCCGCCGCGGAGACGGCCGACCCCGTGGAGGCGCTGCTCGCGACGGCGCGCGGCCATGCCGTCTACTGCCGCCGTGACGTGGCCCAGGTGATGAGGAAGCTGTGGGCCGAGTTCGCCGGGCGGGACCATCCCGTCGGCCAGGCGATCGCGGAGATCTTCGAGGGACTCGTCACCGAGTGCGCCGGACGGGTCGCGGCGGGGCGTGCGAGCGGCGCGATCCCTCCCGGCCCGCCACCCCAGGAGACGGCGCTGGCCTACCTCGGCACGCTCGAAGGGCTCGTCAGCCATCTCGCCGGCCATGTCCCGCACGACGTCGTCCTCGTCGAGAGGGCGATCCGGGGCGTCCTCGGTCTGCCGCCGTCCGATCCCCCTACGGAGGTCCCCGCATGAGACTGCCGAAGACCGCACACACCTCGCGCCCCTGGCGCATCCACGAACTCACCCCCGACTTCCAGGTCGAGGACGTGTGGGCGCTGCCGACGCCCGGCGGCCCGGACGACTTCCCCCGGCTGGTGGCGCAGACCGTCTCCGGCGACTTCCCGGAGGGCGCTCCCCTCGTCGTTCGCCTGCTGTGGGCGGCCCGGTGGAAGATCGGGGCGCTGCTCGGCCTGGACCGCGAGAAGGCCGGCCTCGGCTCCCGGGTGGCCTCGCTCAGGGACCGGCTGCCGCAGGACCTGCGCGACGCGCCCGCCGGGCCGGAGTTCCTCCCTTTCACCTCGGTCTACCTGCTGAAGGACGAGTGGGCGGCGGAACTGGCCAACAAGACCGTGCACACGGTCATGCACATGGGCTGGGTCGCTGACGCGTCGGGCGGCGGCTACCGCGGTCGGATGACGGTCCTGGTGAAGCCGAACGGACGGCTCGGCGCCGCCTACATGGCCCTGATCAAGCCGTTCCGGTACCTCTTCGTCTACCCGGCGCTGATGCGCAAGGTCGAGCGCGAGTGGAGTGCCCGTACGGATGGCTCGTCGCCCGCATCGTGAGACTGGCATCCCGCGTGCCGTGGGGGTATGGCAGACTGCCGACGTGCTTGCTACCACCATGATTATCGGCAGCAGCGCGCCGGTCCGCAGTGACCGCTGAACCGCGACTCGACCCCCGCGGCAGTGGACACCGTGCCCCAGACCCGCGCGCAGACCTCTCGCACCCGCGAGGGGTTTTTTCGTTTTCCGGCCCCACCATCGCCGGAAACGGACGACGCGTGAGAATGGGGGCAAGTGGATCCAGACCTTCCGGAGCCACATCCGACAGGAGCCATCACAGTCATGACCACGGAGACCGACGAGAGCCCGCGCCTCGACGACAGCTTCCATGTCTTCGACACGACGCTGCGCGACGGCGCGCAGCGTGAAGGCATCAACCTCACCGTCGCGGACAAGCTGACCATCGCGCGGCACCTCGACGACTTCGGCGTGGGCTTCATCGAGGGCGGCTGGCCCGGAGCCAACCCGCGTGACACGGAGTTCTTCGCCCGCGCCCAGCAGGAGATCTCCTTCAAGAACGCGCAGCTCGTCGCGTTCGGCGCGACCCGCAGGGCGGGCGGCAACGCGGCCGACGACCCGCAGGTCAAGGCGCTGCTGGACTCCGGCGCGCCGGTGATCACACTGGTCGCCAAGTCGCACGACCGGCATGTCGAACTCGCGCTGCGCACCACCCTGGACGAGAACCTGGAGATGGTCCGCGACACCGTCTCCTACCTGCGCTCCCAGGGCCGCCGGGTCTTCGTCGACTGCGAGCACTTCTTCGACGGCTACAAGGCCAACCCGCAGTACGCCAAGGACGTCGTCCGCACCGCGTACGAGGCAGGCGCCGACGTCGTCATCCTCTGCGACACCAACGGCGGCATGCTCCCCGCCCAGGTCCAGGCCGTCGTCGCCACCGTGATCGCCGACACCGGCGCCCGGCTCGGCATCCACGCCCAGGACGACACCGGCTGCGCGGTGGCCAACACCCTGGCCGCCGTCGACGCGGGCGCCACGCACGTCCAGTGCACGGCCAACGGCTACGGCGAGCGGGTCGGCAACGCCAACCTCTTCCCGGTCGTCGCCGCCCTGGAACTGAAGTACGGCAAGAAGGTGCTGCCCGACGGCGCACTGCGGGAGATGACCCGGATCTCGCACGCGATCGCCGAGGTCGTCAACCTCACGCCCTCCACCCATCAGCCGTACGTGGGCGTCTCCGCCTTCGCCCACAAGGCCGGTCTGCACGCCTCCGCGATCAAGGTGGACCCCGACCTCTACCAGCACATCGACCCCGAGCTGGTCGGCAACACCATGCGGATGCTCGTCTCCGACATGGCCGGCCGCGCCTCGATCGAGCTGAAGGGCAAGGAGCTCGGCGTCGACCTGGGCGGCGACCGCGAGCTGGTCGGCCGGGTCGTCGAGCGGGTCAAGGAGCGCGAGCTCAAGGGCTACACCTACGAGGCCGCCGACGCCTCCTTCGAGCTGCTGCTCCGGGAGGAGGTGGAGGGCCGCGCCCGCCGCTACTTCCGTACGGAGTCCTGGCGGGTGATCGTCGAGGACCGTCCGGACGGCCTGCACGCCAACGAGGCGACCGTGAAGATCTGGGCCAAGGGCCAGCGGATCGTCGCGACGGCTGAGGGCAACGACGGCCCGGTCAACGCGCTGGACCAGGCGCTGCTGACGAGCCTGGAGCGGTTCTACCCGCAGCTCGCCAAGTTCGAGCTGGTCGACTACAAGGTCCGCATCCTGGAGGGCCGCCACGGCACGGGTTCCGCGACGCGCGTCCTGATCACCACCAGCGACGGCAACGGCGAGTGGTCGACGGTGGGGGTCGGCGAGAACATCCTGGTCGCCTCGTGGCAGGCCCTGGAGGACGCGTACACCTACGGACTGCTGCGGGCGGGCGTCGAGCCCCCCGAGTAACGGCACGGATGTTCCGGGAGTCTCGTCCTCATATGTCTTGGCTTCACCCATTCGGGGTAGTTTCGATGGTATGAGGACCAGGCCGTTCCACCTTCTGTCGGCCCTCGCCGGGCTGGCGCTGCTGCTGCTCCTGGCCCTGGCGCCCTCCGCTGGGGCCGGGGTCACGGGGATATCCGACGTGGCCGCGGCTCTGAAGCAGGGCCCGGTGTACGTCGATCCGGGCGCCGCCGACCAGCTGTCGAAGGCGGACGCGGACGCCCTCGCCCAGAAGATCGAGGACGCGGACAAGCCGCTGTTCATCGCCGTGCTGCCCGCCACCGCCGAGTACCCGCCCGAGGATCTGCTGCGCAATCTGCGCACCCAGACCGGTGTGACGGGGCTGTACGGGGTCCGGCTCGGTGACGGGTTCGACGCCGCCGCCGACCGTGCGGTGATGTCCGCGGACGCCGTGGACAACCTGGTCACCTCCGTACGCCAGCCCGGTGTCGACGCCAGGACCGAGCTGAACAACTTCGTCGACCAGGCCCTGCCGACCCTGCGCGGCTCCGCGCCCGCCTCCTGGGGCACCGTGGGCACGGACGACCGTGTTCCCGTCGGCGGTCTGATCACCCTCGGCGCGGTCGTCGCCGCCGGCGGCGCGGGCGCGTACGCGATCGTCCGCCGCAACCGGCTCCGCAAGGAGGCCGAGGAGCGCGAGGCCCTCGACAAGCTCCGGGTCGTCGTCGACGAGGACATCACCGCCTTCGGCGAGGAGCTCGAACGGCTCGACTTCCACCCCGCCGAGCCCGGCGCCGACGACGCGATGCGCGACGACTACGAACGCGCGCTCGACTCGTACGACAAGGCCAAGTCGCTCATGGGCTCGGCCACGCGTCCGCACGACGTCCGCGGCGTGACCCAGCAGCTGGAGGACGGCCGCTGGTCGCTCGCCGTCCTGGCCGCCCGCCGCGAGTCCCGCCCGCTGCCCGAGCGCCGCCCGCCCTGCTTCTTCGACCCGCGCCACGGCCCCGCCACCGAGGACCGGACCTGGACCCCGGCCGGCGGCTCCGCCCGCGAGGTCCCGGTGTGCGCCGCCGACGCGGCCCGCCTCGACGACGGGCAGGAGCCTCTGGCCCGTACGGTCGATACGTACGACGGCCGCCGCCCGTACTGGGAGGCGGGACCGGCGTACGGTCCCTGGGCCGGGGGCTATTTCGGCGGCGGCATGCTCCCCGGTCTCCTCGTCGGCACCATGCTCGGCTCGATGCTCTCGACCCCGGCCTACGCCTCCGAGTACGGGGGCGGGGAGTTCGAGGGCGGCGACTTCTCCGGCGCGGAATTCAGCTCCGGTGACTTCGGGTCGAGCGACTTCGGCGGCGGTGGCGGTGGGTTCGGCGACTTCGGGGGCGGCGGGGACTTCGGCGGCGGCGGGTTCTGACCCTCGGTCCGAGATCTCAGACCAGAGGCTTCACCGACATCAGCAGGTGCTGGTGGACCCCGCCCGGCCGGTCGGTGATCAACGCGCGCTGGCCCGGTCCGAGCAGGTGGAAGCGGACGGAGTCGGTGGTGAACGAGCCGAGCGCGTCCAGGAGATACCCGGGGTTGAACGCGACCGTCATGGACTCCGCCCCGGTGAGCGTGGCCGGGAGCCGCTGGGAGGCCACGTCGTCCTCGTACCCGGCCTGGAGATGCACGGTCTCGCCGGCGAAGGCGAGCTGGACCGGACTGTCGCCCTCCGCCACGACGGCGACCCGCTTCACGGCCTCGACCAGCGGGGCCCGCTCCGTCACCGCGACCGCGTGCTCCCCGAGGGCGAACAGCTTGTCGTGGCGGGGGAGGCGGCCGTCGAGCAGCCGGGTCGTGGTCCGCATCCCCTCGCTCTCGAAGCCGACCGAGCCGCCGTCCAGGGCGAGCCTGACCGGCCCCGCGCCGGTGAGCGACCGGGCGATGTCGGTGAGCCGCCGGGCCGGGACCACGACATCGGCGGCCCCGGCAGCCTCGGCGCCCCCGCCCCCGCCCCCGCCCCCGTCCCCGCCCCCGTCCTCCGGCTTCCACTCCAGGGTGCGGACCGCGTACCGGTAGCGGTCGGTCGCCGCCAGCGTCATCGTCGTACCGTCCAGGGCGAGCCGTATCCCCGTGAGCACCGGCAGCGAGTCGTCCCGGCCCGCCGCCACCGCCACATGACCGACCGCCGCAGCGAAGGCGTCCGCGTCCACCACGCCCCGCAGCGCGGGGAGGGCGGGCTGGGCCGGATAGTCGTCCAACGGCAGCAGGGAGAGCCCGAAGCGGGCCTCCCCACCCGTCACGGAGAGCCGCGCCCCCTCGACCGCGCACTCCACACCGCCGTGGGGCAGCACCTTGCAGATGTCGAGCAGCCGCCGCCCCAGGACGAGCGCCCTGCCCTCCCGCACGGTGTCCGCCTCGACCTCGACGCACGCCGACGCCTCGTAGTCGAGCCCGGAGACCCGCAGCCGCCCGGGTCTCGCCTCCAGGAGCAGCCCGCCGAGCACCGGCACGGGGGAGCGCGCGGGCAGGACGCGGGCCGCCCACGTCACCGCTTCGGTCAAGTCGCCGCTGTCGATACGGAATTCCATGCCGCCGACGCTAGCGGCTCCCACTGACAAGAGGGCCGGACGAGCACGCCGAGCGCCCGCCCTCCGTCGTGACGGAGAGGCGGGCGCGCTCGTGTGTGCCGCAGGGGACTCGGGACGGATCCCGTCGGACTCAGCCGGCGTTCTTGATCGCGGAGATGTCGAAGTTCAGCTTCACCTTGTCGCTGACCATGACACCGCCCGTCTCCAGGGCCGCGTTCCAGGTCAGGCCCCAGTCGGAGCGCAGGATCTCCGCCGAGCCCTCGAAGCCGACGCGCTCGTTGCCGTAGACGTCGGTGGCCGCGCCGTTGAACTCCAGGTCGATGGAGAGCGGCTTCGTCACGTCCTTGATCGTGAGGTCGCCCTTGATGCGGTACGTGTCGCCGCCCAGCTGCGCGGCCTCCGTGGAGCGGAAGGTCATCAGCGGGAACTGCTCGGCGTCGAAGAAGTCACCGCTGCGCAGGTGGCCGTCGCGGTCGGCGATGCCCGTGTCGATGGAGGCGATCTTGACGTCGATCGAGGCGGTGGAGGCGCCCGGGTCCGAGCCGTCCAGCGTCAGCGTGCCCTCGTGCTCGGCGAAGGTGCCGCGCACGTTGGTGACCATCGCGTGACGGACGGTGAAGCCGATGCTGCTGTGCGCCGGGTCGATCGTGTAGTCGCCGGTCAGCGCGGCCAGCGCCGGGTCGACGGGGAGGGTGGCGACGGTGGTGGCGGTGGTCTCGTTGCTCTTGCGGCCGAAGATGCCCATGACGTGCTCCTTGGGGACGGTGCGCGGGATGACGCGGGGCGGGATGCCCTGCTTGTTGAACCTTCAACGAGAACGACCGTAACTCCATTCCGTTCAAGTTTCAACATCTTCTGGTCCGGTTCTTCGACATTCACCGAAAAGTGGCGCCGACCCCTGGCGGACGCGCGTAGACCTCGGGCACCATCTCCTTGCTCGACCGGAACTGCTTGCTCCACCTGCACCACCGTCCCGCTCGTCACGGTCATCAGCAGGAGGCACCCCTATGAAGCTCCGCTCGGTCCTCACCGCCCTCGCCCTCGTCCTGGGAGCGCTCTTCGCCCCCGGCGTCGGCGTCCTCACCGCCGCCACCGACGCCCACGCGGTCACCAAGATCAGCCACGCCACCGCGATCTCGATGTTCCGCAACTCCGGAATCACGTGGTCCTCGTCCGGCGGCTGCTCCGACCGCTACAACTCGACCTGCACGTCCTTCGAGCAGCTCAACCTTGCCACCGCGAAGGGTGCCCAGACCCTCAAGAGCGCCAGCGGCTGCGCCCTGAACATCACGGGCGGCACCGAGGTCGGACACGCCAGTGGCACGTACTCGCACTGGAACGGCTACAAGCTCGACTACAGCAAGTACACCTGCGTCGGGAACTACATCAAGAACAACTTCAGCTACATCGGCCTGCGCGGTGACGGGGCCCCGCAGTGGAAGTCGGGCTCGGGCAACATCTACGCCGACGAGGGCAACCACTGGGACGTGACGTACTACAACTGCGGCGGCTGCTGACCGCCGTCCCCGCGCCGAGAAGCCCTCTTCGGTGGTCACTTGGACTAACCGAAGGGGGTTGTTGGACTGCTGGGGCCGCCGGGGCGCGATCTCGTTGACGGTGTCGCGCGCCCCGGGCCAACTAGTCCCCATGTCCCTCCCCAAGCCCCTCCCCACGTCGCGAAGAATCCGTGCGGCCTGCGCGCTCGCCGTCGCCTCGTCGGTCGTGTTCGCCCTGCCCGGACCGGCGGTCGCCGAAGCCCCCGTGTCACCGGCGGCCGAAGCCGTCATCGGCTCCGAACAGCTCGCCGTCGCCGTCGCCGAGGACTTCCCCCGCGTCGTCTCGTACATGGACCGCGGCACCGGCGCTCGCCTCCTCGGCAGTACGGCCCCGGTCACCCAGGTCGTCCTCAACGGCACCGCCTACGCCGTCCAGGCCAAGGCCGCCCCCGTCCTGACCGCCACCACCGCCGCGTACACCCTCGCCTTCCCCGACCTGCCCGGCGTCGAGATCGACGCGACCCTGAGCGTCAGCGGCCGGGCCACCACCTTCAAGGTCACCGCCGTCCGCGACACCGAGACCTTCCGGGTCGGGACCCTCGACATACCCGGCCACGACCTGGTCTCCGTCGGCTCCTCGGACACCGGCGCCCAGACCGCGTTCACCCGGCTCGACCCCGACTCCACCCGTACCGCCGACGTCTTCGCCGACATCACCGACGCCACCCCGGCCGAGGCCGCCCCCGCGGGCGCCAGTTACGCGATCGTCAACACCGGCCGGCTCGCCGCCGCCGTCGAGTCCAACTCCTCCTACGACAAGCCCGCAGGACCGAGCGCCCGCGACGGCGCCCGCTTCTGGCACCAGGCCCGCAGGACCGCGACCGAGACCCGCGTCGGCGTCTGGTCCGGCCAGTGGACCTACCGCGGCGCCGGCGCCCCCGCCCCCGAGAGCGGCGACAACCTCCCCTGGGCCAAGGTCGTCGTCACCCCCGACGCCAACGCCGACGGCAGGACCGACTGGCAGGACGGCGCCCTCGCCTTCCCCGCCATCGGCATCAAGGCCCCCGGCAGCGATGAGACCCCGGACCGGGTCGTCGCCCACATCCCGTTCAACTTCGCCTCCAACGCCACCCACCCCTTCCTGCGCACCCTCGACGACGTCAAGCGGATCTCCCTCGCCACCGACGGCCTCGGCCAGTTCGCGCTGCTCAAGGGGTACGGCTCCGAAGGCCACGACTCCGCCCACCCCGACTACGGCGGCAACTACAACAAGCGCGCCGGCGGCCTCGCCGACCTCAACACCCTCCTGAAGGAGGGCAAGAAGTGGGGCGCCGGCTTCGGCGTCCACGTCAACGCCACCGAGTCGTACCCCGAGGCGAAGAACTTCAGCGAGACGCTCGTCGACAAGACCAGGCCCGGCTGGAACTGGCTGGGCCAGAGCTACTACATCGACCAGCGCCGGGACATCAACAGCGGCGACCTCGCCCGCCGTTTCCAGCAGCTCAGGAACGAGACCGACCCGAACCTGTCGATGCTCTACATCGACGTCTACTACACGCACGGCTGGATCGCCGACAAGACCGTCCAGGCTGTTCAGTCGCAGGGGTGGAACGTCGCCACCGAGTGGTCCGAGAAGTTCGAGCGCGCCTCGCTCTGGTCCCACTGGGCCAACGACCTCGACTACGGCGGCGCCACCAACAAGGGCCTCAACTCCCGGATCATCCGCTTCATCCGCAACGGCGAGAAGGACGTCTGGAACAACCACCCGGTCCTCGGCCAGACCGCCCTCGAGGACTTCGAGGGCTGGACAGGCGAGACCGACTGGAACCGCTTCTACGCCAACATCTGGCAGAAGAACCTGCCGGCCAAGTACCTCCAGCAGCAGCGCATCACCCGCTGGAACGGCGACGACCTCACCTTCACGGGCGGCGTGCGCGGCACCGTCGAGAACGGCCGCCGCACCTTCTACGACAACGGCCGCAAGGTCCTCGACGGCGAGAACTACCTCCTGCCCTGGGGCGGCGGCACGAAGCTGTACCACTACAACAAGGCGGGCGGGAAGACCAGTTGGGCGGTGCCCGGCACCGGCTCGTACTCCGTCCACAAGCTCACCGACAACGGCCGCGTGAAGACCGGGACGGTACGGCCGAGCGGCGGGAAGATCACCCTCGACGCCGTCGCCGGACAGCCCTACGTCCTCTACCCGAGCGTCGCCCCCGAGCCGCGCGACCCCCGCTGGGGCGAAGGCACCCCGGTCAAGGACCCCGGCTTCAACGACGCCAAGCTGGCCGCCTGGAGCACGGCCGGGACCGTCGCCCGTGACACCGACGGCCAGGGCCGCAACAGCGCGAAGCTCACCGGCTCCGCGACCGCGTCCGTACGCCAGCAGATCACCGGCCTGACACCCGGCTCGCGCTACACCGCCTCCGTCCTGATCGAGGTCGCCCCCGGGAAGTCCCGCCCGACCACCCTCTCCGTCGCCGGCGCGGCCGCCACCGTCGCGCGCTCCGCCCTGGAGGACCGGGTCGCCGCCTCCGACTGGAACGGCACCCACTTCCAGCGCGCCAAGGCCACGTTCACCGCCCCCGCCACCGGGACGGCGACCCTGAAGATCGAGGCCGCGGGCGGCAGCGCCGCCGCCGTCCGGATCGACGACGTACGGATCGTCGCCAACAACCCGGCGACGAAGGCCGGAGCGCTCGTGTACGAGGACTTCGAGGCCGTCGACCAGGGCTGGGGACCCTTCCTCAAGGGCGACTCGGGCGGCACCACCGACCCGCGCACCCACATCGCCCAGCTGAACGCCCCGTACACCCAGGCCGGCTGGAACGGAAAGCTGATCGACGACGTCATCAGCGGCGCCGAGTCGCTGAAGTCCCACGACGAGAACAGCGGCCTGGTCTACCGGACCGCGCCCTGGACCGTGCCGATGAAGGACGGGCACAGCTACCGGATCGCGTACGACTACCAGTCCAGCCACGCGGGCGCCTACGAGTGGGTCACCGGCTACGACCGTACGAACGGCACCTCCGTCGAGACCCGGCGCACGCCCCTCGGGCAGCAGCGGACCACAGGGCACTTCACCGAGACGGTGACGGCCGGCTGCGGCGACACCTGGACCGGACTGCGCAAGCGCGCCGACGCCCCGGACGGGGCCGACGTCGTCCTCGACTCCTTCACCGTCACCGACCTCGGCCCCGCAGCGGAGAAGGCCGCCTGCGGCACACTCACCCTCGCCGCCCCGGAGACCCTGGAGCCGGGCCGCGCGAACGAGGTGACGGCCACCTTCGCCAACGACGAGGCGAGCGCCGTCACCGGAGCCACGGCCGCCCTCGAACTCCCCGAGGGCTGGACCGCCGAACCGGCCGCCCCGGTCGCCTTCGAGACGGTCGCGGCGGGCGCGAAGGCCACCGCCACGTGGAAGGTGACACCCCCGGTGGACGCGGCCTACCGCACGTACCCGCTCGGCTCCACGCTCACGTACGGCCTCGGGGGAGAGGCGCGGAAGCTGACCGCCGCCACCAGCGTCCGCACGCTGCCTCCGCCGCCCACCACGGACAGCTGGGCGAGCGATCTGGACTGGACCTCGGCCACCAACGGCTGGGGACCCGTCGAGCGCGACGTGTCCAACGGAGAGACGGGCACCGGTGACGGCGGCCCGCTGCGGATCGGGGGAGTGACGTACGCGAAGGGCCTGGGCACCCACGCCCCGGCCAAGGTCCGCTACTACCTGGGCGGAAGGTGCACCTCCTTCACCGCCGAGGTCGGCGTGGACGACGTCCAGACCACCCGCGGCACCGTCCGGTTCAGCGTCCTCGCCGACGGTACGCAGAAGGTGGCGTCGCCGGTCCTGGGGGCGAGGGACGCGGCGTGGTCGCTGACCGCCGACGTCTCCGGGGCCACGTACGTCGAGCTGGTCGTCGGGGACGGCGGTGACGGCAACGGCAACGACCACGCGGACTGGGGGAACGCCCGGTTCCACTGCGGAGGGTGAGGACAGGAAAGCGCTTGCACCAAAGCGTGCGGTGCTCATTGATTGCGTCGGAAAGCGGCTGCTACACCGGGCGCCAACAGGTCTACACCACTGCCCCCGGGAGGCTTCCGTGCCCGAACCCGCCGCTCTCGCCTGGTCCCGCCGCACCTTCCTGATCACCGCGTCCGCCACGGCCGCGGCCCTCGGACTCCCCCCTCTCGCCCACGCGGCGGAGGGGGAGTTCGAGGCGCTGCGGCTGCGCTGGCTCGACATCCAGCTCGGCGCCGGCTTCGACCCCGGCGCCGAGCCCTACGCCTCCCGCCTCGCCGAGACCGGCGACCTCGCCCGTACGTTCCGGGCCTCCATGGCCCCCACCGACACCTCCCTCTGGCCCGGCTACTCCTTCGACCCGCCCTCCGGCATCACCCAGAGCTACGGCCGCCTGTGGACCATGACCCAGGCGTACGTACAGGCAGGCACCGGCCTCACCGGCGACGCCGGTCTCCTCGCCGACGTCCTGCGCGGCCTCGACCATCTCTCCGCCCGGATCTTCCACCCCGGCACCACCCGCTACGGCAACTGGTGGGAGTGGCAGATCGGCAGCCCCCGCCTCCTGATGGACATCGTCGCCGCGCTCCACCCGCACCTCGGCGCCGAGCGGATCGCCGCCGCCTGCGCCGCCGTCGACCACTTCGTGCCCGACTCCGTGCTCACGCACTACAGCGGCACCTCCACCGGCGCCAACCGCGTCGACCTCTGCCGCTCCGTCGCCCTGCGCGGCATCCTCGGCGCGAACCCCGCCAAGGTCGCCCTCGCCCGGGACGCCCTCTCGCCCGTCTTCCCGTACGTGACCCAGGGCGACGGCCTCTACGCCGACGGCTCGTTCGTCCAGCACACCTGGGTCGCGTACTCGGGCACGTACGGACAGGTCATGCTCGACGGCCTCGGCCGTCTCTTCACCCTCCTCGCGGGCTCCAGCTGGGCCGTCACCGACCCCGCCCGGCAGATCATCCTCGACAGCGTCGAGAAGGCCTACGCGCCCCTGATCCACGACGGCCTGATGATGGACAGCGTCAACGGCCGTGCCATCAGCCGCGGTCACCTGAAGAACGACGAGCGGCAGATCATGCGCTCCGACCACTTCCACGGCCAGGGGATCATCGCCGCCATCGCCCTCCTCGCGGGCGGAGCCGGCGCCGCCGAGCGCGAGCGGTGGCACGCGCGCGTGAAGGGCTGGATCGAGCGGGACACCGTCTCCCCGATCCTCTCCGCCCGCCAGTTCGGCGTCGCCGACCTCGCCCGGCTGCACGCCGTCGCCGACGCGCCCGTCCCCGCCGCGCCCGAGCCGACCGGGCACCGGCTCTTCGCCTCCATGGACCGGGCCGTGCACCGCCGCCCCGGCTGGGCCGCGAACATCTCCATGGCCTCCGACCGCATCGCGTACTACGAGTGCGGCAACGGGGAGAACCCGCGCGGCTGGCACACCGGGGCCGGAATGCTCTACTGGTGGGGGCCGGGCCAGGGCGGCCAGTACACCGACTGGTTCTGGCCGACCGTCGACCCCTACCGACTGCCCGGCACCACCGTCTCCACCCGGCGGCTCGCCGACCGGGCCGGCGGCGAGTGGGGCGCGCCCAAGCCGGCCGTCCGGTGGGTCGGCGGCGCCACCGACGGCGAGTTCGCCGCCGTCGGACAGCACCTCAAGGGCCTCGGCTCCACCCTGGAGGCCCGTAAGTCCTGGTTCTGCGCGGCGGACACCGTCATATGCCTCGGGGCCGGAATCACCGCCGCCGACGGCGTCCCCGTCGAGACGGTCGTCGACAACCGCAACCTCGGGGATGGGGGTATGCACGCGCTCACCCTCCACGACCGCTGGGCGCACCTCGAAGGACACGGCGGCTGGGTCTTCCCCGAGGGCGCTGCGAACCTCCGGACGCTGCGCGAGGACCGGACCGGGGCCTGGAGCGACATCAACACCACCAGCTCCACCGAGCGCCGCACCCGCACCTACCAGACCCTCTGGTTCGACCACGGCACGGACCCGGCGGGGGCGACGTACGCGTATCTGCTGATGCCGGGCGCCTCCCCGCGCACCCTGGCCGCCCGCGCCGCCGACGACGGCTGGTTGCGGATCCTCGACAACAGCGCCGACCGGCAGGCCGTCCACGTCCCGTCCCTCGGACTCACGGCCGCGAACCTGTGGCGGGCCGGTACGGTGGGACGCCTGACGGCCACGGCCCCGGCGAGTGTGCTCGTACGGCGCGGACGCTCCGTTCTCGACCTCCGGATCAGTGAGCCGCCGCGCACCGGACAGCCTCTCGAACTGGTCTGGGACCAGCCGGTCCGCCGGGTGATCAGCCACGATCCCTCGGTGGAGGTGCTCGACGCAGGGCGCTCGCTGCGGCTGCGGATCACCCCCGGTACCGCGGGCGCCACGCACCGCTGCGAGGTGGCGTTCTAGCGCCTCTGTGTAGGAACCCCACAAACGCGAGGGGTGTCTGGCTGTCGACTCGGCCTCGGCCGCCCATGGTTCTGTCCTACTCCACCAGGAATCGACGCGGGAGACTGTACGGAGTCAACGGCGGGATTTGCTTGGTCGGCTTCGTAGGGTCGGTACATGACCGTTGTGGACCAGACTCCGAGCGAGCCGACCGACGCCCGTGGCCGCGTGGCCGAGCTGCACGCCCTGCGTGAGCAGGCGCGGCGAGGACCGAGCGACCGGGCGACCGAGGCCCAGCACGCCAAGGGCAAGCTGACCGCTCGCGAGCGCATCGAGCTGCTGCTCGACCCTGGTTCCTTCAACGAGGTCGAGCAGCTGCGCCGGCACCGCGCCACCGGCTTCGGCCTGGAGGCCAAGAAGCCGTACACCGACGGTGTGATCACCGGCTGGGGCACGGTCGAGGGCCGTACGGTCTTCGTCTACGCGCACGACTTCCGGATCTTCGGCGGCGCGCTGGGCGAGGCCCACGCCACCAAGATCCACAAGATCATGGACATGGCCATCGCGGCCGGTGCCCCGCTGGTCTCCCTGAACGACGGCGCCGGCGCCCGTATCCAGGAGGGCGTCTCGGCCCTCGCCGGCTACGGCGGCATCTTCCAGCGCAACACCCGGGCCTCGGGTGTCATCCCGCAGATCTCGGTGATGCTCGGCCCTTGTGCCGGTGGCGCGGCGTACAGCCCCGCCCTCACCGACTTCGTCTTCATGGTCCGCGAGACCTCGCAGATGTTCATCACCGGCCCGGACGTCGTCAAGGCGGTCACGGGTGAGGAGATCACCCAGAACGGGCTCGGCGGCGCGGACGTGCACGCCGAGACCTCCGGCGTCGCGCACTTCGCGTACGACGACGAGGAGACCTGCATCGCCGAGGTGCGCTACCTCCTGTCGATGCTGCCGCAGAACAACCGCGAGAACCCGCCGACCGTCGCCTCCGAGGACCCGGCGGACCGCCGCTCGGACGTCCTGCTCGACCTGGTGCCCGCCGACGGAAACCGTCCGTACGACATGCACAAGGTGATCGAGGAGCTCGTCGACGACGGCGACTACCTGGAGATCCACGAGCGCTGGGCCCGCAACATCATCTGCGCGCTGGCCCGTCTGGACGGGCAGGTCGTCGGCATCGTCGCCAACCAGCCGCAGTCGCTGGCGGGCGTGCTGGACATCGAGGCGTCCGAGAAGGCTGCCCGTTTCGTCCAGATGTGCGATGCTTTCAATATCCCGATCGTCACCCTTTTGGACGTCCCCGGCTTCCTGCCGGGCGTTGACCAGGAGCACGGTGGGATCATCCGCCACGGCGCGAAGCTGCTGTACGCGTACTGCAACGCGACCGTGCCGCGGATCTCGCTGATCCTGCGCAAGGCCTACGGAGGCGCGTACATCGTCATGGACTCCCAGTCCATCGGTGCCGACCTGACGTACGCCTGGCCCACCAACGAGATCGCGGTGATGGGCGCCGAAGGTGCCGCCAACGTCATCTTCCGCAAGCAGATCGCGGAGGCCGAGGACTCGGAGGCCATGCGGGCCCGCATGGTCAAGGAGTACAAGGCCGAGCTGATGCACCCGTACTACGCGGCGGAGCGGGGCCTGGTCGACGACGTGATCGACCCCGCAGAGACGCGGGAGGTCCTCATCCGGTCCCTCGCCATGCTCCGCACCAAGCACGCCGACCTGCCGTCCCGCAAGCACGGCAACCCGCCTCAGTAAGAGGAGCCCACAGAAGTGACCACGCCTGCCACAGCCAACCTTCTCCGTGTCGAGAAGGGCCACGCCGACCCCGAGGAGCTGGCCGCGATCACCGCGGTGCTGCTCGCCCGCGCCGCCGCCCAGCCGGCCGAGGCGTCCGCCGACGGCCGCTCCACGGCCGGCTGGCGCCGCCTGGAGCGCCAGTCGGGCTTCCGCCCCTCCCACTCCTGGCAGGGCTGACCCCGAACGCCACGAAGGCCCCCCGTCCTACAAGGGACGGGGGGCCTTCGCGTATGCCCACGAGACGCGCCAGACGCTTCAGACGCTTCAGACGCGCCAGACGCCGAGGCGCCGGGAGACGAAAAGGCCCCGCACCGGACCGGTGCGGGGGCCTTCGTACAACCGTCGGGACGGCTACCGCAGGCGGGCCATGAGGGCGTGCTCGACCAGGGTGATGAGCGCGCTCTTGGCGTCCGCGCGGTGGCGGGCGTCGGTGGTGATGATCGGCGTGTCCGGGCCGATCTGGAGGGCCTCACGGACCTCCTCCGGGTTGTACGGCTGGTGGCCGTCGAACCCGTTCAGCGCGATGACGAACGGCAGGCCGCTGTTCTCGAAGTAGTCGACCGCGGGGAAGCAGTCGGCGAGACGGCGCGTGTCGACCAGGACCACGGCGCCGATGGCACCGCGGACCAGGTCGTCCCACATGAACCAGAAACGGTCCTGACCCGGCGTACCGAAGAGGTACAGGATCAGGTCCTGGTCCAGGGTGATACGGCCGAAGTCCATCGCGACAGTCGTCGTCGTCTTGTCGCCGGTGTGGGTGAGGTCGTCGATGCCCGCGGACGCAGACGTCATGACGGCCTCGGTACGCAGCGGGTTGATCTCCGAGACGGCGCCGACGAACGTGGTCTTGCCCACGCCGAAGCCGCCCGCCACCACGATCTTCGCGCTGGTGGTTGAACGGGCCGCGCCGCCGCTAGAGCTTGCGAAGTCCACTGAGCACCCTTTCGAGCAGTGTCACGTCTGGCTGACCGCCGGCGGCTTCGTCGCCGCCGGGCTGGTGGATGGCGACAAGTCCGGCCTCCGCCAGGTCGGCGACGAGGATACGGGCAACGCCGAGGGGAATGGAGAGAAGTGCCGAGATCTCCGCGACCGACTTGATCTCGAAGCACAGCCGGCAGATCCGCTGGTGCTCGGGCAACTGCCCCTGCAGCCGGGACGGATCGGCCGTCGTACTGACCAGCGCCTCGATGGCGAGCTGGTAACGCGGCCGGGTCCGGCCGCCTGTCATGGCGTACGGGCGCACAAGCGGGTTGTGCTTGCCCTGACCGCCCGCCCCGCGCGAGGCGCCGGGCGCGCCCACGGGAGCCTGCTGGGCCTGCGGCTGCTGATAGGGCTGCGGTACGCCCTGTCTGCTCGGGGTGGAGGGAAAGTTGAACCGGTTCTGCGCGGCATCACCGTGCGGCTGCGATCCGTCAAAACCGTTGTAAGGGCGTCCGCCCGGGGGTGTACCCACGTTTCCTCCTCCGACTGCCTCGCGGTCCATGTCCCTGTGGAGCCGCGCCACCGCACCTTACGGTGCGGTGGCGTGAAACGCACTGTCTGTCTGTTAGTTGAGAAGACTTCCCTGAAGCTCCGCCCGGAGGTCAGGAGTCAGGACGCTGCCCGCGCGGTCGACGAGCAGGGCCATCTCGTAGCCCACGAGGCCGATGTCCGCCTCCGGGTGCGCGAGCACGGCCAGCGAGGAGCCGTCCGAGATCGACATGATGAAGAGGAAGCCGCGCTCCATCTCCACGACGGTCTGGTTGACCGCTCCGCCCTCGAAGATCCGGGACGCGCCCGCGGTCAGCGAGGTCAGTCCGGATGCGACGGCCGCCAGCTGGTCGGCGCGGTCCCGGGGGAAACCCTCGGACATCGCCAGCAGGAGTCCGTCGGCGGAGACCACCACCGTGTGGGACACCCCAGGGGTGTTGTCCACGAAGTTGGTGATCAACCAGTTCAGATTCTGCGCCGCCTGGCTCATGCTCACACTAACGCTCCTGGTTGTAGGTACTGCCCGGGCCGAGGCCCGATCCGTTCGTGTCCGTTCCCGCGCTGCGTCCCTGCTGGACACCACGGCGCAGGTTGCTCAACCTGCCCCGTACGTCCTCAGGCGCGCGGGAGACCTGGGGGCCGCCCTGCGGGGTCTGCTCCGCCGTGCCCTCGACCAGGTTGGCCTTGGGGACGCGTCGCGGAAGGCCGGAGGAGGTGACCCCGCCCGCCTTCGGCTCGCGGAGCTTCTCGGCCCGCTGCCAGCGCTCGTCGTTCGTCGAGCGCCATTCCTCGGAGCCGTCGGCCTCGTTCTGCTGGACCGGCTGCTGCTGAGCCGGCTGCTGAACCGTCTGCTGGGGGGTCCGCGGGGCGCCGGCGCCCCGGCGCGGCAGACCGGCGTCGGTCAGCGCGTGCCCGGCGTCCGCGGTGGCGTTGGGCGTGGGACCCGGACGGTCGAAGCCTACGCGCTCGGCGGCCGGTTCGGGAGCGGTGGGAGCGGATTCCGCTTCGGTCCCGTACTGCTGCTCGTAGCCGCCCTGGTACGCACCCTGGTCGGCCCACTCGCCCTGGTGTCCCTGGGGCTCGTACGCGTTGTCGTACTGCGCCTGGCCGTTGTCCTGACCCTGGTACGCGGCTTCCGCATAGTCCGGCTCGGGGTATCCGCCGGTGGGCTGGACGTAGCCGTCGTAGCCCTGCTGCGGGTACCCGTCGTAGCCGTCGTACCCGTCCTGCTGCGGAGCCTGCTGAGCGAAGTCGGAGGCGTACTCCTGGCCGTATTCCTGGCCGTACTCCTGCTCCTGCGCGTACTCCTGATGCTGCGGGTCGATCTCGTCCCGGAACAGCGGACGGTCGCCGCCCTGCGCCTGCGCCTCCAGGGCGGCCCGACGCTCCTCGCGCATCAGCGAACGGTTCACCGGATCGAGCTGGCGGTCTTCGGCCGGCTGCTCGTAGCGGGAGTCGTCGAAGCCGAGCTCCGCCGCGGTCCGCATCGGCTGCTGCGCCGGCTCGTAGTGCACCTGCTGCTGCGGCATCATCTGCGAGACCGTGAAGTCGTTCTCGGGCAGCGACTCGCCACCACCACCGTGGGTGATCGCGTCCGGCAGCATGACGAGCGAGGTCGTACCGGCCTGCTCGCCCGAGGGGCGCAGCTGGACGCGGATGCCGTGCCGGTCGGCCAGCCGGCCGACCACGAACAGGCCCATGCGCTGCGAGACGGCGGCGTCCACGGTCGGCGGGTTGGCCAGCTTGTGGTTGATGTCCGCGAAGTCCTCGGCGGTCAGGCCGATGCCCTTGTCGTGGATCTCGACCATCACGCGGCCGTCGGGGAGACGGGTCGCGGTGACGCGGACCTTGGTCTGCGGGGAGGAGAACGTGGTGGCGTTCTCCAGCAGCTCGGCGAGGAGGTGCACGAGGTCGGTCACGGCCTGGCCGTGGATCTCGGCGTCCGGGACGCCGGCCAGCTCGATGCGCTCGTACTGCTCCACCTCGGAGGAGGCGGCGCGCATGACGTCGACCAGCGGGACCGGCTGGTCCCAGCGGCGGCCGGGCTCCTCGCCGGCGAGGACGAGGAGGTTCTCGCCGTTGCGGCGCATACGGGTGGCCAGGTGGTCCAGGCGGAAGAGGTTCTCCAGCTGGTCCGGGTCGGCCTCGTTGTTCTCCAGGTCCGTGATGAGGGTCAGCTGGCCCTCGATCAGGGACTGGTTGCGGCGCGAGAGGTTGGTGAAGATCGCGTTGACGTTGCCCCGGAGCATGGCCTGCTCGGCGGCGAGCCGGACGGCCTCGCGGTGGACCTGGTCGAAGGCGCGGGCGACCTCGCCGATCTCGTCCTGGGAGTCGATCGGGATGGGCTGGACGCGGGTGTCGACCCGGCCCGGCTCGGTGCGGGAGAGCTGGTCGACGAGCATCGGCAGGCGCTGCTCGGCGATGCCGAAGGCGGCGGTGCGCAGCTGCTGCATCGAGCGGCTCATCTGGCGGGCCATCATCCCGGCGAGGATGAAGGCGGCGAGCAGCGCGACGACGGTGATGCCACCGATGACGAAGGCGTCGGTCTTGGCCTCGTCGGAGATCCTCACGGCCTCCGCCACGGCCTTGTCGACGAGCTCCTTCTCGACCTCCGTGTAGCCGTCGAACTTGCCGGTGGCCACGGCCATCCAGGTCTCGGGCGTGATGGCCTGCTTCCGCAGGTCCTCGATCGCGTCGGCGTCCTTGGCCGAACCGATCGCCTTGGCCGCGCCCGTGTAGACCGAACCGTCGGGACCCTTGGGCAGCTCGACACCGGCCGCCTGCATCCGCTTGGCGCCCTCGGTGGCCTTCTCCTTCATGACCTGCTTGAGGCGGTCGACGTCCTCCTGCGTGCCACCGGAGTTGAACTCGCCGAGGGCGATCTGCTCCAGGTAGTTGTACGAGTTGAACGCCACGGACTGCTGCGCGAAGATCGCGTCCTTCTGGCTCGGACGGACCAGCAGCTGGGTGCCGATCGAGCGCTGCAGCGACTCGGCGGCCTTGGCGAGCTGGATGGCGTAGACCGTACGGCCGTAGGCGGTGACGTTGCCCGTGCCGAGCCCGAGCTCGTTGGAGAACTCCATCAGGTAGTGCTGGACGCCGGTGTACCCGACCTGGGTGTTCACGGGGTCCAGGGCCTGCGTGTACGCGGCCTGGCGGAGCTTCTCGAGCTTCGGCTCCTCGTCCCTGAACAGCTTCAGGCGGCGCTCGAGGCCCTCGCCCTCGGGCATGTTCTTGGCGGCCTCGTCGAACTTCAGCTTGGCGGCGTCGGTGGCCGCGTACGCCTTGGTGACCTCGTCGCTCTTGCGGTCCTCAGCGGTCTTGGCCGTGAGGAGGGGCGCGGCGGTCAGGTCGCGCTCGTTGAGCATCGCCTGGCTGTACTCCGAGGCGGCGCGCACGATCAGCGCCGTCTTCTCGGCGTTCTGCGCCTCCTGCCAGGTGTCGATCGCACCCTTCACCTGGAAGCCGCCCATGACGAGGCCGACCAGCACGGGTATGAGCAGGATCGCGTTCAGCCTGGTCGGTACACGCCAGTTGCGCGGCGACAGCTTGCTGGAGCTCCCCGTGCCGCTGCCGGCCGGGGGCGTCACGGGCGTCGCGGCCATGTCGGCGGGAGACGCCACCATGCGCGCCGGCGGCGTGAAGTTGCCTCGCGCCTGCTGCTCCGCGGAGCTTTCCTTGCTTCGCCTCACTCGACCAACAACCTCTCGGCGTCGGCACCTACGTTGTGCCGGTGTTTCGTTCAGGGCCGTACTACTCGGGAGTTCATGAATTGCAGCACGTGAAGGGGGTCCCTTCCAAACAGCAGTCAGGATCCGTTTTCACTGGTCCAAGCCGGAGATAAAACGGGCATAAAGAACGAGCCCCGTCAAATGGCGGGGCTCATGTGAGCGCAGTGGTACCGACTGGATGCGTCGGGTGTCCGTGGCGCCCCAATTCTCATTCGAAACGTTATGAACGCCGGGGCGGACCGTGTCAAAGGACACAGGCCGCCCCTCCGAGAGGCGTACGACAACTTCCGTAGGACTTCTCCTACTTGAGTCGTGCCATCAGCGCGTGCTCCACAAGCGTGATGAGCGCGCTCTTGGCGTCCGCGCGGTGACGGGCGTCGGTCGTGATGATCGGAGCGTCAGGACCGATCTGGAGGGCCTCACGGACCTCCTCCGGGTTGTACGGCTGGTGGCCGTCGAACCCGTTCAGCGCGATGACGAACGGCAGACCACTGTTCTCGAAGTAGTCGACCGCGGGGAAGCAGTCGGCGAGCCGCCGGGTGTCCACGAGCACGACGGCGCCGATGGCACCGCGGACCAGGTCGTCCCACATGAACCAGAAACGGTCCTGACCCGGCGTACCGAAGAGGTACAGGATCAGGTCCTGGTCCAGGGTGATACGGCCGAAGTCCATCGCCACCGTCGTGGTGGTCTTGTCCCCGGTGTGGGTCAGGTCGTCGATACCGGCCGAGGCCGAGGTCATCACGGCCTCGGTACGCAGCGGGTTGATCTCGGAGACGGCGCCGACGAACGTGGTCTTGCCCACGCCGAAGCCGCCCGCCACCACGATCTTCGCGCTGGTGGTCGACCGGGCCGCCCCGCCGCTAGAGCTTGCGAAGTCCACTGAGCACCCTTTCGAGCAGTGTCACGTCCGGCGTGCCGCCGGCCTCTCCGTTGCCCGGCTGGTGGATCGCCACCATGCCGGCCTCCGCCAGGTCGGCGACGAGGATGCGGGCGACACCGAGCGGCATCGACAGCAGCGCCGAGACCTCGGCCACCGACTTGACCTCGCGGCACAGGTGGCATATCCGCTGGTGCTCGGGGAGCAGGGTGGCGAGATGCGCCGGGTCGGCCGTGGTGCTGACGAGCGCCTCTATGGCGAGTTGGTACCGCGGCCTGGTCCGGCCGCCGGTCATCGCGTACGGACGCACCAGCGGCTGGTCGCCTTCATGTCCGTACGACTCGTCTATCGAGGAGCCGTACGGATCGTGAGAGGCGGGGGGCGGGGTCATGAATCCTCCGGGCGTGACGGCAATTCATCTGCCGTCTGATGGGGCCGGTGGGGGGCCGGGTGGGGCGGCCGGGCGGTTTCTTGATACCCAGGGCGGTACGGAGGGGCGCACCGCCCTGTCGGTGCGGGTCTAGTGCAGGAGGCTTCCCTGGAGCTCGGCACGGAGGTCCGGGGTGAGGACGCCGCCGGCCCGGTCGACCAGCAGCGTCATCTCGTAGCCCACGAGGCCGATGTCGCACTCCGGGTGCGCGAGCACGGCCATGGAGGACCCGTCGGAGACGGACATCAGGAAGAGGAAGCCTCGCTCCATCTCCACGACCGTCTGGGCCACGGGGCCGCCCTCGAAGATCCGGGACGCGCCCGCGGTCAGCGAGGTCAGTCCGGACGCGACCGCCGCCAGCTGGTCGGCGCGGTCACGGGGGAAGCCTTCCGACATGGCCAGCAGCAGGCCGTCGGCGGAGACCACCACTGTGTGGGACACCCCGGGGGTGTTGTCCACGAAGTTGGTGATCAACCAGTTCAGATTTTGCGCCGCCTGGCTCATCGCGCTCAACTAACGCTCCTGCTGGTGGGTGGGGCCGACGTGGAAGCTACCCGTGGTCGAGTTGCCCGCCTGACGGCCCTGCTGGATGCCGCGGCGCAGATTGGTGAGCCGGCCGCGGACGTCATCGGGTGCACGCGAGACCTGGGGGCCGGCCGTGTGGGCCTGCTCCTGTGCGGTCCCGGGTACGAGGTTGGCGCGCGGCACTCGCCGCGGCAGCCCCGAGGTGGTGATACCGCCGGCCGCGGGCTTGCGGACCCGCTCGGCCTGGCGCACCAGCTCGTCGTTGGGGGAGGTCCGCCAGTTGGCGGGCCCGCCGGCCTGCTGACCGCCGTCGCCGCCGCCCTGCGGGGCGGGGCGCCGCGGAGCCGCGGGAGCCGGCTGCTGCGGCACGGCCGGGGTCTGCATCGTCTGCTCGACGTCCGGAACCTGTCCGTTGCCCTGCTGGCCCTGCTGGCCGCCCTGCGGCTGGCCCTGGCCCTGCTGGCCCTGACCGTGGAACCAGTTGGTCTCCAGCGTGTCGTACAGCGGGGTACGGGCGTCACCCGGGCCGCTGGCCGGAGGCAGCGCCTCGGGCTGGCGGGGCTGCTGGAGCTGGGGCTGCTGCGGCTGCTGCGGCAGGTTCCCGGCCGGGCGGGGCGCACCGTAGTCGCCGCCGCCGCGCTGGCGCGGGGCCGGGGCCTGGCCCTGGGGGGCCTGCTGCTGGTAGCCCTGCGGGGCCTGCTGCGGGCTTCCGAAGTCCGGGCGCGCGAACTGGGCGGTGGACGCCGGGTCCTGCGGTCCGGGCTGGTAGGCCTGCGGGGCCTGCTGCTGGTTCTGCTGCTGCCGTCCGTTGACGTCGGGGCGCGGGAACTGGCCCGTGGAGCCCGGTCCCTGAGGCGCTCCCGGACGGGCGTACTGGCCCGTGGTCTCCGGCTCCTCGTGACCGCGCGGGGCGTCCAGCGGGGACATCTCCTGCTGCGGGCGGCGGACCGGCTGCGCCTGCTCGTTGCCCCAGCTCGTGGACTGCGGACGCTGCTGCTGCGGGGTGCCCCCGGGCAGCTCGGCGCGCGGGACGCCGTTCTGACCCGGGCGGCCGCCGCCCTGCGGAGCCTGGTTGCCCCGGCCCTGCTGCGGCTGGGGGGCCTGACCCTGGTTGCCCTGGGTGCCCTGGTTCTGGTTGGACTGTCCGCCCCAGACGTCCGTACGGGACGGGATGGCGCTCTGCGCACCACCGAACCCGCCGGCACCGAGACCCGGACGCTGCGGCTCCTGGGAGACCTGCCCCATCTGCGAGGTCTGCTGGACCTGCGGCTGCTGCGGCGCCTGGTTGGGGCCCTGCTTCGGACCCTGGTCCTGCGGACCGTTCTGGCGCGGGGCACCGTCCCGGCCGGGCAGCGCGGCACGCGGACCGCTGCCCGCACCGACCTGACCACGGGCGGCACCCGCACCGGCACCGAGCCGGCCGGCCGCCGACGAGGGGCCTCCGGCGAGGCCCGGACGGCCACCGGCGCCGGGGCCACCGGCCGCGCCCGGACCGCCGGTCAGGCGGCCACCGGGGGCGGAGGGACCCTGCGGCATCGCGCCCTGACCACCGGCACCCTGCTTGGGCATGGGCTTCTTGCCGCCGTGGGCGACGTCGACCGGGAGCATGACGAGCGCGGTGGTGCCGCCGGAGTCCGACGGACGCAGCTGGATCCGGATGCCGTGTCGCAGGGACAGGCGGCCGACCACGAACAGACCCATGCGGCGCGAGACCGAGACGTCCACGGTGGGCGGCGAGGCGAGCCGCTCGTTGATCGCGGCGAGGTCCTCGGGGGAGAGGCCGATGCCGGTGTCGTGGATCTCGACGAGGACGCGGCCGTCGGGCAGCGCGTGACCGGTGACCCGGACCTTGGTCTGCGGCGAGGAGAACGAGGTGGCGTTCTCGAGCAGCTCGGCGAGGAGGTGCACGAGGTCGTTGACGACCCGGCCGGCGACCTCGGTCGCCGGGACGGCGGCCAGTTCGATGCGCTCGTACTGCTCCACCTCGGAGGCGGCGGCACGCAGCACGTCGACCAGCGGGACCGGGCGGGTCCAGCGACGGCCCGGCTCCTCGCCCGCGAGGACGAGGAGGTTCTCGCCGTTACGGCGCATACGGGTCGCGAGGTGGTCGAGCTTGAAGAGCGAGGACAGCTGGTCCGGGTCGGCCTCGCGGGACTCCAGCTCGGAGATGAGCGAGAGCTGACGCTGGATAAGACCCTGGGAGCGGCGCGAGAGGTTGGTGAACATCGCGTTGACGTTGCCCCGCAGCAGGGCCTGCTCGGCGGCGAGGCGGACCGCCTCGCGGTGCACGTCGTCGAAGGCCGCGGCCACCTGGCCGATCTCGTCCCGGGAGTGCACACCGACGGACTCGACGGAGGTGTCGACGTCCTGCGGGTCGGCCTCGGAGAGCTGCTTGACGAGCTCCGGCAGGCGTTCCTGGGCGACCTTGGTGGCGGTGTCCTGCAGCCGGCGCAGCGACCGGATCATGGACCGTGCCACCACGAAGGCGCCGACGAGGGAGACACCGAGGACGAGGAGGATCAGGGCCGCGTTGATGATCGCTTCGCGCTGCGACTCCGACCGCAGCTCACGGGCCTTGGTCTCCATCTTGTCGAGGAGGTCCGCCTCGATGACGTTCATGGCATTGATCTTGGTGCCGTACTCGTCCGTGAAGTTGAGGTGACCACGCTGAGAGGCGTTGCGCATACCGGAGTCGTTGCTCAGTACCCGGTCCGCGTACTTGTCGGCGGCGTCGATGGAGGGGTTGCCGCTGGTCAGCGAGCTTGTCAGCGCGTCGGCGTCACCGCCGGCCGACTCGAAGATCGTCTGGAACTGCTTGAGCTCGACCTTCTCGCCCTGCTGGGCGGCGTAGCCGTAGAGGCGGTCGCCCGGAGTCAGCTCTCCGGCCTTGCTGTCGCTCGCGGGAAGCGCGGAGGCGATGATCGCCTGCTGTACCGAGGCGTACTCCTTGGCGGACGAGAACGCCGCGAGGGCCCGGGTCCGCTTGATCATCTCCGGGTTGCTGGTCGCCTGCGCCATGTCCTGGGACAGGCTGAGCAGCGAGCGGATCAGACGGCTGTACGCCTCGACCGTCACCGAGTGGGAGACGTCCTTCTTGTACGCCTCCTGGCGGATGCCGCCGATCTGGACGACCTGGGACGCGATCTGGCTGACGTTCTGGCGGATGCTCTGCAGCGCCTCGTCGCCCTCGGTCGCCGGGATGGCGGCCGTGGCGTCCATGAACGCCTTCTGGGCCCGGTCCGTCGCCTTGCGCGGGTTGGAGACCTGGTAGTCGCCCGCCGACTTGTCGTTGGCCAGGGGACCGGCGGACAGGTCACGCTCGGCCTGGAGGGCCTTGGCGAGGTCGGTCGCCTCTTCGGTCAGCTTGGTGAGCAGCTGCATGTGATCCAGCTGCTCCATGTCCTGGAGCGACTCGCTGATACGGATGCCGCCGAGGCTGGTGGCCGCGACCACGGGAAGGGTCAGCAGCGCGACAAGGCGCGTCGAGATGCGCCAGTTGCGCAGGGCTATTCGAGGCCCGACCTCGTTCTCGGCCTTGCCCTTCTTGGCGGCCGGGGCGGAGGCATCGGCGGCAGCGGCCGCGGCGCCCTTGCGCGCGGAGCTGTCACCGCCCTCGCCTGCCGGACCCTGACCCGGGTTCTGAGCGTGCTGGGCCGAGGAACCGCGGTCGGTTCCGGCGCGAGGCTCCTGCTCCGCAGCAGCGCTGTCCCTCTTGAATCGTCCCTGCACTAGCGTCGCAACCTCTGGACCAGGCGTCCTTCCGCGTGAACGGAGTGGACGGTGTCGGCGTCTCGGGGCGCGAATGCGCCCCATGGTGGTCGTCGATGACCGGCGCACTTCCCCCTTCCCCGCCGCTCACCCGGCGCTGCGTTGCGCCTCCTGCGCGCCGGCTTGAAACCGCGGCGGTGCGTGGAATTCCAGCACAGTGCCGGATCTCCAACAAGAGCCGCGTCTCGGACCACGAGCGGGATAACAACCCGTGAAGGTTTTGTCACCGCACGTAGAAGATGATCACGGATCAATCGGACTTATTACTCCCAAAGGCTCATGGGGTCCGAGTGTCCCAGTCGCGATGATCAGGAGCGGAATGAAGCATTCAGTGAGGGATTGTCCGTTTCCTTGACCCTGAAGTGAGGCCTGAAATGCCGGGATTGTCTGCGCGGTGGTGAGCAAACTCACACCTAGATCGTTGTCTCCCCCATGCATTCGAAGGGAATTGCACGTTTAGCCTGACGCTTTACAAGACCCCCCGTTCTGTAGAGGCCTCCGCGATGACGATGAAGACGACCATGCTGCTCCGCTCCACGGCCAACCCGCGCCGTACGACGCTCGCCCACCTCGAGGACGCCGAGCAGCTCGGCCGCGGCGCGCAGCCGGAGCACACGGTCGAGCTCCCCACGCAGACGGCCAACCCCCGCCGCACGGTCCTCATGACCGCCCCCGAGGCAGCGCAGCCCGCACAGTAATACGGCGTTGGCCGCCCCTCACCGCGCTAGCCTGGAGCGTCAGACTCCAGCCAGTACCAAGTGAGGGGCGACAGCACTCGTGCGCATCGCCAGATTCTCCATCGACGGCAATGTCGCCTTCGGCGCCGTCGAGGGCGAGGGAACCGTCGACTCCGGCGGCCTGGTCCTCGACATCATCAAGGGCATCCCGTACACCGACTTCGAGCTCAGCGGCACCAAGGTCCCGCTCAGCAAGGTACGGCTCCTGCCCCCCGTGCTCCCCAACAAGATCGTGGCCATCGGCCGCAACTACGCGGAGCACGCCGCCGAACTCGGCCACGAGATCCCGGAGGTCCCCGTCGCCTTCTTCAAGCCGACCACCTCGGTGATCGGCCCCGGCGACGCCATCGAGTACCCCTCCTTCTCCAACGAGCTCCACCACGAGGCCGAACTGGCCGTGGTCATCGGCCGCATGTGCCGCGAGGTCCCGCGCGAGCGGGTCAAGGACGTCATCTTCGGCTACACCTGCGCCAACGACGTCACCGCCCGCGACACACAGGCGCGCGAGAAGCAGTGGGCCCGGGCCAAGGGCTTCGACACCAGCTGCCCCCTGGGCCCCTGGGTCGAGACCGAGCTCGACCCGAGCGACCTCGCCATCCAGGCCACGGTCAACGGTGAACAGCGCCAGCTCGGTCGTACGAGCGACATGATCCGCTCCATCGAGGACCTGGTCGTCCACATCACCGAGGCCATGACACTGCTCCCGGGCGACGTCATCCTCACCGGTACCCCCGCCGGAGTCGGACCGCTCAACGTCGGCGACGAGGTCGCCGTCACCATCGAAGGCATCGGCACTCTCACCAACAAGGTGATCAAGCGTGGCTAACGCGAACGTCCGCGTACGTTTCTGTCCCTCCCCGACCGGCAACCCCCACGTGGGCCTGGTCCGCACCGCCCTGTTCAACTGGGCCTTCGCCCGGCACAACCAGGGCACCATGGTCTTCCGTATCGAGGACACCGACGCGGCGCGCGACTCCGAGGAGTCGTACGACCAGCTGCTCGACTCGATGCGCTGGCTCGGTCTCGACTGGGACGAGGGCCCGGAGACCGGCGGCCCCCACGAGCCGTACCGCCAGTCGCAGCGGATGGACATCTACCAGGACGTCGCCGAGAAGCTGCTCGCCGGCGGGTACGCCTACCACTGCTTCTGCACCGCCGTGGAGCTGGAGGCCCGTCGCGACGCCGCCCGCCTGGCCGGCAAGCCCTCGGGCTACGACGGCACCTGCCGCAACCTGAGTACCGAGCGCATCGAGCGCTACCGCGCCGAGGGCCGCGAGTCGATCGTCCGCTTCAAGATGCCCGACGAGCCGATCACCTTCACCGACCTGGTCCGCGGCGAACTGACCTTCACCCCGGACAACGTCCCGGACTACGGCATCGTGCGCGCCAACGGCGCCCCGCTGTACACCCTGGTCAACCCGGTCGACGACGCGCTCATGGAGATCACCCACGTCCTGCGCGGCGAGGACCTGCTCTCCTCCACCCCGCGCCAGATCGCGCTCTACAAGGCGCTGATCGAGCTGGGCGTCGCCAAGGAGATCCCCGCCTTCGGCCACCTGCCGTACGTGATGGGCGAGGGCAACAAGAAGCTCTCCAAGCGCGACCCGCAGGCCTCCCTCAACCTCTACCGGGAGCGCGGCTTCCTCCCCGAGGGCCTCCTGAACTACCTGTCCCTCCTGGGCTGGTCGTTCTCGGCGGACGAGGACATCTTCACCATCGAGCAGATGGTCGAGAAGTTCGACATCGCCGACGTCAACGCCAACCCGGCGCGCTTCGACCTCAAGAAGGCCGAGTCGATCAACGCCGACCACATCCGCATGCTGGACGTGAAGGCGTTCGCCGCGGCCTGCGAGCCCTGGCTGAAGGCCCCGCACGCCAACTGGGCGCCCGAGGACTTCGACCGCGCCGCCTGGGAGGCCATCGCCCCGCACGCCCAGACCCGCCTGACCGTCCTCTCGGACATCACGGCCAACGTGGACTTCCTCTTCCTGCCCGAGCCGGTCTTCGACCAGCCCTCGTGGGACAAGGCCATGAAGGGCGAGCCGGCCGCACTCCTGACGACCGCCCGCGCCAAGCTGGAGACGGCCGACTGGAGCGACCCGGAGTCCCTCAAGAACGCGGTCCTGGCCGCGGGCGAGGAGCACGGACTGAAGCTCGGCAAGGCCCAGGCCCCGGTCCGTGTCGCGGTCACCGGCCGCACGGTCGGCCTGCCGCTCTTCGAGTCCCTGGAGATCCTGGGCAAGGAGAAGACCCTGGCCCGCATCGACGCCGCGCTGGCGAAGCTGGCGGCGTAAGCGCCCCTGGACGCACCGAAGGGGCGTCGGCCACATGGCCGACGCCCCTTCGGCGTTCCGTCGTCCGCGGCCCCCGCCGCTCAGGCCGCCGGCACGAACCCGGCGCGGGCGTCGTGCGCGGAGCGGTGTTCGGGGCAGTCCGCGAGGTCCATCAGATCGAACACGCCGACCAGGCACAGCTGGAACCGGCTCAGCCCGCCCAGCTTCTGCCGCAGGTTGGCGACGTGGAATTTCACCGTCCGCACCGAGATCCCCATCGCCCGGGAGAGTTCATCGGACTCCTGAGAGGCGACGAGCTGGGCGAGGATCTGGCGTTCCCTGGCGGTGAGGGTGTGCAGGTGCGACAAGGCCGTCTCCATCGTGGAGCGCAGCGGCTCCGGGAGACGGCACAGTCTGCATGCGGTCGTCATTGTTCCCTTCTCGGCGACCGGTCGTCCGGTGTGGCTCAGTGCGTCAGAGAGGCGGCCAGCTTCAGCCTGCTGTCCACCTGCTCCTTGGCGAGCGCCAGCGTCTCCGCGTGCTTCTCGATCAGCTGCTGCTGATAGGCCTTCGTCACGACGTAGTGCACGCCGACGACGTTGACCTGCTCTTTGCACTGTACGTCGGCCTTGGCGGCGGTGATCGCACGAGGACCGGACAGCTCCGTGCCGGCGAGACCCAGCTCCTTGGCCGCCCGCATCGGGTCCTTGACCGTGTATCCGGCCTTCGCCATGCACGCCGACCACTTCTTGTCGACCTCACGGACCCGGGAGTCCTCACGGACCTTCGACTCGGCCTCGCCCTTGAGGTTGAACACGAAGAGGATGTCGACCTCGTTCGCCTTGCGGGCGTAGAGCTTGAGGAACGACTCGCGGGCGCACCCGCCCACGGGCACCCTCTGCCCGTTGAACGTCACATCGCTGCCGCCGGACTTCTCCGCCTCCTCCAGGGTGGCGGGCATGTCGGCCGGCTTCAGGTCGTTCCTGCCGTTGAGGGCCAGCAGCTCCGCCTCGGTCGGCGGCTTCGCCGGCGCGGGTGGCGCCTGGTTCCGCGCCTTCGCGACCGCGGGGTTCAGGTAGCCGTACCGCGCGGCCGCGTCCGGGTCCGTGAGCCCGAAGATCCGGGCGTTCGCACCCGTCGTCGGGACCGGCGGCTGCTCGGGCGGCCGGTAGGCGAAGCCGAGCCGGGACATGCACTGGCCCATGAGCACGTTCTGCGCACGGGTGATCGTGTTCTGCTGCTCCGGGCCGGCCTCGTAGGCGTCCAGCGGGAAGCTGACGTCCACGGTCCTGAGCATGCTGGGCACGGAGTCGATCGGTGGTTCGGTACGGCCGGCGGCGCCGTCCGAGCCCGTGGCGGAACAGCCCGCCAGGGCGAGGACGGCGCCGCCGACGATCACAAGGCGTCGGCTCACGAGTAGATGATCATCGCGCTCGACGAGATCTTGTTCTTGAAGGTGTCGCTGGCGTTGCCGACGTAACCGGCCGGCAGCGACCCGCGGATGCCCTCCTGGTAGTGGTCGGTCCAGACGTACATGGTGCGGCCCGCCCAGTTCCGGTAGGACGCCGTGTTGTCGTTCGTGCTCTGGCCCGAGCCGGAGCAGTTGCCGACGAAGCGGTCGTCGGCGAAGTCGTTGTCCACGACGATGTCGAAGACGCAGCCCCCCTGGCCCGAGTTGTAGTAGAGGCCGAGCTCCAGATTCTCGAGCACGCCGTTCTTGTCGTCGTACGCCGCCGCCGGACCCGCGGTGCCCAGCACGAACCCGCCCACGGCGACCGCCGCGACGGCCGCCCTCATCACGCGCTTGTTCATTTCCGCCCCTGTCGTTCCATCAATCGTGAAGATCTTGCGATCGGGAAGTGGATCACGGGCGAGCTTGATCGTCTACTGTCCTCGGGGACAGTATCACCGGCTGTCCGGGCCGATTTATGCTCGGGCGACCTGGCCGGAAAGCTGCGGCGGACTCTCGCCCGATCCTTCCGGCGGAACCGCGAGACCGGCCGGAACACCCCGCGCTCGCCCGTTCCCCTTCTTCACGGAGTCCCCATGCTCGTACGCCCGGCCGCGCCCGCATTCGCGGCGGTGGCGGTCTGCGCCTCCCTGCTCGTCACCGGCTGTTCCGCCGGCGGTTCCGACGGGGCGACAGGGGAGCGGGCCTACTACGGCTGCCTCGAAGAGAACGGCGTCGTGCTGGAGAAGCGCGACGACGGCGTACTCCGTGTGGACAAGGACAAGGGCAAGAACGACGGCGCGGCCTACGCTGCCGCCCAGGCGAAGTGCGCGGACCTGCTGACCTCCGCCTCGCCGACCGCCTCCGCCTCGCCGCCCTCCGCCGCCTTCATGGACCACGCGAAGAAGTTCAGCGCCTGCGTGCGCGCGAACGGCTACCCCCGCTACCCGGACCCCGATCCGGCGACCGGCGAGGTGAAGGTGCCGGCCGAGGAGGAGGCGACGTACAAGACGCCCGAGTTCGCGGCCGTCGTCACGAAGTGCTCGACAGACCCGGGCGACGGCATCGTCGGCGGCTGACCGCACACACCGGTGATACGACGAAGGACGACGATGACGCAGGACGAGGACACCGCGATGGCCGTGGAGCAGCCGGGCCGCACGGAGCCGACCGGGCCCGTACCGGGACCGAGCGGGGTGGCCGGCCGCCGCCGGTGGGTGGCCGTCGTCGCCGTGGGCGCCGTGCTCGCCACGCTTGGGGGACTGGGGGCCGCGCTGCTGGTGAAGTCGCCCGCACAGGCGGCCGCGGAGGCCGCGCCGCCCGCCCCGGACGTGCTGACCGCGCCCGTGGAACACCGGGTGCTCACCTCGTCGGTCATCACCCGCGGCGAAGTGGTGGCCGGTCAGACGGTCGACGTGGTGCCGCAGGTGGCCGCCGGCGAGGGCGCGGCGCGAGCCGTGATCACCAAGATCCCGGTGCGGCCCGGCGACGCCGTACGTGCCGGCCGGGTCCTGATGGAGGTCTCCGGACGGCCCGTGTTCACCCTGGAAGGCAGCCTGCCCGTCTACCGTGACCTGCGTCCGGGCGCGACCGGCGACGACGTACGCCAACTCCAGCGCGCGCTGCGGCAACTCGGCCACAGCACCGCGCCCGACACGGCGGGCCGCTTCGGCTCCGGCACGAAGGCCGCGCTCAACTCCTTCTACCGGTCCGTGGGTTACGACCCGGTGCCGGCGCAGGAAGGCGAGGGCGACCTGGTCGAGGACGCCCGGACCCAGGTCACCATGGCCGAGCGCGCTCTGGAGGACGCCGAGGGCACCCCCGAGGCCCCGACCGACGCCGGCGCGGGCGCGGGCGATGACGGCGACAGCCGGCGGAAGGCCGTCACCCGGGCGCGGGAGGACCTGGCGGCCGCGCTGAAGAAGCTGACGGCCGCCGAGGAGGCCGCCGGCCCGATGCTGCCCGCCGCCGAGGTCGTGTTCCTGAAGAGCTTCCCGGCCCGCGTGGACTCGGTGTCCGCGAAGGTCGGCGGCGAGGCGACCGGGACCGCGATGAAGCTGTCCGCCGGCCGGCTCGTCGTACAGGCGCACGTCCCCGAGTACCAGAAGGACCTCATCCGCCCCGGGAGCGCGGCGGAGATCTACTCCGAGGTGACCGGCGCGTCCGCCAAGGGCCGGGTCGCGTCCGTCTCCGACGCTCCCGTGCAGGCCGGCACCACGGGCGGCGAGGCGCAGGGATCACAGGGAGACGCCGCACAGGCCGGGTCCGGAGCGACCGGCTGGCTCGTGGAGATCACCCCCGGTACGCCGCTGAACGCCGACCTGACCGGCCAGGACGTACGCGTCACCGTCATCGCGGCCTCCACGGAAGGAAAGGCGCTCGTCGTGCCGATCACGGCGATCAGCTCCGGCGCGGACGGGCGGACCACCGTGACCGTGGTCGGGGCCGCCGGCGACCGGCGCCGGGTGGAGGTACGCGCGGGCACGGCCGGGGACGGTTTCGTGGCCGTCACGCCGTCGGCGGGCGGCACGCTCGCCCCGGGCGACCAGGTGATCACGGGCGTGTCCCGCGAAGGGACCTCCCCGTGACCGCCGTCGACTCCATGACGGGCTCCGAGCCGGTCATCGAGTTCCGCGGGGTCGGGCTGACCTACCCGGGCCCGCCTCCGGTGACCGCCCTCAGGCCCTGCGACCTGACCGTCGGGCGGGGCGAGTTCGTCGCCGTCGTGGGCCCGTCGGGCTCGGGAAAGTCCACGTTCCTCAACATCGCCGGACTGCTGGACGCGCCCACGGGCGGGACCTACCTGCTGGACGGCATCGACACGGGCATGCTCCGGGACGCCGACCGGACCGCGCTGCGCGGTCGGCGCATCGGGTTCGTGTTCCAGTCGTTCCATCTGCTGCCCCAGCGCAGCGCGTTGGAGAACGTCACGCTCGCCCTGGTCTACGACGGCACCCCCCGCCGGGAGCGGGCGGCCCGTGCCCGCGAGGCGCTGGAGCAGGTGGGCCTCGGCCATCGCGTCGACGCTCTGCCCACCCGGATGTCCGGCGGCGAACGGCAGCGGGTGGCCATCGCCCGCGCGCTGGTGACCCGCCCCTCCCTGCTGCTGTGCGACGAACCGACCGGAAACCTCGACACGACGAACGCCGACTCGGTGCTGGTCCTCCTGGAGAAGCTGCACACGGACGGCATGACGGTCCTGGTGATCACCCATGATCCGCTCGTCGCCGCCCGCGCCAGGCGCACGGTGACGATCCGGGACGGAGTGCTGAGCGTGTCGGAGACGGCGGTGTCCGGGGTATCCGAGGTATCCGGGATGTCTGGGATGTCCGGGCTGCCCGAGGTGGTCAGGTGAGGCGCGTGCGACGTACGGACCGTATCCGGCCTTCCGTGTTCGCCTGGCACGACGTGCTCTCCGAGTCCCTCGCCGGAATGCTCCAACGCCCGGGGCGCTCCGCCCTGACCGCCCTCGGCACCGTCCTCGGCGTGGGCACGTTCGTGGCGATTCTCGGTCTGACGGCCACCACCTCCTCGCAGATCGACACGCGCTTCAACGCCCTGAGCGCGACCGAGGTGACCGTCGAGGACGTCGCCCACGAGCAGGACGAGTTCGCCGGACCCGCCTTCCGGGCGGACGCCGACGCACGGATCGAGCGGCTCAACGGCGTCGAGCACGCGGGGGTGTACTGGTCGGTGCGGCTGGCTCCCGACGAGCCCGTGCGCTCCTCCGCCGTCGTCGGGAGCGACGGCGCCGAGAACGCCGTCGACGTCGTGGCCGCCTCGCCCGGCGTGTTCGCCGCGGCGGGCGCCCGCCTCGCCGAGGGCAGGGTCTACGACGCCTACGCCTCCGACCGGGCGGCGCCGGTCGCCGTCATCGGCGCCGGAGTCGCCGACCGGCTCGGCATCACCACACTGGAGACCCACCCGGCGATCTTCATCGGCGGCCGGCCGTTCACCGTCACCGGCATCGTCTCCGGCGCGGACCGGAAGGCCGACCTGCTGCTGTCGGTCGTCGTCCCGCGCACCACGGCGGAACGCGTCTGGGGCCCGCCGGAGGGCGGCGGCGCGCGGATGCTGGTCGCCACCCGGCTCGGCGCGGCCCCGCAGATCGCCGCCGAGGCCGCGATCGCGCTGCGCCCCGACCACCCGGAGTACTTCAAGGTGGTGCCCCCGCCGGACCCCAAGGCGCTGCGGGGCGGGGTCGGCGACGACCTGAACCAGCTGTTCCTCCTCCTGGCGGCCATCTGCCTGGTGATCGGAGCCGTGGGCATCGCCAACACCACCCTGGTCGCCGTCCTGGAGCGCACCGGCGAGATCGGCCTGCGCCGGGCCCTGGGCGCGCGCGGACGCCACATCACCGTGCAGTTCCTCGCGGAGTCCGGCGCGCTCGGCGCCCTGGGCGGCCTCGTCGGCACGTCCTTGGGCGTCCTGACGGTGGTGGTGGTCGCCGTGATCCGCGACTGGACCCCGGTGATCCATCCGCTGACGCCCGCGGCCGCCCCCGCCATCGGCCTGGCGACGGGCGTCGTCGCGGGCCTCTACCCCGCGTGGCGCGCGGCCAGGATCCAGCCGGCGGAGGCACTGCGCCGCTGAGCCGTGGCGTCCCGCGTGTGCTCGTCGGGGGATGCCCCCCGTACCCCCGGCCTGGGGGTACGGTCGGCGTATGAGCATCCGCGCGGTCCTCTGGGACATCGACGACACGATCTTCGACTACTCCCGCGCGGACCTGACCGGCATGCGCGACCATCTCACCGCCGAGGGCCTGGTGGACGGATTCGACTCCGTCGACCAGGCCCTCTGCCGTTGGCAGGAGCTCACCACGATCCACTGGCGCCGCTTCGAGGCCGGCGGGGTGGACTTCCAGGAGCAGCGGCGCGAGCGCGTGCGGGACTTCCTCGCGGCGCCGCGGCTGACCGGCGCCGAGGCCGACGCCTGGTTCGAGCGGTACATCGCGCACTACGAGGCCGCCTGGGAGCTCTTCCCCGACGCCGTCCCCGTCCTCGACATGCTCGCGAGTGACTACCGTCACGCCGTCCTGTCGAACTCCAGCATCCACAACCAGGACCGCAAGCTGCGCGTGCTCGGTGTACGGGACCGCTTCGAGGCCGTCGTCTGCGCCGCCGAGCTCGGGGTCGCCAAGCCGGCCGCCGAGGCCTTCCACGCAGGCTGCGCCGCCCTCGGCCTGGCCCCGGGGGAGGTCGTGTACGTCGGCGACCAGCCGGACATCGACGCCCGCGGCGCCGCCGAGGCGGGGCTCACGGGGGTCTGGCTGGACCGGGCGGACGCCGGTGGACGGCCCGAACTGACCCGGATCACCGACCTCCACCAGCTCCCCGCGCTGCTGCGGCGGGATACCCGTTTTGGAGCGCCGGACACCTTCGGGTAATGTTCTTCCTGCGCCGAGGGGAGCAAGCCGAAAGGCCGAAACCCACGGAGCACAACCCGAACAAGATCCCCTCGACGGGGATCGCGTTTTGGTGGCCTATGGTGTAATTGGCAGCACGACTGATTCTGGTTCAGTTAGTCTAGGTTCGAGTCCTGGTAGGCCAGCTCGCAGAGCTCATCTGCAGTACGTGGATCTCATCCACAAAGCCCCCGTTGTGTAGCGGCCTAGCACGCTGCCCTCTCAAGGCAGTAGCGCCGGTTCGAATCCGGTCGGGGGTACAGATCCTTCCCGCGGGATCACCTGGGTCGCACCCGGTGAACCTGATGCAGGATCGCTAGGGCCCCCGTTGTGTAGCGGCCTAGCACGCCGCCCTCTCAAGGCGGTAGCGCCGGTTCGAATCCGGTCGGGGGTACCAACTGGTCTAAACCACCAGTGGCCTATGGTGTAATTGGCAGCACGACTGATTCTGGTTCAGTTAGTCTAGGTTCGAGTCCTGGTAGGCCAGCGGATCATCTTCATCTGATCTTGCCCCCGTTGTGTAGCGGCCTAGCACGCCGCCCTCTCAAGGCGGTAGCGCCGGTTCGAATCCGGTCGGGGGTACCAAACGAAGAAGCCCTTCCCTTCGGGGGAGGGCTTCTTCGCTGTTCAGGACACGTACACACAACTCCGGTCCACCGCTGCGGCGTTGGAGCGGTGGACCGGATCGGGCAGAAGGGGCGGGAGGAGCGGGGACGTCAGCCGTTGCGGCGCAGCGCCTCGGAGAGGCGGGCGGCCGCGTCGATCACCGCCTGCGCGTGCATACGGCCGGGGTGGCGGGTCAGGCGCTCGATCGGCCCGGAGACCGACACGGCGGCCACCACGCGGTTCGAAGGGCCGCGTACGGGCGCGGAGACCGACGCCACGCCGGGCTCCCGCTCGCCGATCGACTGGGCCCAGCCACGGCGCCGTACGCCCGACAGGGCCGTCGCCGTGAAGCGGGCGCCCTGAAGACCGCGGTGGAGCCGCTCGGGCTCCTCCCAGGCCATCAGGATCTGCGCCGAGGAGCCGGCCTTCATCGTCAGCGTGGAGCCGACCGGGACGGTGTCCCGAAGACCGGACAGCCGCTCGGCGGCCGCCACGCAGATGCGCATGTCGCCCTGACGACGATAGAGCTGGGCGCTCTCGCCGGTGACGTCGCGCAGATGCGTCAGTACCGGGCCCGCGGTGGCGAGCAGGCGATCCTCACCGGCCGCGGCGGCGAGCTCCGCCAGGCGCGGTCCGAGGATGAACCGGCCCTGCATGTCGCGCGCCACCATCCGGTGGTGTTCCAGTGCCACGGCCAGTCGGTGTGCCGTGGGTCGTGCGAGTCCCGTCGCCGCGACCAGACCTGCGAGGGTGGCCGGACCGGACTCCAGGGCGCTCAGGACAAGGGCTGCCTTGTCGAGAACGCCCACGCCGCTAGAGTTGTCCATGCAACGATATTCACGTCTCACTCTGTGAAACGCAAGTTCAATTTTTCCCGGAACCTGTGACCCTGGTGAGGCGGCCGCACAACGGCCCGCGAAACGGGTCTCTAGTTGTGCCGGCGTAGACGTCGGCCGGAGGGAAAGCGATGGGTAGGACACTCGCGGAGAAGGTCTGGGACGACCACGTCGTCCGGCGCGCCGAGGGCGAGCCCGACCTCCTCTTCATCGATCTGCACCTGCTGCACGAGGTGACCAGCCCCCAGGCGTTCGACGGCCTCCGTCAGAACGGCCGCCAGGTCCGGCGCCTCGACCTCACCATCGCCACCGAGGACCACAACACCCCGACCCTCGACATCGACAAGCCGATCGCCGACCCGGTCTCCCGCGCCCAGTTGGAGACCCTGCGCAAGAACTGCGCCGAGTTCGGCGTACGGCTGCACCCGCTGGGCGACGTCGAGCAGGGCGTCGTCCACGTCGTGGGCCCCCAGCTGGGCCTGACCCAGCCCGGCACCACGGTGGTCTGCGGCGACTCGCACACCTCCACGCACGGCGCCTTCGGCGCGCTGGCGTTCGGCATCGGCACCAGCCAGGTCGAGCACGTGCTCGCCACCCAGACGCTGCCGCTGGCCCGCCCCAAGACCATGGCGATCACGGTCGACGGCGAGCTGCCCGCGGACGTCACCGCCAAGGACCTGATCCTGGCGATCATCGCCAAGATCGGCACCGGCGGCGGCCAGGGCTACATCCTGGAGTACCGCGGCTCCGCCATCGAGAAGCTCTCGATGGAAGCCCGGATGACCATCTGCAACATGTCGATCGAGGCCGGCGCCCGCGCGGGCATGATCGCCCCCGACGAGACCACCTTCGCGTATCTGAAGGGCCGCGCCCACGCCCCCGAGGGCGAGGACTGGGACGCCGCCGTCGCGTACTGGAAGACGCTGAAGTCGGACGAGGACGCGGTCTTCGACGCCGAGGTCGTCATCGACGCCGCCTCCCTGGCGCCGTTCGTCACCTGGGGCACCAACCCCGGCCAGGGCGCGCCGCTTTCGTCGAACGTCCCCGACCCCGCTTCGTACGAAGACGCTTCGGAGCGTCTGGCCGCCGAAAAGGCCCTGGAGTACATGGGGTTGACCGCCGGGCAGCCGCTGCGGGACATCAAGGTCGACACCGTCTTCGTAGGCTCCTGCACCAACGGACGCATCGAGGACCTGCGCAACGCCGCCGCCCTCCTGGAAGGCCGCAAGGTCGCCGACGGCGTCCGGATGCTGGTCGTCCCCGGCTCGGTACGGGTCGCCCTGCAGGCCGTCGAGGAAGGCCTGGACAAGGTCTTCAAGGAGTCCGGCGCCGAATGGCGGCACGCGGGCTGCTCCATGTGTCTGGGCATGAACCCCGACCAACTGGCGCCCGGTGAGCGCTCCGCGTCCACCTCCAACCGCAACTTCGAGGGCCGGCAGGGCAAGGGCGGCCGGACCCACCTGGTCTCCCCCCAGGTCGCCGCCGCCACCGCCGTACTGGGCCATCTGGCCTCCCCGGCCGATCTGTCCGACGTCGCTACGCCCGCGGGGGTCTGAGGAACCATGGAAGCTTTCACCACGCACACCGGCCGGGCCGTTCCGCTGCGCCGCAGCAACGTCGACACCGACCAGATCATCCCCGCGCACTGGCTGAAGAAGGTCACCCGCGACGGCTTCGAGGACGGGCTGTTCGAGGCCTGGCGCAAGTCTGACGAGTTCGTGCTCAACCGCCCCGAGCGGCAGGGCGCCACGGTCCTGGTGGCCGGCCCCGACTTCGGCACCGGCTCCTCCCGTGAGCACGCCGTCTGGGCGCTGCAGAACTACGGCTTCAAGACCGTCATCTCCTCCCGGTTCGCCGACATCTTCCGCGGCAACTCGCTGAAGAACGGGCTGCTGACCGTCGTCCTGGACCAGAAGACCGTGGACGCGCTCTGGGAGCTGACGGAGGCCGACCCGACGGCCGAGATCACCGTCGACTTGGAGCGCCGCAAGGTGCTGGCGGCCGGGATCGACGCCGACTTCGAGCTCGACGAGAACGCCCGCTGGCGTCTGCTGAACGGTCTGGACGACATCAGCCTCACCCTTCAGAACGAAGCCGACATCGCGGCCTACGAGGCGGCCAGGCCGGCCTTCAAACCCCGTACAATTACCGTCTGAGCAGCGCTTTTCCACGACTGCGCCCCCCACCGCCCGGTGGGGGGCGCAGTCGCTTGTTGAGACCCCGTCGGGCGACAACTCGCCCTAGATGGCACAATCGGTGCATGGAACGCGACAGCCAACTCGAGCTCTATGAGGCAGTCGCCGCCCGATTGAAGGAAGCGCACACAAGGGTGCGCGAACTGCAAGTCCCGGAGGGCGTAAGGATGGCGCTGTCCCGGAAGCTGCTGGTCATCACGGCCGCGGCGAAGCACGATCTCACGGACGCGGCAACGCGCCTAGAACGGTTGATGAAGGACCTCGATGAGGGCCGATTCCCTGAAGACGACTGACACCAGGAACTCCGCAACGGGACTTCCGCGTTGCGGCACTAGGGTGATTAGCCCGTTTCGTGTTTGATTTGCGGTATATACATGCCTAACGTGCGAAAAAGCTTGAACACTTTCGTTCTGGCAATGTCTCCGAAGGGGAAGACGTGAACAAGGCGCAGCTCGTAGAAGCGATTGCCGACAAGCTCGGCGGCCGTCAGCAGGCCGCGGACGCTGTCGACGCGGTGCTGGACGCGATCGTGCGTGCCGTGGTCGGCGGGGACCGGGTCTCGGTCACCGGCTTCGGTTCGTTCGAGAAGGTCGACCGTCCGGCCCGGTACGCCCGCAACCCGCAGACGGGTGAGCGCGTGCGGGTCAAGAAGACCTCGGTGCCGCGCTTCCGTGCGGGGCAGGGCTTCAAGGACCTGGTCAGCGGCTCGAAGAAGCTCCCCAAGGGCGGCGAGGTCGCCGTCAAGAAGGCGCCCAAGGGCAGCCTCATGGGCGGTGCCGCGGCCGCGACCGTGAAGAAGGCCGCGGCCAAGAAGACCACGGCCGCCAAGAAGGCGGCGGCCAAGAAGGCCGCTCCCGCGAAGAAGGTCACCGCGAAGAAGGTCACGGCGAAGAAGGCGCCCGCCAAGAAGACCACGACGGCGGCGAAGAAGACCACGGCGGCGGCCAAGAAGGCGGCCCCGGCGAAGAAGACGACGGCCGCGGCCAAGAAGACCGTCGCCAAGAAGACCGCGCCGGCGAAGAAGGCCACGGCGAAGAAGGCGCCCGCCAAGAAGACGACGGCGCGCAAGACCACCGCCAAGAAGGCCGCCGCGAAGAAGTAGGAGTAAGCGGCACAAGGGCCGAGGGCCACTCACACGCCGGGCCGGGCTCCCCTCGGGGAGCCCGGCCCGCGGCGCGTCCACGCCCTGTTCGGCCCATCGGAGGCCGTTCGCTTCGGTGGAATCAGAGGGTCTGCAGGGTCACCAGCGTGATGCGCAGCCCCGCACCGCCACCGGCGTCACCGGTCGCGGGCTCCGTCTCGATCCGTACCCGCTGCCCCGGACGCAGCAGCCGCAGCCCGCCCGCGTCGAAGGCCTCGGCCCCGAACTCCACCGGGGTGCCGTCGTCGAGCAGCACACTGCCGCTGCGGGTCTCGGGATCGTACGTGTACGCGGTCGCCTGCATGGGCCGCAGCCTATCCGGCCGCACGATCCCAGTGGGCCGCCGTCCGCGGGCCGACACCCAGGGCCAGCGCCGCCGCCAGATCCTCGCCGGTGTCCACGTCCCGGCGCACGGAATCCACCCCCGCCAGCCGGATTTCCACCGCCCCCGACGACAAATGCCGTCGGCGCGAGGCGCCCCCGAAAGCAGGTGCCAATTCCACTCCGGGACCCGCCGAGAGGAATGTCGTACCGATTTCGGCGGCATCCGCGAGAAATGTCCGGGGAAATTCTCCGGCCGCGTGAAGGACCCGGGCCAGCTCCCCGGGGCGCAGCGCCGGCAGGTCCGCGTTGAGCGCCGCCACGCGCGCGCCGGGGCGCGCGCGCCGCACCGTCCGCGCCCCGTGCGCCAGCGCCGCGTTGAGCCCCGCGGCCGGGGAGTCGGCCACGATCCGCGCGCCGAGCGCCGCAAGCGCCGCCGCGGCCGCCGGGTCGTCCGTGACGACCGCCACATCCCGCACCCGGCCGCATGCCAGCGCCGCGGCCACCGTGTCCTGCGCGAACGCCAGCGCGAGCCGGGGGCGCAGCAGCGCCCCGGTGGCCGCGGCGAGCCTGCTCTTCGCCCGCGCAAGGGGCTTCAGGGGTACGACCAGGGACCAGCCGTCGTCCGGATCGATGTTCATCGGGGCCCATTGTGTCCCGACACCGCCCACCGCGTCCGACGAGCCGGAAGGGCGGCGCCCGGCGGCGGCGCGAGCCCGGGGCGTACGGTGTTCTCGACAGACCAGGAGCATGGGGCGACACTTGACCCCCTGCATGCCAGTCCAGAGGAAGGTGCACGAGTGTCCCGCCGCAGAATCGGCTTCTGGTACCGCCTGGCGGCGGTCATCGCCAAACCCCCCCTGGTGGTTCTGTTCAAGCGGGACTGGCGCGGAACGGAACACATTCCGGCCGACGGCGGATTCATCACCGCGGTCAATCACAACTCGTATCTGGACCCGCTGTCCTACGCGCACTTCCAGTACAACACCGGACGCGTCCCGCGCTTTCTCGCCAAGGCCGGCCTTTTCAAGGGCTCGTTCGTCGGCACGATGCTGCGCGGCACCGGACAGATCCCCGTCTACCGCGAAACGACCAACGCGCTCGACGCCTTCCGCGCAGCCGTCGAGGCCATCGAGCGCGGCGAGTGCGTCGCCTTCTACCCCGAGGGCACCCTCACCCGCGACCCCGCCATGTGGCCCATGGCCGGCAAGACCGGCGCCGCCCGCGTCGCGCTGCTCACCAAGGCCCCGGTCATCCCGGTCGCCCAGTGGGGCGCCAACCTCGCGATGCCGCCGTACGCCAAGGAGAACAAGCTCAACCTGTTCCCCCGCAAGACGCTGATCGTGCAGGCCGGTCCGCCCGTCGACCTCTCACGCTTCTACGACCAGGAGCCGACGCCCGACGTCCTGCGCGAGGCGACCGAGGTCATCATGGCCGCGATCACCGCGCTCCTGGAGGACGTCCGCGGCGAGAAGGCGCCGGCCGAGCCGTACGACCACCGCAAGGCCCGGCTGGAGCAGCGGCGCAAGGCCGCCGGGGAGGGCCTGAAGTGACCAAGGCAGCCGTATTCGGAACCGGATCGTGGGGCACGGCCTTCGCGATGGTCCTCGCGGACGCGGGCTGCGAGGTGACCCTCTGGGGCCGCCGCGCCGAACTCGTCGACGCCATCAACACCACCCGCACCAACCCCGACTACCTCCCGGGCATCGAACTCCCGGCGAACGTCCGGGCCACCACCGACCCCGCCGAGGCCGCCCGCGACGCCGAGTTCACGGTGCTCGCCATCCCCTCGCAGACCCTGCGCGGCAACCTCGCCGAGTGGGCCCCCAAGCTGGCCCCCGACACCGTCCTCGTCTCCCTGATGAAGGGCGTCGAACTCGGCACCGCCAAGCGCATGAGCGAGGTCATCGAGGAGGTCGCCAAGGTCCCCGCCGAGCGCGTGGCCGTCCTCACCGGCCCCAACCTCGCCAAGGAGATCGCCGCCCGGCAGCCCGCCGCCGCCGTGGTCGCCTGCGCCGACGAATCGGTCGCCCAGCGCCTCCAGACCGCCTGCATGACCCCGTACTTCCGCCCGTACACCAACACCGACGTCGTCGGCTGCGAACTGGGCGGAGCGGTCAAGAACGTCATCGGGCTCGCCGTCGGCATCGCCGACGGCATGGGACTCGGCGACAACTCCAAGGCCACGCTCATCACCCGCGGCCTCGCCGAGACCACCCGGCTCGGCCTCGCCATGGGAGCCGACCCGCTCACCTTCTCCGGCCTCGCCGGCCTCGGCGACCTGGTCGCCACCTGCTCCTCCCCGCTCTCCCGCAACCACACCTTCGGCACCAACCTGGGCCGCGGGATGACGCTGGAGGAGACGATCGCGGCCACCAAGCAGACCGCGGAGGGCGTCAAGTCCTGCGAGTCGGTGCTCGATCTGGCCCGCCGCCACGGGGTCGACATGCCGATCACGGAGACGGTCGTCTCGATCGTCCACGAGGGCAAGCCGCCGATCGTCGCCCTCAAGGAACTGATGTCGCGCAGCGCCAAGTCCGAACGCCGCTGAGGACGCCGCCGAGGACGCCGCCGAGGACGCCGCCGAGGACGCCGCCGAAGACGCCGCCGAAGACGCCGCCGAAGGCGCCGCCGAGGACGTCACCGCGCGCGTGCGCTACGCCGGACGCGCGCGGCGGGCCGGGGCTCTTAAACGCATCGAACACGCAAGGTACGCTCATCGCGTTATGAGCGAGAACACCCAGAGCCCCCGCAAGCCGCGCGTGGCCGTCGTCTTCGGCGGACGCAGCTCCGAGCACGCCATCTCCGTCGTCACGGCCGGCGCCGTCCTGCGCGCCATCGACCGGACCAAGTACGACGTGCTGCCCATCGGCATCACGACGGACGGGCGCTGGGCGCTGACCGCCGACGCCCCCGAGCGGATGGCCATCGCCGAGCGCTCCCTGCCGAACGTCTCCGACCTGACCGAGTCCGAGCAGGGCGGCGTCGTCCTCTCCGTCGACCCGGCCAACCGCGAGGTCGTGTACACCGAGCCCGGCTCCGTGCCCAAGGCCCTCGGCGAGGTCGACGTCGTGTTCCCGATGCTGCACGGCCCGTACGGCGAGGACGGCACCCTCCAGGGCCTCCTGGAGCTCTCCGGCGTCCCCTACGTCGGCGCGGGCGTCCTCGCCTCCGCCGTCGGCCAGGACAAGGAGTACATGAAGCGGGTGTTCACCTCCTTCGGGCTGCCCGTCGGCCCGTACGAGGTCATCCGCCCGCGCGAGTGGGAGCAGAACCCCGCCGCCGCCCGCAAGAAGATCGTCGAGTTCGCCGCCGAGCACGGCTGGCCGCTCTTCGTGAAGCCCGCCCGTGGCGGCTCCTCCATGGGCATCACCAAGGTCGACGACCTCTCCGGCCTGGACGAGGCCATCGAGGAGGCCCGCCGCCACGACCCCAAGATCCTCGTCGAGTCGCTGCTGCGCGGCCGCGAGATCGAGTGCGGCGTCCTGGAGTTCGAGGACGGCCCGCGCGCCAGCGTGCCGGCCGAGATCCCGCCCGTCACCGACCACGACTTCTACGACTTCGAGGCCAAGTACATCGACTCGGCCTCCGGCATCGTGCCCGCGCCGATCGGCGACGAGGCCACCGCCGAGGTCCAGCGGCTCGCGGTCGCCGCGTACGAGGCCGTCTCCTGCGAGGGCCTGGTCCGCGCCGACTTCTTCCTCACGGAGGACGGCGGGTTCGTGATCAACGAGATCAACACCATGCCGGGCTTCACCCCGATCTCCATGTACCCGCGCATGTGGCAGGAGAGCGGCGTCAGCTACCCCGAGCTCGTCGACCGGCTGATCCAGGCCGCGCTGACCCGCTCCACGGGCCTGCGCTAGTCGCACTCCAGGGAGCAGGGAACGGCCTTCTCCACGGGGGCGGCGAGCGCCGTGAGCGGACTCGCGTCGTGCGCGTACCGCTCGTCCAGCGTCACCTCGACGTACGTCTTGCGATACACCGAGGTGAAACGGGGTCCGCCGCCCTCCGGCTGTTCCAGCATCCAGCGCACGCCGTCCACCGAGATGCCGTGCGACTGGGGATCGCTCATCTTTTCGGGCCGGGGGACCCCGCAGCGCAGTACGATCGCCGCATCCCCCCACCCGGCGGTCAGCTCGGAGCCCGGCTCCGGATCGTTGCGCTCCAGCCCCGCCACGGTGTCGGGGAGCTCCTTCGCCAGCGCCTGGCAGAGGGCGGCTTCCTCGGCCGGAGGGCTGGGAACCGGGACCGACGCCTTCGCGTCCGTGGAGGAGCAACCCGCGGCGGTCAGCAGCAGCACGGCGGCGATGGCGGCGGGCAGGCCGAAAGGCCGGTGGGAAGACATCACCGGCCAAGGGTAGACGGGGGCTACAGATGCACGACCGGGCAGGTGAGGGTCCTCGTGATGCCGTCCACTTGCTGGACCTTGGCGACCACCATGCGGCCCAGCGCGTCGACCGTGTCGGCCTGGGCGCGGACGATCACGTCGTACGGGCCCGTCACGTCTTCCGCCTGGATCACTCCCGGGATCTTGGAGATGGTCTCGGCGACGGTCGACGCCTTGCCCACCTCGGTCTGAATGAGGATGTACGCCTGTACCACGGAACCTCCAGGGCGGCCACGAGGATCTTGTGGGAGAAAGGGACGCCACGGTACCGCGTCGCCGAGGGCCGCGGGGAGACCTGCGCGCCCCGAGGCGTTCAGAGTGTGGCGTACGCACGACAGAAGTTGACGGTCTACTTGACGGTACCCAGCGCGGTGACGGCTCGCGACCCGCACAGCGACCCGCACAGCGAGCGGCGGAGCGACGCGCACGGCGACCCGGCGGCCGGCACGACAACACGAGGTGAGACGCGGTGAAGGGCACAGTAGGAGAACTGGGGGAGTTCGGGCTCATCAGGGAGCTCACCTCCCGGCTCACCTCCACCCCGGCGGTACGGATCGGACCCGGCGACGACGCCGCGGTCGTCTCCGCGCCCGACCGGCGCGTGGTGGCCAGCACGGACATCCTGCTCGAAGGACGTCACTTCCGCCGCGACTGGTCGACGGCGTACGACGTCGGCCGCAAGGCGGCCGCACAGAACCTCGCCGACATCGCCGCGATGGGCGCCGTCCCCACCGCGCTGCTCCTCGGCCTGGTCGTCCCCGCCGAACTCCCGGTCACCTGGCCCACCGAGCTCATGGACGGCCTGCGTGACGAGTGCCAGGTCGCGGGCGCGGCCGTCGTCGGCGGCGACGTCGTCCGCGGCGACACCATCACCGTCGCCATCACCGCGCTCGGCGACCTGCGCAACCACGACCCCGTGACCCGGGGCGGGGCGCAGCCCGGCGACGTCGTCGCGTACACCGGCTGGCTCGGCTGGTCCGCCGCCGGCTACGCGGTGCTCTCCCGCGGCTTCCGCTCCCCGCGCGCCTTCGTCGAGGCCCACCGGCGCCCCGAACCGCCGTACCACGCGGGCCCCGCGGCCGCCGGGCTCGGCGCCACCGCCATGTGCGACGTCAGCGACGGACTCATCGCCGACCTCGGCCACATCGCCGAGGCCAGCAAGGTCCGTATCGACCTGCGCTCCGGGCTCATCGACATCCCCACGCAGATGAACGACATCGGGCAGGCGGTGGGCGTCGACCCGCTGCAGTGGGTGCTCACCGGGGGAGAGGACCACGCCATCGTCGCCACCTTCCCGCCGGACGTGAAGCTGCCGGCCCGCTGGAAGGTCATCGGCGAGGTCCTCAACCCCTCCGCGCTGCCGCAGGTGACGGTGGACGGGGCGCCCTGGCACACCAAGGGCGGCTGGGACCACTTCGGGGGCCACGAGTGAGCCCGCCCCTGGCCCTCACCGTCGCCGGATCCGACTCCGGCGGCGGCGCGGGCATCCAGGCCGACCTCAAGACGATGCTCGCCCTCGGCGTCCACGGCATGAGCGTGATCACCGCCGTCACCGCCCAGAACTCGCTGGGCGTCCAGGGCGCGTGGGAACTGCCCGAGGAGGCCGTACGGGCCCAGTACCGCGCCGTCGTCGACGACATCGGCGTCCAGGCCGTGAAGACCGGCATGCTGTCCTCCGCCACGCTGGTGGAGACGGTGGCGGAGCTGCTCGCGGGAACGGACGCGCCGGTGGTGGTCGACCCGGTCGGGGTCTCCAAGCACGGCGACCCGCTGCTCGCGGCCTCCGCGCTGGATTCCGTACGGAAGAAGCTGCTGCCGGTCGCGACGGTGGCCACGCCCAACCTGGACGAGGTGGCGCAGCTCACGGGAGTCGTCGTCGAGCGGGAGTCCGATCTGCGGGCGGCCGCGGCGGCGATCCTGGCGTACGGCCCGCGGTGGGCGCTCATCAAGGGCGGCCACCTCGAAGGGGACGCCGTCGACCTGCTCACGGACGGGGACGAGGAGCACTGGCTGCGCGCTCCCCGGCACGAGAACCGGCACACGCACGGGACGGGCTGCACGCTCGCCTCGGCGGTGGCGTCGGGCCTCGCGAAGGGGCTGACCGTGCCGGAGGCGGTGCGGGAGGCGAAGCAGTACGTGACGGGCGCGATCGCGGCCGGGTTCACGCTGGGCGCGGGGATCGGCCCGGTGGACCACGGCTGGCGTCTTCGCTGAGAAGACCTGCTGAGCTGAGAAGAACTGCCGAGAAGACCTCAGGGCATGGCAAAAGGCCGGTTCACCGAGGTGAACCGGCCTTTCAAGGCAACCGCAGGGGCTGCGCTACGACGAAACGTCGGCGTTAGCGCGAGACCTTGCCGGCCTTGATGCACGAGGTGCAGACGTTGAGCCGCTTCGGCGTCCGACCGACCACGGCACGCACGCGCTGGATGTTCGGGTTCCAGCGACGAGACGTACGGCGGTGCGAGTGCGAAATGTTGTTGCCGAAGCCCGGCCCCTTGCCGCAGACGTCGCAGTTGGCAGCCACGGGTCACTCCAAAGACTTCAGATTTACAGTGAAATCCGGCGCACCGGAATCAGAGTTCTGAAGTGGCTTGCCGGGGAAATGGCCCGACTCTCGCCGGGCAACCGAAGCAGCATACAACGGCTGCTCCCGTAGAACGAAACTACCACGGCCGCCGCGGCCCCCGCTCCGGGCCCAGGTCACGAGCGGGTCTACGCTGCGGTGAGCTCACCGCAGACGCCGCCTAGCAGGAGGATCACCCGTTGCCGCAGACCGCGCAGACCCTCGACGCCGCAGCGGTCCGAGCCTGGTGCGTACGGGCGCTGGACGCGCTCGGCCGGGAGCGCGAGGAGATCGACGCGATCAACGTCTATCCGATCGCCGACGGGGACACCGGCACGAACCTGTATCTGACGGTGGAGTCAGCCGCCCAGGCGGTCGAGGCGGTCTTCGCGGCGGACGAGCCGGACGCGGGCGACGCCATACGGGCCATGGCCCACGGGGCCCTCATCGGCGCCCGGGGCAACTCGGGGACGATCCTCTCGCAGCTGCTGCGCGGCATGGCGTCCGTGCTCGCGGACGGGCGTGACGGCGACCACCTCGCCCGGTCCCTGGCGGCGGCGGCCCTGGCGGCCCGGAAGGCCGTGGCCCACCCCGTCGAAGGAACGATCCTGAGCGTCGCGGGCGCCGCGGCCGGCGCCTGCGAGGGGGGTGGAAGCCTCGCGGCGGTGGCCAGGGGGGCGTACGAGGGGGCAAGGACCGCCCTTGAGGCCACCCCCGGACAACTGGCCGTGCTCGAACGCGCCGGGGTCGTGGACGCGGGAGGACGGGGTCTGGTGGCCGTCCTCGGCGCGCTGGTGGAGGTCGTGTCGGGAGAGGCGCGGGTACGGCCGCCCGTGGCCTCGCACCGGCCGCACGTGGCCCTGGAGGACTGCGCCTCGGAGGGCGGACCGGCGTTCGAGGTGATCTACCTCCTGGAAGCGGACGACGCGGCCGTGGAACGGCTACGAGCCCGGCTCGACGCGCTCGGCGACTCCCTGGTCGTCGTCGGAGGCGACGGGCTGTGGAACGTCCACGTCCATGTCGACGACGCGGGAGCGGCGGTCGAGGCGGGCGTGGAGGCGGGCCGGCCGTACCGGATCCGGATCACGCACTTCGCGGGCGTGGAGCGCCGGGAGCCGGCCCAGCGCGCGGTGGTCGCGGTGGTCCCCGGCGAGGGACTCGCGGGCCTGTGCGAGGAGGCCGGGGCGACGACGGTGCTGGCCAGGCCGGGGGAGCCGCCGGCCAGCGGAGAGCTCGTCGACGCGATCCGGCGGGCCCACGCGCGCGAGGTGGTGCTCCTGCCCAACGACACCGACCTGCGCCACACGGCGGGCGCGGCGGCCGAACAGGCCCGCGCGGAGGGCATCCGGGTCGCCCTGATCCCGACCCGGGCAGCCGTCCAGGGCATCGCGGCGCTGGCCGTCCACGAGCCCGAGCGCCGCTTCGACGAGGACGTGGTCGCGATGACGGCGGCGGCGGGCGCGACCCGGTACGCCGAACTCGCCGTCGCCGAACGCCAGTCCTTCACCTCGGCGGGCGTCTGCCAGGCCGGCGACATCCTGGGCCTGATCGAGGGCGACGTCGCGGTCATCGGCCAGGACCTGACGACAACGGCCCGCACGGTCCTGGACCGCATGCTCTCGGCGGGCGGCGAACTGGTGACCCTGATCGTCTCGGACGACACCCCGGAGTCACTGTCCCCCGCACTCGAACGCCACGTCCGCGACACCTACCTGGCAGTCGACACAACGACCTACCACGCGGGCCACGGCGCACCGGCACTCTTGATCGGCGTGGAGTAGCCGTGACCTTGAAGCGGCACTGATCCCCGGGGGCCTGCCCGCCCGGCCCACCACGGTTGCGGGCGATGGGGAGCGCGGCAACGGCGGCGCGGACCAGCCTGCGGGATGCCCTTGGTGGGCGGTTCCGGCGGCGCGTAGCCGCCGCGCTGGAGAGCAGCGGCCGTCGTGCGGCCCGGCGGCGCGAGCCGCCGCGTCTGAAGGCGGCGGTGGGGGCCGTGGTTCGGGCGCGCGAGACCAACCTGCTGGATCGCAGTGTCGTGCGGGCCTGTCGCCGCGAAGCCGCGGCGCTCGACGGTGGTGGTGGCGCGGTTCCGGCGGCGCGTGAAGTGCCGCGCGCCTGACAGCACCGGCGGGCACGCAGCCTCGGCCGCGCGGAGCTGCGGCGCCCCGAACGCCGCCGGTGGGGGGCTCAGTCCCGGCGGCGCGAAGCTGCCGCCCCCTGGGGGGCGGGGGCCGAGGCCCCGGTCTCGTCAGGGTTTCGGGGAGGGGCGGGGTGGGGGAAATCCACCGCCCCCAACCGCCAACGTCAGGTCGCCGCCCGCTCCAGCACCGCCTCCGCCTCGCCGCGGCGCTCGGCCGCCGCGCCCTCCTCCGACGGGGCGTACTCCGCGAGCACGCCCCGCGCCAGGGTCGCCGCCGCCGCGTGGTTCTCCAGGTTCAGGTGGAGCCACGCCGCGAGCAGCTGCGCCGCCGTGCGACGGTCGCGGACCCCCGGACCCGCCTCCGCCTCGGCGAACGCCGACACCGCCCGCTCCGCGTACGACAGCGCCTCCCGGACGTCCTTCTCCGCCAGCAGCTCCGCGGTCTGGGCGTACGTGTCCGCCCGCTCCACCACGTCCTCCCCGCACGCCTCCGCCGCCGCGTCCATCAGGGCCCGCCCCTCCCCGGCCCCCGCGATCCACGCCCGTACCCGCAGCGTCCTGACGTACGCCGCCGCGTCGCCCAGCTCCCGCCACAGCTCACCGGCCCGCTCGTACGCCGCCGCGGCCTGCGGCTTCAGCTCCGCCTGGAGCAGTGCCTGCGCCGCCAGGTTCGCCAGCATCGCGTGGTCCCGCTGCTCCGGCCACTTCTTCGCGAGCTCCGCCGCCCGCAGCCACTGCTCCGCCGCGGACCGGGGCTCGTTCAGAGCCATGAGGCAGTCGCCGAGCCACCACAGCGTCTGGACGACCGCCCCGTCGCCGTGCTCCTCCACGGACAGGTCCGGCAGCACCGCCTCCAGGATCGCCGCGGCCTCCTCCGTACGGCTCTCCCGTACCAGCCAGCCGCCCAGCAGATGCCGTGCGTACGCGCCGATCCCACGGCTCTCGCCCGCCTCGTCGGCCCAGTGCGCAGCCTCCAGGGCATGCTCCACGGCCTCCCCGAACCGCCGGCCGGCGGCGAGGACTTCGGCCAACTGGAGCCGCAGGCGGGTCTGCCCGGACGCCCCCGCGTACCCCGCGCCGTGGTCGAGGGCCGCACGGGCCGCCCGCTCGGCGCCGCCCAGATCGCCGAGGTGGAGGGCGACGCGGGAGAGGCGGGTCTCCGGCTCCACGGCGTACCAGGGCATCCCGGCCCGGTGGTACAGCTCCGCCGCGTACGCGTACTGCCGCGCCGCCCCCTCGGCGTCCCCGTGGTGCGCGGCCAGGTCGGCCCGTACGGACTCGGCCTCGGCGACCCGGTCGGCGACCGCCCGGTCGTCGGCGTACGGCGAGGCGAAGGCGAGGAGTTCGTCCACGGACCGCGCGACCTCCTCGGCGGGCGCGCCGTCCTCGCCGCCCCCGCCCCCGCCCTCCGCCTCGTGTAGCCGCAGCAGCCGGACCCGTACGCGGATCAGCAGCGCGCCCGCGGCCTGCCGGGCCGTCGCCGCACCCTCGGCGTGCAGGGCCAGGACCCGGCCGATCGCCTCCTCGACGGCCGCCGACGCCTCCTCCGTCCGCCCGCCCAGCGCCAGCGCGTACGCGCACCGGGCCCGGGCGGCCTCGGCCTCTCCGGGATCGCCCGCCGCTTCGTAGCCCTCGGCCGCCGACAGGAAGAGGCGTACCGACTCCGCCGGACCCTCCTCCAGAGCCATCGCCCGGTGGTCGTCCAGCTCGGCCCGCGCGAGAACGTCCACGTCGACCCGCCCGGCCGCGACGGCCCGGCCCAGGGCATCCCAGGCCGCCCGCGCGTCCGGGTGCCGCTCCTTAGACAGCCGCCGGGCCCGCGCGAGCAGGTCCTCCGAGGAACCGGTCGGAGCGGCCGTCACCGGCGGGCGAAGCGGTACCGGACCCGCCGCCCGTACCCCCAGCGGCAGCCGCTCCATCAGCGGCGCCCGCGCCATCCGCTCCCGGACCGCCTCGCCCACCCGCCCCGTGCCGTTGCGCTCGTCGAAGAGGCGGGCGATCGCCAGCGCTTCCACGCGCGCGTGGCCCGCGAGTTCGCCCGCCGTCCACGACGAACCCGCCGGGCCCGGCACCGACTGCCCGCCGTGCCCGAGCGCCACCAGCCGGTCCGTCAGCAGGGCCGTCACCGCCAGGAAGTCCAGGTGGCTGTCCGGGTCGCCGCGGTCGGTGAAGAAGCCCGGCCGCTCCGCCAGGATCTCCAGACCCCGCGCCTCGTTCCCGGTCAGCGCGCAGAACTCGATGTGCAGCGCCACCGCATCGCGCATGCTCTCCATCGGCCGCACCAGACGGTAGCCCCGCAGATGGTTCGTACGGGCCTCCTCCGCCCGGCCGAGCCGGACCAGCGGCAGGAGGGACGAGGCGAGGACCGCGTGCGGCTCATGGGCGCAGGCGTGCTCGCCGTCCAGGACCGGCGCCCATGTCTTCAGGGCCTGCTCGTCGTCGCCGAGTTCCACGGACCACGCGCCCTGGCCGTGCAGCTCGCAGGCGTGGCAGTCGGCCATCCGGTCGCGGTCGGCCGCCAGCCAGGCCGCGTACGCCCGGGCCGCCCGCTCCCGGTCGCCGATGTGCCGGGCCACCCGGAACTCGCCCTGCCGCACGGCCCGTTCGGAATGGCCCGCCAGGCGGTAGCGGCGCTCCATCTCGCCGAGCCACTTCTCGATCGACGCGAGCGGAATGTGCGGCTGGTCGAGCATGCCGCTGGAGACCCACTTGAAGACCCAGTGCAGGGAGTGCGTCTCGTAGGCGTCGAAGTCCGCCGGATTCTCGTCCCACATCCCCAGCAGGCGCGAGAAGGGCACGAACATCTTCGCCTTCTCGGAGCTGTAGTTGTACACCTGCAGCTGGTGGCCGAGCGCGGCGATCACGGCCGGCCGCTCGCCGGTCCGTTCGGCCTCGGAGAGCAGCCGCTCGGCGCGCGCGTTGCGCGCGGGCCCCTCGGGCTGCTCGGCGTTCTCCCGCATGGCCTCGCGCAGGGCCTGAAGGGTCAGCGTCATGCGTGGTTCTCCCCGTGGTGGAGGCGTGCGGTGTCTGATCGGCAGTCATCGCCGGCGGCGTCCGGAGGAGCCGGAGGCGACGGAGGGGGGAGAGGCGTCATGGTAGGCCTCGCGGCGCCGACGTGACCAGCGGATATCCACAGCCTGCGGGACGGGTGTCAGTGCGGTGGTGTGCAATGGAACATGTGCCTGCGCTCGACGAACCCCTGAAGAACCCGAAGAACCCGCAGAACCCGCAGAACCCGGAGAACCCACGGAGCCCGCGGAAGCTGCGGAAGCCGCTCGGTGCCCCCGAGGGGAGGCGCCGTGCTGCTCGCTGACCCGCTGAAGAACCTCCTCGGCGCCGCCACCGCCAAGGTGATGGCCGAGCACCTCGACCTCCACACGGTCGGGGACCTCCTCCACCACTACCCCCGGCGGTACGCGGAGCGCGGCGAGCTCACCGCCCTCGCCGACCTGCCGCTGGACGAGCACGTCACGGTGGTCGCGCAGGTCGCCGACGCGCGCGTGATGACCTTCAACAAGGGCGGCCGGGGCAAGGGTCAGCGCCTGGAGGTGACGATCACCGACGGCAGCGGCCGGATGCAGCTGGTCTTCTTCGGCCGGGCGGTCTACTTCCACCAGAAGGAGCTGCTCCCGGGCCGCCGCGGGATGTTCGCCGGCAAGGTCGGCGTCTTCAACCGCAAGCTCCAGCTCTCCCACCCCGAGTACAAGCTCCTGGACGCCGACAGCAGCGACGAGACGGTCAAGGCGTTCGCGAGCGAGCTGCTCCCGATCTACCCGGCCTGCAAGCAGCTGGAGTCCTGGACCATCGAGCAGTCCGTCTCCATCGCCCTGGACTCCCTGGCCGCCACCGGCTGGGCCGGCCTCGCCGACCCGCTGCCGCCCGCCCTGCGCGAGGGACGCGGCCTCGCCGACCTGCCCGAGGCGCTCCAGAAGGTCCACCGGCCCCGTACGAAGGCGGACATCGAGGACGCCAGGCAGCGGCTGAAGTGGGACGAGGCCTTCGTCCTCCAGGTCGCCCTCGCCCGCCGGCGGTACGCGGACACCCAACTGCCCGCCGTCGCCCGCAAGCCGATCCCCGGCGGCCTCCTCGACGCCTTCGACGCCAAGCTGCCCTTCACCCTCACCGACGGCCAGCAGAAGGTCTCCCGGGAGATCTTCGACGACCTCGCGACCGAGCACCCGATGCACCGCCTCCTCCAGGGCGAAGTCGGATCGGGAAAGACGATGGTGGCCCTGCGCGCCATGCTCGCCGTCGTCGACGCCGGGGGACAGGCCGCGATGCTCGCGCCCACCGAGGTCCTCGCCCAGCAGCACCACCGCTCGGTCACCGAGATGATGGGCGAGCTCGCCGAGGGAGGCATGCTCGGCGGATCCGAGCACGCCACCAAGGTCGTCCTGCTCACCGGCTCGATGGGCGCCGCCGGCCGCCGGCAGGCCCTGCTCGACCTCGTCACCGGCGAGGCCGGGATCGTCATCGGCACGCACGCCCTGATCGAGGACAAGGTGCAGTTCCACGACCTCGGCCTGGTCGTGGTGGACGAGCAGCACCGCTTCGGCGTGGAGCAGCGCGACGCCCTGCGCGGCAAGGGGAAGCAGCCTCCGCACCTGCTCGTCATGACGGCCACCCCGATCCCGCGCACGGTCGCCATGACCGTCTTCGGCGACCTGGAGACCTCCGTCCTCGACCAGCTGCCCGCCGGGCGTTCGCCGATCGCCAGCCATGTCGTCCCGGCCGCCGACAAGCCGCACTTCCTCACGCGCGCGTGGGAGCGCGTGCGCGAAGAGGTGGAGAACGGCCACCAGGCGTACGTCGTCTGCCCCCGCATCGGCGACGGTGAGGACGAGAACGGCAGGAACGGCAAGGGCGCGAAGAAGAAGCCGTCCCCCGAGGACGAGGCCGAGAAGCGCCCGCCGCTCGCCGTGCTCGAGATCGCCGAGCAGCTCACCCGGGGACCCCTCGCCGGGCTCCGTGTCGAGGTCCTGCACGGCCGGATGCACCCGGACGACAAGGACGACGTCATGCGCCGCTTCGCCGCCGGCGAGGTCGACGTCCTGGTCGCCACCACCGTCATCGAGGTCGGCGTCAACGTCCCCAACGCCACCGCCATGGTGATCATGGACGCCGACCGTTTCGGCGTCTCCCAGCTCCACCAGCTCCGCGGCCGTGTCGGCCGGGGCTCCGCCCCCGGCCTCTGCCTCCTCGTCACCGAGATGCCCGAGGCCAGCCCCGCCCGCCGGCGTCTCGCCGCCGTCGCCTCCACCCTCGACGGCTTCGAGCTCTCCCGGATCGACCTGGAGGAGCGCCGCGAGGGCGACGTCCTCGGCCAGGCCCAGTCCGGCGTCCGCTCCTCCCTGCGGATGCTCACCGTCATCGACGACGAGGAGGTCATCGCCGCCGCCCGCGAGGAGGCCACCGCCGTCGTCCTCGCCGACCCGGACCTCACCGGCCACCCCGAGCTGCGCACCGCCCTGGACGCCCTCCTGGACAAGGAGCGGGAGGAGTTCCTGGAGAAGGGGTGACGTCAGACCCCCCTCACCCGCCATATCGTGGAGACACAGACCTCTGTGCCACCCCGGAGGCGAACCGAGCCCCGAAGAAGGACAAGGACCTCAGATGACCCGCGTGATCGCCGGTACCGCCGGCGGACGCCGACTGGCCGTGCCCCCCGGCAACGGCACCCGCCCCACCTCCGACCGGGCGCGCGAGGGCCTCTTCTCCACCTGGGAGTCGCTCCTCGGCACCCTCGACGGGGTCCGGGTCGCCGACCTGTACGCCGGCTCGGGCGCCGTCGGCCTGGAGGCGCTCTCCCGTGGCGCCTCCCACGCCCTCCTCGTCGAGGCGGACGCCCGCGCCGCCCGCACCGTCCGCGAGAACGTCCGCGCGCTCGGTCTGCCCGGCGCCGAGCTCCGCACGGGCAAAGCGGAACAGATCGTGACGGGACCGGCCCCCTCCGCCCCCTACGACCTGGTCTTCCTCGACCCGCCGTACGCCGTCTCGGACGACGATCTTCGCGAGATCCTCCTCACACTCCGCTCGGGGGGCTGGATCGGCGAGGACGCGCTCGTCACCGTGGAGCGCAGCACCCGAGGCGGGGAGTTCGGCTGGCCGGCCGGCTTCGAACCACTGCGGGCCCGTCGCTACGGCGAGGGAACGTTTTGGTACGGTCGCGCCGCCTCTACGTGCGAAGACGCACGATGACCGGACCGGAGAGCGAGGGACCCAAGTTGCGCCGCGCCGTCTGTCCGGGGTCATTCGACCCCATCACCAACGGACATCTCGACATCATCGCCCGCGCCTCCAAGCTGTACGACGTCGTACATGTCGCGGTGATGATCAACCAGTCCAAGAAGGGGCTGTTCACCGTCGACGAGCGGATCGAGCTGATCCGTGAGGTCACCGCCGACTTCGGCAACGTCCAGGTCGAGTCCTTCCACGGCCTGCTCGTCGACTTCTGCAAGCAGCGCGACATCCCCGCCATCGTCAAGGGCCTGCGCGCGGTCAGCGACTTCGACTACGAGCTGCAGATGGCCCAGATGAACAACGGGCTCTCGGGCGTGGAGACCCTCTTCGTCCCCACCAACCCCACGTACAGCTTCCTGTCCTCCTCCCTGGTCAAGGAGGTCGCCGCCTGGGGCGGCGACGTCTCCCACCTCGTGCCGCCGGCCGTCCTCGGCCGGCTGACCGAGCGCCTCGCCGAGCGGCGCACAGCGCAGTGACCCGGAGGTGACCACGAGCCACGGTCGCTGACGGTCGGTCATCTGGTGTCGGACGGGGGACGACTGCCCTTACAGTCGTCCCGTCCGTCTTCATTCAGCTGTAGAGAGTGGCGAGCACCCGGTGGACGTGCAGAAGAAGCTCGACGAGATCGTTTCCACGATCGCAAACGCCCGCTCCATGCCCATGTCGGCGTCCTGCGTGGTCAACCGCGCCGAGCTGCTCGCCATGCTCGAAGAGGTACGGGAGGCCCTGCCGGGCTCCCTGGCCCAGGCCCAGGAGCTCCTCGGCGGGCGCGAGCAGATGGTCGAGCAGGCCCGGCAGGAGGCCGAGCGGATCATCGAGGCCGCCCACGCCGAGCGCGGCTCGCTGATCTCCGACACCCAGGTCGCCCGCCAGTCCCAGGACGAGGCGGACCGGATCCTCTCCGAGGCCCGCCGCGAGGCCGAGGAGATCCGCGCCGAGGCCGACGACTACGTCGACTCCAAGCTCGCCAACTTCGAGGTCGTCCTCAACAAGACGATCGGCTCGGTCGACCGCGGCCGCGAGAAGCTGCTCGGCCGCGGCCCGGGGCTCGACCAGGACGGCTACGCCGACGAGGACGCCCCCGAGTACAGCGCGGACCCGCAGACCCTGATCCACCGGGGCGGCGGGGCCGATGAGTTCATTGCCGCGAAGCTGGGCGCCTTCGAGGCCGTGCTGTCCAAGACCCTGGAGGCCGTCGGCCGCGGCCGGCAGAAGCTGCACGGCCGGATCGCCACCGACGAGCTCGGCGCGCACATGGCGGCCCAGGACGCGGCCGGCAACGCCGTGCACACCAGCGACGCCGACTATCTGGCCGGGCTCGCGGAGCTGGCCGACCCCGAGCCGGTGCAGCAGCCCGTCATGCAGCAGGCCCCGCAGATCCCGGCGCAGCAGCAGCCGCAGCCCGACCCGTACGGGTACCAGCAGCCGCAGCACCAGGACGCGTACGCGTACCAGCAGGACCCGTACGCGTACCAGCAGCAGGACCCCTACGCGTACCAGCAGCCCCAGCAGGCGTACGACTACCAGCAGCCCCAGGGACACCAGCCGCAGGCCGCCGCGCTCGACGAGACCAGCTTCTTCGACACGAGCATGATCGACCTGGAGCAGCTGCGGCAGTACGAGCAGGGGCACGGGCAGGGGCACTGAGCCCGTACCCGTACAGGCCCGGATTGGGCCCTGAGCGAAGCGTCCAGTATCCTGGCTCTTCGGTCGCGCGTATGCCCGCGATCCATGCTGCCCGCTTCGTCTCTCGATTCGAACACGGCAGCCCCCTCACGATCCGAAAGCAGGAAGAACCCTGAGTACGCGCCTGGACCACCGCAACCCCCTCGTGTTCGACACGCACGAGCTGGGGCGGCGTCCCGGTGCCCTCCAGCGGCTCTCCCGCTCGGTCACGGCTCCCAAGGACCTCGGTGTCGAAGGAGTCGTCGGTGTGCCGGAAGGCGCGCCCGTGGAGATCGAGCTCCGTCTCGAGTCGGTCATGGAAGGGGTGCTTGTCACAGGCACCGCCCGTGCATCGGCCGAGGGGGAGTGCGTAAGGTGTCTGGAGCCCGTCGAGCTCGAGCTCGACGTGGATTTCCAGGAGATGTTCTCGTACCCCGACTCCGACGACCGGGGCCGCTCCAAGGCGGCCGCGGGCGACGAAGCCGAGGACGACGAGGACATGACCCCCCTCGAGGACGGCATGTTCGACCTCGAACCCGTGCTGCGGGATGCGGTGGTGCTCGCACTGCCGATGCAGCCGGTGTGCCGGGAGGACTGTGCGGGTCTGTGTTCCGAATGCGGAATCAACCTGAACGACAACCCGGACCACCACCATGACGCCGTCGACATCCGATGGGCGGCGTTGCAGGGACTCGCCGGTTCGCTGGGAACCGGGGAGAAGGACAACATGAGCGGCGCCGAAGCTGGCGTCGACGAGAAGCAGGAGAAGTAGCCGTGGCTGTTCCGAAGCGGAAGATGTCGCGCAGCAACACGCGCCACCGCCGGTCGCAGTGGAAGGCTGCGGTCCCCACCCTGGTTTCGTGTGAGCGTTGCCAGGAGCCGAAGCAGCAGCACATCGCGTGCCCGAGCTGCGGCACCTACAACAAGCGCCAGGTCCTCTCGGTCTGAGTGGCTGGTGAGAGGCGCAATGTCTGAGTCCAACAAGTCGGACAATGCCTCGTCCCACACGCTTCTGGAAGGGCGGCTCGGGTATCAGCTCGAGTCCGCCCTTCTGGTGCGTGCGCTGACGCACCGCTCCTACGCGTACGAGAACGGCGGTCTGCCCACCAACGAGCGGCTGGAGTTCCTCGGGGACTCCGTACTCGGCCTGGTGGTCACGGACACGCTGTACCGCACCCACCCCGACCTGCCCGAAGGCCAGCTGGCCAAGCTGCGGGCCGCGGTGGTCAACTCGCGTGCGCTGGCGGAGGTCGGCCGCGGCCTCGAACTCGGCTCCTTCATCCGGCTCGGCCGGGGCGAAGAGGGCACGGGCGGCCGGGACAAGGCGTCCATCCTCGCCGACACCCTTGAAGCGGTGATCGGTGCGGTCTATCTCGACCAGGGCCTCGACGCGGCCTCGGAGCTGGTGCACCGGCTCTTCGACCCGCTGATCGAGAAGTCCTCGAACCTCGGTGCAGGACTGGACTGGAAGACCAGCCTCCAGGAGCTGACCGCGGCCGAGGGACTGGGTGTTCCGGAGTACCTCGTCTCCGAGACGGGCCCGGACCACGAGAAGACCTTCACTGCTGCCGCCCGCGTCGGTGGTGTCTCGTACGGCACCGGCACCGGCCGCAGCAAGAAGGAAGCGGAGCAGCAGGCGGCGGAGTCCGCGTGGCGCGCGATTCGCGCGGCGGCGGACGAGCGCGCGGCGGCGGCGAAGGCCGCGGTCGAGGCGGGAGCGCAAGCGGTGGTGGCGGAAGAGGCCGCCGACACCTCTTCGCCCACCGATCAGGCTGCCGACCAGGCTTCGGCCTGAGGCCCCCTTTCCTTGACGACCCCGCCCGGGGCCCTGCACAGGGCCCCGGGCGGGGTCGTTTTTCGCGTGGCGGCCGCACCTGCCGGTCCGGGCTCGGAAGCCGGGGCCGCTCGTCCGAGCGGTAGGCTGCGGGCATCGTTCTCGTACCCCCTCCGGAGGAGTCCCGTGCCCGAGTTGCCCGAGGTCGAGGTCGTACGGCGCGGTCTTGAGCGCTGGGTCGGCGGGCGCACCGTGGGCGAGGTCGAGGTGCTCCATCCCCGGGCCGTGCGCAGGCACATGGCCGGCGGCGAGGACTTCGCCGCCCGCCTCAAGGGGCATCGCCTCGGGGTCGCGCGCCGGCGCGGCAAGTACCTCTGGATCCCCCTCGCGGACTCCGGCGCCTCGATCCTCGGCCATCTCGGCATGAGCGGACAGCTGCTCGTCCAGCCCGAGGACGCCCCGGACGAGAAGCACCTGCGCATCCGCATCCGGTTCGAGGACGGCCTTGGCACCGAGCTGCGCTTCGTCGACCAGCGCACCTTCGGCGGGCTCTCGCTCCACGACAACACGGCGGACGGCCTTCCGGACGTCATCGCGCACATCGCGCGCGACCCCCTGGACCCGGAGTTCGACGACGCCGCGTTCCAGGCGGCGCTGCGTCTGCGGCGTACGACCGTCAAGCGGGCGCTGCTCGACCAGTCGCTGATCAGCGGGGTCGGGAACATCTACGCCGACGAGGCGCTGTGGCGCGCCAAGCTGCACTACGATCGCCCCACCGCGAGTCTGACCCGGCCCCGTTCCGCCGAACTGCTCGGCCATGTACGGGACGTCATGAACGCGGCCCTCGCCGCCGGCGGGACCAGCTTCGACAGCCTCTACGTGAATGTGAACGGCGAGTCCGGCTACTTCGACCGGTCCCTCGACGCCTACGGGCGCGAGGACGAGCCGTGCCGCCGCTGCGGTACGCCGATACGGCGCCGCCCGTGGATGAACCGGTCCAGCTACTTCTGCCCGCGCTGCCAGCGCCCGCCGCGCGCTACGGCGTGACCGTCTCGCGCGCCGCGTCGTAGCTCTCGCGCGCCGACAGGACCTGCGGCATCCGGCCCTCCACCAGCTCGATCAGACCGAGCAGTCGCTCGGCGATCTCGCGTCCCAGCGGGGTGAGCTCGTAGTCCACGCGCGGCGGGTTCGTCGGCTGCGCCTCACGGTGGACCAGCCCGTCGCGCTCCAGGGCGTGCAGGGTCTGCGACAGCATCTTCTCGCTCACGCCGTCGACCCGGCGCCGCAGCTCGTTGAAGCGGAACGTGCCGTCGTACAGGGCGCCGAGGGTGAGGCTGCCCCAGCGGCCCGTCACATGCTCCAGCGTGCCGCGCGAGGGACAGGCCCGGGCGAACACGTCGAAGGCGATGTCGTCAGTCATGCCTCTACCATACTCGCGCGCAGCGCTTACCATCGGCATGCGCTTACTAATAGTTTGCGCTATCGAAAAGTAAGTGCTCTACTTCTCGTCGTCCCCGCCGTGCTGATGAGGAGTTCCCCCGTGACCACCCCTGTCGTCTCCATCGCCTACCACTCCGGCTACGGCCACACCGCCGTCCTCGCCGAGGCCGTCCGGGCCGGCGCCGCCGACGGCGGCGCCACGGTCCACCTGATCAAGGTCGACGAGATCACCGACGCCGAGTGGGCGCTCCTCGACTCCTCCGACGCGATCGTCTTCGGCTCCCCGACCTACATGGGCACCGCCTCCGGCGCCTTCCACGCCTTCGCCGAGGCCAGCTCCAAGCGCTGGTTCTCCGACGCCTGGCGGGACAAGCTGGCCGCCGGCTTCACCAACTCGGCCTCCAAGAGCGGCGACAAGCTGCACACCCTGCAGTTCTTCCAGATCCTGGCCGGCCAGCACGGCATGCACTGGGTCAACCTGGGGCTCAAGCCCGGCTGGAACTCCAGCGAGGCGTCCGAGTTCGACCTCAACCGCCTCGGCTTCTTCACCGGCGCCGCCGCTCAGTCCAACAACGACCAGGGCCCCGAGGACGTGCACAAGGCGGACCTCGCCACGGCCGAGCACCTCGGCCGCCGGGTCGCCGAGACCGCCCGCACCTTCGCGGCCGGCCGCGCCGCCGCCGCGTAAGGCACGGACAGAAGCGGAGAGGGCCCCGTCACCACCCGGTGACGGGGCCCTCTCCTTCGTACGCCTGTCGTATCCCGTCGGCTCAGAAGCCGAAGTCCTGGGTCCACCACGGGCCGCCGTCCGCGAAGTGCACCCCGACACCCATCGTCGTGTAGTCGCAGTTCAGGATGTTCGCGCGGTGGCCGTCGCTGTTCATCCACGCGTCCATCACGGCCGCGGCGTCCGCCTGGCCCCGGGCGATGTTCTCGCCGGCCATGCCGGAGACCCCCGCCTGGCGGGCACGCTCCCAGGGGGTGTCGCCGTCCGGGTCCGTGTGGTCGAAGAAGCCGCGCGCGGCCATGTCCTCGCTGAAGGCACCGGCCAGCGCGGCGAGCCGCGCGTCCGAGCGCACCGGGACACAGCCCACCTTGGCCCGCTCCGCGTTGACCAGACGCACGACCTCCGCCTCGGCGGCGGCGTCCCTGCTCACCGGCGCGGGCGCCTCGGTGGGCACGACGGGCTTCTCGGTCGTCGGGGCCGGCTTCGGCTTCGCCTTCTTCGACGGCGCGGCGGCCGTGGTCTTCGACGGTGTCGGAGTCGGCTTCGGCTTCGGGGAGGCGGTGGTCTTCGAGGGGGTCGGCGAAGGCGTCGCGGACGGCGAGGCCTTCCGCGCGGGCGCCTCGGGGGACGTGCTCCGCTCGGCGGACGGGGTCGCGGACGAGCCACCCTGCGTCGTCAGCTCCGGAGCCTGCCGGGACTGGCTCTGCTTCTCACCGGAGCCGGCGCTGCCGACGGTGTACGTCTCCCCGCCCGGCAGCAGGCCCGCGGCGACGGCGACCGCGCCGACCGCCACCGCGGCCGAGACCCCGAGCAGTCCGGTACGCACGGGCGCGCCCCGCCTCTTGCGGCGGGCCCCCTGATGCCGGCGGTCCGAACCCGCCGCGTACTCTTCTGCGGCGGGCGCGGCGCCGGAGCGACGATGGCGTCCCATCTGCTCTGCCTTCCTGACGACCTGTGCTGTGATCTTTGCTGATCTTTGCTTCTGCGGGCCCCGCGTGGGGCCTGTCGAACGAGAGGCGCCCGAACGGGTGAGTCTCATTCGGTCGGGACTGTACGCCATGACGCGCGAGGGCGACGTGCTCCTTGGGCAATTGGCCCGTTAGCGTGCAGCCATGAACGAAGACGTACGGCTCACCGCATGGGTGCGCGGCCGGGTACAGGGAGTGGGCTTCCGCTGGTTCACCAGGGCAAACGCACTGGAGATCGGAGGGCTCGTCGGCTTCGCGCTCAACCTCGACGACGGGCGGGTCCAGGTCGTGGCCGAGGGGCCGAGTGAGAATTGCCACCGTCTGCTCGACT